>JANYCG010000072.1 GCA_025360385.1 Burkholderiales bacterium | reverse complement strand
ACCGCCGTGAAAATTTTGGAATCTGACGCATTGGGGCCATCCATCCAGCGCCAGTCGTAGTGGGTTTCATTTTTGAGCGCGTAGGGCGTCACCTTCATTGGTTTGCCCAGCAGTTTGCGCACCTCTTCCATCATCATGCCGGGCACCACTTTGGCAAAATAGGCCGGCGCCAGCACCTGTCGCAAGGCGCTCATTTTGCCGTCGGCGGCGATGGTGATCATGTAGTTTTTGTGCCCTTCGGGCTGGCGGCTGTACTCCAAGGTGTGCCCGCCGTCGGTTGCGTCCCAGATTTTTTGCGGCTCGCCAAAACGGGCGCGCACATCGGCTTCGGTCGAGACGCCTTCTTCGAGTTCGGAGACACGTTGGGGGTCGCAGCCCACCAGGCTGAGCAAGGCGGACAACAGTCCCATGATCCACATCCTCTTCAATTTAAATGTCGGCACAGTGATCCCTGTAAAATCGGCCCATGAGCTTCACATTATTGTCCCTGTTCCGCCGTGCGGACTACCAGTCCGAGGCCAGCCAGTTCATCGGCCAGCTGAAAACCGACAAACCCACGCTGGAGGCTGAGCAACGCGCAGGCCGCGCCTTGCTGTGGGACAAGGCCGTAGACCGCAGCGCCTGGAGCGACTATCGCGCGGGCGAGGTTGAGCAAAAACCCTACGTCTACCAGACCGACGCGCAGTAAGCCTGCCGCTTTGACCGCAGGGGCGGGCGACGGGCTGGTGGTAGGTGTTGCACT
The DNA here is from genome assembly GCA_025360385.1 of Burkholderiales bacterium. Lineage (GTDB taxonomy): Bacteria > Pseudomonadota > Gammaproteobacteria > Burkholderiales > Burkholderiaceae_C > JANYCG01. The sequence goes on along the minus strand of JANYCG010000072.1, from coordinate 7,083 downwards.
TGCCTGCAAGTTGTCCGAGGGCTTGCGACCGTCCAAGCCGTCCAGTTGGGTCTTTGCCTACCTGGTTTCGAGTAAAAGTGGCTAATGTTCCCGTGTATGCTGAATAGTGTGCTATATAAATTATAGTAATTGATTTGCAATCAAACAATGATCCAAGTGGCAGATTCGGCTGAACTCATGCTCGCGCAAGGCCCGGACCCTACGGCGATGCCGCGGGTGGTAGACCGCGTCGCGTTGGCGCGCTTGTATGGCGAACCGCTGTTTGCCATGCCGCAGGACCTGTACATTCCGCCGGACGCGCTGGAAGTGTTTCTGGAGGCGTTTGAAGGTCCGCTCGATTTGCTGCTGTACCTGATCCGCAAGCAAAACTTTAATATCCTGGACATCCCCATGGCCGGGTTGACGCGCCAGTACCTGGTTTACGTCGACGAAATCCGCGCGCGCAATTTGGAGCTGGCCGCAGAGTACCTGCTGATGGCCGCCATGCTGATCGAGATCAAATCCCGCATGTTGCTGCCGCCGCGCAAGGTGGCCGAAGGGCAGGAGGCCGAAGACCCGCGCGCCGAGCTGGTGCGCCGCCTGCTTGAATACGAGCAGATGAAGTTGTCTGCCGCCAAACTCAATGCCATGCCGCAGTTTGGCCGGGATTTTTTGAAAGCCGAGGTTTTCATCGAGCAGTCGCTGGTGCCGCGTTTTCCGGATGTCAACGTGCTTGACCTGCGCGAGGCCTGGGCCGGCATTCTGCGCCGGGCCCGGCTGGTGCAGCACCACCGCATCACCCGGGAAGAGCTGTCAGTGCGCGAACACATGAGCATCGTGTTGCGGCATCTGCAAGGCCGTAAATTTGTTGAGTTCGAACACCTGTTTGATGCCGCCAAAGGCCCGGCCGTGCTGGTCGTCACGTTTTTGGCGCTGCTGGAGCTGGCCAAAGAAACCCTGGTCGAAATCACCCAGGCAGAGGTATTTGCACCGATCTACGTTCGCCTGGCCTTCACTTCGGTCTGAGCCGCGACGTCACGACTTTGGGCTGCGTGCCGCCATCGGCCTGCCCACTTGCAAGAAGGCAAACAGTCCCAGCATCAAGACGCCGATGAACACATAGGGTGCCGCCGGTGCCGCGTGGTACAGGCTGGTTGAAACTATCGGCGCGACCACCATGCCCATGGCTTGCGCAGTGCTGACGGCCGCCGCAGCATTGCCTTGCTCGTGGTCCTCGACGCCGACCGAGGCCAAGGTCTGGAAGGCCGGAAACACCAGGCCCATGCCAAAACCCGCCATGAAAAACCCGCAAGCCATCAGCCACGGGTTGGGCAGGAAAGGCTGGCTCATAAAAGCCAGACCCGCAATCAGGCTGCCCACTTTAAGCAGGCTCAACGACGGCCAGTTGTAGCGGCGCACCAGCAAGCCCGACACCACCAAGGCCACGCCGACGGCAGACAACATCGCGCCCGCCACCGAAGCCGCCTGCCGCGTGCCGAGTTTGAAGGTGTCCTGCACCAGAAACCCGGTGTTGACCTGCGCCGACATGACTGCAAACAGCGCGATCAAGGCGCTGATCGTGCCCAGCCGCACCCGCGGGTCGAACACGCTCAAAGGCGGGGTGTAGAGGCCGCCAGGCACGATGGGGAAGGCGCGCAGGTGTCGGCGGGCCAGCCACCAAGCGATGCCGCCCGTAACGCAGCCAAAAACCACCGGCAGCGCCAGATGGAAGCCAGACAGCAAGGCTGCCGAAGCGGGTCCCAAAATCATGCCCAGGGCCGATCCCATGCCCAGAGCCGCCATGCCGCGCCCACGCTCGTCGACCGTGGTCACTTGCCCGACGTAGGCTGTGGCAGCGATGGGGATCGCGCCATAAAACAGCGACAACACGCAGCGTATCGGCAGGATGACCATGAAGGAATACGCCGCGCTCCACCAATGCACCAAGCTGCCGTACACCGCCAGCACCAGCACGACGAACAACAGCGTGAACCCGCGCAGGGCCGTCATGGCCACGTGGCGCGCGCCAAATGCGTCGATGCGCCGCCCCCAGGGTTTGGCACCCACCATCCACATCAGGCCCGACACTGTGACGATGGCACCCACCTGCCATTCGGCCCAGCCCAGGTCGCGCGAAATCGGCCCAATCAAAGTGTTGAACGCCATGAAGCCCAGCATGGACAGGGCCAGGATCAAGACCAGCGGGCGGATGCTGGTGCTGGGTTGGGAATCAGTGGACATGGTTGGGCTTTCAGGTTTCCTGGCGTGCGTCACGCCCCATCAACAAGGCAACACCCTCGGCCGGGCTGATCTGGCCGTCCAGCAAGGCCACGACGGCGCGGGTGATGGGCATGTCAACGCCCAGGCTGTGGGCACGCTGCGCCACGGCGCGCGCGCAATACACGCCCTCGGCCACGTGGCCCAGGGACTCGACCGCCTGGGCGAGGCTTTTGCCTTGCGCCAGCGCCAGGCCGACTTTGCGATTGCGACTCAGGTCGCCGGTGGCGGTCAGCACCAGGTCGCCCAGGCCGGACAGACCCATGAAGGTGTCGGGTTTGGCCCCCAAGGCTAGGCCCAAACGCGTCATTTCGGCCAAGCCGCGGGTGACCAGCGCGGCCCGCGCGTTGAGCCCGAGGTTCAGGCCGTCACACAAACCGGTGGCGATGGCCAGCACGTTTTTGACAGCACCGCCCACCTCCACCCCCACCAGGTCGTCATTGGCGTAGACCCGAAGCGCCGGCCCGTGAAAGGCTGCAACCAGCGCGTCGCGCACCACCGCATGGGCGCTGGCGGCGACCAGCGCCGTTGGGTGGCCACGCGCCACTTCTTGCGCAAAACTGGGACCACTGAGGATTCCAACGATCAAATGGGGCGCAGCCTGCGCTTGCACCTCATGGGCCAGCAGGCCGCTGGCATCGTTTTTGGCCGGTTCAAAACCTTTGCACAACCAGGCCACCGGCGCTTGGCAGTTTTGGAGCTGCGCCAACATGCCGCGCAAGGCCGCCATCGGAGTTGCCACGACGACCAAGTCGGCTTGGGTCGCCAGTTCACCCAGCAAAGTCGGCGCGTTGCAAGCCAAGGCCAGAGTGTCTGGCAGTCGCACGCCCGGCAGGTAAGCAAGGTTTTCGCGCAGCGTGTTCAAACCGGTTGCAGCGGCTGGGGCGCGTGTCCACAAAGTCACTTGGTGGTGGGCACTGGCTTGAGAACTGGCGGCGACGGCCAGCGCCGTACCCCACGCCCCGGCACCCAAGATCAAGATTTTCATTGCTGCTTTTTATATAGCAAACTATCTAACATTGACGGGAACATACGGTGGTTTCAGAAAACAGTACGGCGACATCGGTGTGATTTGCAGGCCATCGCGCCTGGCCCATGGGGCAGCACGCGACGCGGCACGCCGCATCGGCATCAACACCGCCTTCGGTGCGGACTCCAGGGGCCGCGGCACGCGCATCAGGTCGTGATGATTTGTGGGATTTCAGCCGCCGCGGCTGCTGCCGCTTGGGCTTGTTGCTGCTCAAACATGGCCTGGAAATTAATCTCGGACAGGTGTACCGGCGGAAACCCGGCGCGTTGAATCAGGTCGGCCACGTTGCCGCGCAGGTAGGGGTAGACGATTTGCGGGCAGGCGATGCCCATGACTTGGCTCATTTGCTCTTGCGCCAGATTGCGAATTTCAAAAATGCCGGCCTGTTTGACTTCCACCAGAAACACGGTTTTGTCCTTGATTTTGGTCTGGACGGTGGCCGTGACGGTGACTTCAAACACGCCATCGGCCACCGGCTGGGCGTTCACGCCAAGCTGGATGTCCACGGTGGGCTGCTCCTGCACCAAAAGAATGGCGGGTGAGTTGGGCTGCTCCAGCGACGACTCTTTGAGGTAAATGCGTTGGATCTGGAAAATCGGCGCTGCGGCGCTGGTGGGTGCGGGGGATGCTTGCTCGGCCATGGGGTTCTTTCAGTTAAACAAAATTGGATGCCTTAAGAGGCATATTCTGAGATTATCTCAGGCGGGTCGGGCACTCACGGGGTGGTCGGTGCCAGCGCCTTTTCCGTTGAGCAGGCCAAGCAGTTCGCCCCGGCTGTCCAGCGCAATCAGGTCGTCACAGCCGCCCACATGGGTCGTGCCAATGAAGATTTGCGGCACGCTGCGCCGCCCAGTGATTTCCATCATTTTGAGGCGCTCGGCGGGCAGGTCGTCCACGCGAATTTCGTCAATGTGGGCGACGCCGCGCTGGGCCAGAAGCTGTTTGGCGCGAATGCAGTAGGGGCAATACGCCGTGGTGTACATGGTGATGTTTTGCATGTTGGGGCTGAAAAATGAGAAGTCGCAGTCGGGAATTGACGTCATTTGGCCTTGCGGCAAGCCGCGTCAGGCCGCCGCTTTTTCAATCGGCAAGTTAGCCGCGATCCAGGCTTTCAGGCCGCCATGCAGGGACTGGGCGTTGTCGTAGCCGAGTTTTTTGGCGATCGCCACGCCGCGCGCAGAACGCGCCCCGGTCTGGCAAACCAGAATCACCGGCAGGGCCTTGTTTTTGATGGCACCGGCCAGTTTGTCGTCGAGCGAATTCAAGGGGATGTTTTTGGCACCACCCACGTGGCCGGCGGCAAATTCTTCGGATTCGCACACGTCAATCACCACGGCTTTTTCGCGATTGATCAGCGTCACCGCGCCGTCGGGCGTCAAACCGCCGCCAGCGCTTTGAATCACAGGCCACAGCAGCAGCCCGCCCGAGACGAGGGCGATGGACATGAGTTGCCAGTTGTCGAGAATAAATTTCACAGAGAGTTCCTAGGGTTTCGCGGGGGCAAAAATTGCGCCTGCCTCCCCGGCTTTATGGGGTGCGATGCACACCAAGGCAGGCAGGCTTGTTCTTCCACGTTAGCCCGGCATTTTAGAATGGCGGGCCGTCTACTTGCCCGGTGCCCTGCCAATTTCCCCTGATTTACCCTGAATTTGAATTTTCAACATGACCAAACTCGTCCTCATCCGCCATGGCGAATCCACCTGGAACCTCGAAAACCGGTTTACCGGCTGGACCGATGTGGACTTGACAGCCACTGGCGTTGAACAGGCCAAGCAGTCTGGCAAGTTGCTCAAAGCTGAAGGTTTTGACTTTGACATCGCCTACACCAGTGTTTTAAAACGTGCCACGCGCACCTTGTGGCATTGCCTGGATGAAATGGACCGCACCTGGCTGCCCGTGGTCAATGCCTGGCGTCTGAATGAACGCCATTACGGCGCATTGCAAGGCCTGAACAAGACCGACATGGCCAAACAATATGGCGACGCCCAGGTGCTGGTCTGGCGGCGCAGTTACGACACCCCGCCGCCCGCGCTGGATGCTGGCGACGCGCGCTGCGAGCGCAGCGACATCCGTTACGCCAAATTGAAACCCGAGCAGATTCCATTGACCGAATGCCTCAAGGACACCGTTGAACGCGTCATGCCCCTGTGGAAAGAATCGCTGGCCCCGGCCATCAAAGCTGGCAAGCGGATCGTGTTGGCGGCGCATGGCAACTCGATTCGGGCTTTGGTCAAGTACCTTGACAACATTGCCGATGACGACATTGTTGGCGTGAACATCCCCAACGGTATTCCGCTGGTGTATGAACTGGACGAAGATTTGAAACCGATCCAGCACTATTACCTGGGCGACGCACAAGCCGCGGCCAAAGCCGCTGCGGCGGTAGCGAACCAGGGCAAGGCCTAGGCCTTGCAGCGCCTTTACCGGGGGTTTACCGGGCCTTTGGGGAACCCCAGGCGGCCGGCGTTCTCCAAGGTGTATATTGACGCGAACCAAGGACTGAATATGGGCCACAAACTGAAAACTGCCGGCTGGGTTTCACTGGGCGTATTGGCCGGTGCGCTCACCACGGTGTCACTGCAAACCGTGGCGCGCGGCGCCATGGCGCCGTTGCCGCTGGAAGAGCTGCAACAACTCGCGGCCGTGTTCGGCATGGTCAAAAGTGACTATGTGGAGCCGGTCGACGAGAAGAAGCTGATCACCGACGCGATCTCGGGCATGGTCAATTCGCTGGATCCGCATTCGGTGTATTACGACAAAAAATCCTTCAAGGAATTCCGTGAAGGCACCTCCGGGCGGTTTGTCGGCGTTGGCATCGAGATCACCCAGGAGGATGGCCTGGTCAAGGTGGTGTCCCCGATTGAAGGCTCACCGGCTTTTCGCGCGGGTTTGAAAACCAATGACCTGATCACCAAAATTGACGACACCATGGTCAAGGGCCTGTCGCTCAATGAGGCGGTCAAACGCATGAAAGGCGAGCCCAACACCAAGGTGCTGCTGACCATTTTCCGCAAGGACGAAAACCGCAGCTTTCCGGTGACGATCATCCGCGAGGAAATCCGCACGGTGTCGGTTCGCGGCAAGGTGGTGGAACCTGGCTACGCCTGGATTCGCCTGAGCCAGTTCCAGGAGCGGTCGGTCGACGACTTCGCCAAGAAGGTCGAAGACATCTACAAGCAGGAACCCAACCTGAAAGGCCTGGTGCTGGACTTGCGCAACGACCCCGGTGGCCTGCTGGATGCGGCGGTGGCCGTGTCGGCTGCGTTTTTACCTGAGAACGTGACGGTGGTGTCGACCAATGGCCAGCTCGCCGACAGCAAGTTCACCTACAAGGCATCGCCCGAGTTTTACCAGCGCCGTGGTGGCACTGACACTGTCAAACACATGACTGAAGTGACCAAAGGTGCTTTGAAAAACGTACCCCTGGTGGTGTTGGTGAATGAAGGCTCGGCTTCGGCCAGTGAAATTGTGGCGGGCGCCTTGCAGGACCACAAAAGGGGTATCATCATGGGCAACCAGACCTTTGGCAAAGGGTCGGTTCAAACGGTCAGGCCTTTGGGTCCGGACACGGGTTTGAAGATCACCACGGCGCGGTATTACACGCCGTCGGGCAAGTCAATCCAGGCCAAAGGCGTGGTTCCGGATGTGATGGTCGATGAAAGCGAAGAGGGCAACCTGTTCAGCGCCTTGCGCACCCGCGAGGCGGATTTGGACAAACATCTTGGCAGCGGACAAGGGGATGCCCCCAAAGACGCCAAAGTTGAGAAAGCCCGCGAAGACGCCAAGGAAGTGGCCCG
>JANYCG010000071.1 GCA_025360385.1 Burkholderiales bacterium | reverse complement strand
TGGCTGATGTCCTGCCCGCCAACTCGGGCAACGGCCTCGCCTTTGTCGCGAAAGCGGTTGTAACCGTCTATTCCAAACAAAACAAAAGACGGGATGATCAACAAGAACATCAAAAACATCATGATTTTTGTGTGCTTGCGTACAAAATCGAACATGGATTGGCTCTTTCGGTAACGGTTCAACGCGGATTATCCAGCGCTGGCAACAAAAAAGGCGAACCGCCGGTTCGCCTTCAACTTTAGTGGTGAGTGATGACGGGCTCGAACCGCCGACCTACGCCGTGTAAAGGCGCCGCTCTACCAACTGAGCTAATCACCCTACCTGAAACTGGAAAAAATCAAATGGTTTGGCAAAGAGGTCTGTGCTACAAGCGGTTCAATTCAAGGCTTCTTTCAAAGCCTTGCCTGGACGAAACTTCGGCACTTTGGCGGACTTAATTTTGATCGCGGCCCCGGTTCGCGGGTTTCTGCCAACACGGGCAGCGCGTTTGCCGACTGCAAATGTGCCAAACCCAACCAGGGATACCGACCCACCTTTTTTCAAGGTGTTTTTCACCGCGCCGATCGTGGACTCAAGGGCCCGCGTGGCTGCCGCCTTGGAGATGTCGGCATGTTTTGCGATGTGCTCAATCAGTTCAGTTTTATTCACAAAGTACCCCTTGTAAGGAAGCAGAGTTAACGAGATGTCTCTTCAGATTTTTATTCTTCCAGTGCCTTGCAACAAAACACCAGGAAGTCGCTTTAGCAGCCAGATTCTAAAAATGGAATGATGGACCGGCGCGGTGCCATTGATTCATGCCATTGAAAAAATCAAAATTGCGAAGGCAAATTCTAGACGGGATTCTTGCTTCCAAACGGCCCCCGCATTGACATTTTAGGGGCCGCTGTAAAAAATTGCCTCGCTGGCAGCTGGCCACACGCGACCCGATTACCAAAATTCAAGCCGTCAAGCCACGTAAACCCTAGAGCGCCTCGGCAATGACGCGGCCCATGTCGGAGGTACTGGCAGTGCCGCCGATGTCGCCCGTGCGCGGCGCACCACTGCCGGGTTGCAGCACTTTTTCAATGGCGGCCAATACGGCGTCGTGGGCGGGCTTGTAGCCCAAAAATTCCAGCATCATGGCGCCGCACCAAATTTGCCCGATCGGGTTGGCAATGCCTTTGCCTGCAATGTCCGGGGCAGAGCCATGCACCGGCTCAAACAGTGACGGAAATTTGCGGTCCGGATTCAAGTTGGCGCTCGGTGCAATCGCAATTGTGCCGGTACAAGCCGGCCCCAAGTCGCTCAGGATGTCGCCAAACAGGTTGCTGGCCACGACCACATCAAAAAAGTCGGGCCGCTGGACGAAGTGGGCCGTGAGGATGTCGATGTGAAACTTGTCCTGCCTGACGCCAGGGTAACGCTTGGCCATCTCGGCGACGCGTTCGTCCCAGTAAGGCATGGTGATGGCAATGCCGTTGGATTTGGTTGCGCTGGTCAGATGTTGCTTCGGCCGCGACTGCGCCAGGTCAAAAGCGAATTTCAGCACGCGATCCACGCCAATGCGCGACATCACAGTTTCCTGCATGACAATTTCACGTTCGGTGCCGGGGTACATGCGCCCGCCGATGCTCGAATATTCCCCCTCAGTGTTTTCACGCACGATGTACATGTCGATCTCGCCGGGCAACCGGGCCGAGCCGTCGCGCCTCACCACCGGTGCGATGATGCCAGGCATCAGACGTGCGGGCCGCAGGTTCACATACTGGTCAAACTCACGGCGAAACAGCAGCAGTGAACCCCACAGCGACACATGGTCTGGTATTTTTTCAGGCCACCCGACCGCGCCAAAATAAATCGCGTCGTGCCCGCCCACCAGGTCTTTCCAGTTGTCCGGCATCATCTTGCCGTGTTTTTCAAAGTAGTCCCAACTCGCAAAATCGAAATGATCGAACTGCAAGTCGATGCCAAATTTGCTGGCCGCGGCCTGCATCACACGCACGCCTTCAGGCATGGTCTCCTTGCCAATGCCGTCTCCGGGGATGACGGCGATCCTGTGTTTACCCATTTGCTTCACTCCTGAAAAAATTAAACGCCTCCGCCAGCAAGCCGGCCGGATCTTCTTCTGCAATGTAGTGGCCGCACGGCCTGGATTGACCGCTGACTTGTTGTGCAGCCGCACACCGCTCCCGCCACAAATCCAGCACGTCAAAACACTGGCCGACGGCGCCATGTTCACCCCACAAAACCCGCAGTGGCTGGCTCAGGTGCCGTCCAGCCGCCACGTCGGCCTGGTCATGAACCAGGTCGATGGTGTGGCTGGCCCGGTAGTCTTCACAAATGCTGTGCGCGGTGCCCGCGATTTGAGCGCAGCGCTCGTATTCTGCCAGGGCCTCGGGCGCAAATGCAGCCAGCCCGGCGTGGCGTTTGCCCATCACGGTGCGCACAAAAAGCGCCGGGTCGGATTCGATCAAGGCTTCCGGCAAGGGCGGCGGTTGGATCAAAAAAAACCAGTGCCAGTAAGCAGTTGCAAAAGCGTCCGATGTGTTGCGGTACATGCCCAGGGTCGGCGCGATGTCCAGCAGCATCATGCGCTCAACAGCGTGCGGATGGTCGACCGCCAGACGATGCGCCACACGTGCGCCGCGGTCGTGCGCCAGCACCTGAAAGCGCTCGAAGCCGCAATGCTGCATGACGCAGATGGCGTCCAGCGCCATCTCACGTTTGGAAAAGGCGGCGTGGGTGGCGTCTGACGGCGGACGCCCGGAGTCGCCGTAACCGCGCAAATCCATCATCACCACGCTGAAGCTCCTGGCCAGCGCGGGGGCGACACGGTGCCACATGGCATGGCTTTGCGGATGGCCATGCAGCAATAACAAGGGCGAACCCTGCCCAAATTGGCGCACGCGCAATGCGACCCCGGCGCGAACGACATCAAAGTTTGTGAAGTTGGTGAACATAGGCCAAGTCACGCCGGTTTGTTGCTGGTCTTGACCACCAGGCTGACGCCCAGTGCCGTCAACAGCGTGCCCACGAGGGTGACCGCCGAAATGGTCTCTGAAAACAGCAGCCAGGCAATTGATGCCGTGACCGGCGGCACCAGGTACATCAGGCTGGTGACAGACGCCGCCGCTCCGCGCTGGATCAGCAGGTACAGCAAAGAGCTTCCGCCCAGCGTCAAGGCCAGCACTGACCAGGCCATAGCAGCGGCCAGTTGCAGGTTCCAGAACATGGGTTCGGGTTCAAACAACGCCAGCGGCAGCGTCACCAGCGCGGCCGCGGCCAGTTGAACGACATTGGCGGTGCGCACATCACACGGGGCGACAAAACGTTTTTGATACAACGTACCAGCGGTGATGCCCAGCAACGCGCCAATGGCCAGCGCCAAGTTCATGGCGTTGGCCTCGCCGCCTGCGCCAAATTTGCGTGACACGACCATCACCAGGCCGGCAAACCCCAATAACAGGCCAAGCCATTGCCGCTGTGTGACCCGCGCACCTGTTGACGACAGCCAAATGGCCGTCAATACCGGTTGCAAACCAACGATCAAGGCCGACAGCCCGGAACCCATGCCGGCCTTGACGGCAGCCCACACACCGCCCAGGTAACAGGCGTGCATCAGGATGCCCGTCACACCCAGGTGCAGCCATTGATTGCGGCCCTTGGGCCAGTTGACTTTGGCCAGCACAATCCAGGGCAAAAAACACAGGATGGACAAGGCGTAACGCGTCGCCAAAAACTTGAAGGGCGGCGCTAGCGGCATACCAAAACGGGCCACGATGAAGCCCGTGCTCCAGATCAACACAAACACGGCGGGCATGGCTTTGACCCAGGCGGAATCGGGTTTTGGGTTCAATGCGTGGTGTGACCGTTTGAAGAGACGATATGAACCGGGGCCAAAGTCAGTGCTTGACCCGCGCCCGGATTTCCGGAATCGCCTTTTGCAGGTAATAGACCATGGACCAGATGGTCAACACAGCGGCGATCCAGATCAGCCATGTGCCCCAGACATGGGTGTCGATCAGCCCCAGCAGTTTGCCGTCGTACAGCAGAAACGGGATGGCGATCATCTGGCCGACGGTTTTCAGTTTGCCGATCATGTGCACCGCCACACTTTTGGCCGCACCAATGTGGGCCATCCATTCGCGCAGGGCAGAGATGGCAATTTCACGGCCAATGATGATGAGCGCCACAAACACATCAGCCCGTTGCAAATGCACCAACACCAGCACACAGGCACAGACCAGAAATTTATCGGCCACCGGGTCCAGAAAAGCCCCAAACGACGAGGTCTGGTTCAGGCGCCGCGCCAAATACCCGTCAAGCCAGTCAGTCGCAGCAAAGACCACAAACATGGCAGTCGCCACCAAATTGCGCACGGCTGGCTCCAGCGGCAAGTAAAACACCCCGACGATCAGTGGAATCGCGACAATGCGCGCCCAAGTCATGATGGTGGGGATGGTCAGAAACATGGCTTGATTGTGGCATGGGGTTTTGGGCCCTTTTTGGATGCAGGGGCGGGATGCAGCGGCGGGTCAATGCAATGCTCGATAGATTTCTTCGGCGAGCTCGCGGGAAATGCCGTCCACCGTCGCAATGTCTTGCGCGCTGGCCAGGCCCACGCCACGGACACCGCCAAAACGCTGCAACAGGCTGGCCCGGCGTTTGGGGCCAATGCCGGGAATTTCCTCCAGCTTGCTGCCCCCCGTGCGTACCTTGGCGCGGGCCGCCCGCATGCCGGTGATGGCAAAGCGATGCGCCTCATCGCGGATTTGCGCCACCAGCATCAATGCCGCCGAATCTTTGCCCAGGTAAACCTTGTCGCGCCCATCGGCGAACACCAACTCCTCCAAGCCAACCTTGCGCCCCTCGCCCTTTTCAACCCCAACGATCAGCGACAAATCCAGGCCCAGCTCGGTGAACACTTCCCGCGCCATCGACACCTGGCCTTTGCCGCCGTCGACCAACACCAAATCCGGCAAGCGCCCAGTGCCGGCCGGCAACATGCCGGTGATTTTGGCCTCGTTCAGCGCCTCTGCCAACTTGCCATAACGGCGCATCAGCACCTGACGCATGGCCGCGTAATCGTCACCTGGGGTGATGTCTGCGATGTTGTAACGGCGGTATTCGGCGCTCTGCATTTTGTGGTGGTGGAACACCACGCACGAGGCCTGCGTGTTTTCACCTGCCGTGTGGGAGATGTCAAAACATTCCACGCGCAGCTCGGCCAGATCGTCCAGCGCCAATTCCAAGCCATCGGCCAGGGCGCGGGTGCGCGCCTGCTGCGAGCCCTCTTCCGACAACAAACGGGCTAGCTGCAAGTTGGCATTGGTCTGCGCCATCTCCAACCAAATGCGGCGCTGCTCACGCGGCTGGTGCACGGCCGACACCCTGACGCCGGAACGTTCGCCCAACGCGGCTATTAAAGCCTTGCTGACCGGCTCTCCGGTGACCAGCGATGGCGGCACCGCCACGTCAATGTAATGCTGCGCCACAAAGGCTTCCAGCACCTGGGCCTCCACCGGCAAACTGCTTTGCACCAACTCGTCGTCTTCAAAATGCAGGGCGTCTTGCACATGCGCCGGGAAATAAGGCCGATCCCCCAAATGCCGCCCGCCACGCACCATGGCCAGGTTGACGCAGGCCCGTCCGCCCTGCACCTTGACCGCCAGAATGTCCACATCACGGTCTGCCACGTTGTCCACCGACTGCTGGTGCAACACATTGCTCAGCGACGCCACTTGATCGCGCAGCTCGGCCGCCAGCTCAAACTCCAGCTTGTCTGAATGCGCCATCATGCGGCCTTCAAGTTTGCGCATCACGCTCTGCGCGTCGCCGCGCAAAAATTTCTCGGCATTGCTCAAATCAAGCGCATAGAGCGCCGCCGAAATATGGCCCACACAGGGCGCGGAGCAGCGTTTGATCTGGTACAGCAAGCAAGGCCGGGTGCGGTTGTTGAACACCGGGTCTTCACAGGTGCGCAAGCGAAACACTTTTTGCATCAGCAAGATCGCTTCTTTGACGGCCCAGGCGCTGGGGTAAGGCCCAAAGTACTGGTGCTTTTTCTCGACCGCCCCACGGTAATACGACACGCGCGGGAACAGCGCAACCAGGGGTGCGGCCGGGCCGGACGCAGACGCGCAGGCAGGCGCGCAGCCAGGCGGATCCGGCATTTTGCCAGGCCGCTTCACGGCGGGCATGCCGGTGATCTTCAAATACGGGTAACTTTTGTCGTCCCGAAACAGGATGTTGTACTTGGGGTTGAGCGTCTTGATCAGATTGTTTTCAAGCAGCAGCGCTTCAGCCTCTGAGCGCACCACCGTGGTTTCGATGCGGGTGATCTTGCTGACCATGTGCCCAATGCGGGTGCCACCATGGTTCTTCTGAAAGTAGCTCGACACTCGCTTTTTCAGGCTGATCGCCTTGCCGACGTAGAGCACCTCGTTGTTGGCGTCGAAGTAGCGGTACACCCCCGGCAACGACGGCAGGCCGGCCACGTCGCTCAGCAGTTGCTCGGGGTGGCAGGCAAGCGCACTCGCAGCGTCCAGTTCAGCTTGGTTCATGTACCGTACCTGCCCTGACTGCGGCTAAGGCGACAACACCGGAATCATGCGACGTCCATGGCGACGATAAACCGCACAGGCGCTGTCGATCGTCACC
>JANYCG010000049.1 GCA_025360385.1 Burkholderiales bacterium | reverse complement strand
AAGATGGTGGAGTACGACATTCCCGGCATGGTGCACGTCAGCACCAGCTGCAACGCCTGCTTCCACACCACGGGCGCGCACTACATCAATGCCGACACCACGGCCTTCATGCAATTGCTCGAAGGCAACCTGTTCAAGGACTTCCCCACTTTGCGTTTGTTGGTGCCGCACGGCGGCGGTGCCGCGCCTTACCACTGGGGCCGCTACCGGGGTCTGGCCGACATGTTGAAGAAGCCCATTCTGGAAGAGCATTTGCTGGGCAATGTGTTCTTTGACACCTGCGTTTACCACCAGCCGGGCATCGACCTGCTGAATACCGTGATCCCCGTGAAAAACGTTTTGTTCGGCTCGGAGATGATCGGTGCCGTGCGTGGCATCGACCCGCGCACCGGCTTCAATTTTGACGACACCAAACGTTACGTCCAGGCCAGCAAAATCCTGAGCGACGCAGACCGGTATCAAATTTACGAAGGCAATGCGCGCCGCGTCTTCCCGCGCCTGGATGCGAAGCTGAAGTCGCAGGGCCGTTGATCACTCTATCTTCCAAAGGAAACACCATGTACGAACTGGGCATCGTCAAACGCAACATCACCCGCGCCAACAAGGCCGCTGTCGAAACCATGGGCCGCTTTGGCTCGGCCACCGTGCACGAGTCGCAAGGCCGCGTGGGTCTGATGGCCACCTACATGCGGCCTATCTACGCGGGCGCACTCGTGAGCGGAACGGCCGTGACGGTGCTGCTGCACCCTGGTGACAACTACATGCTGCATGTGGCGGCCGAGCAGATCCAGCCCGGCGACATCGTGGTAGCGGCCATGACATCGCCCAACACCGATGGCTTTTTCGGTGACCTGCTGGCCACCTCGTTCAAGGCGCGCGGCGCACGGGCGCTCATCATTGATGGCGGCGTGCGTGACGTCAAAGAACTCACGTCCATGGGTTTCCCGGTCTGGAGCAAGGCCATCAGCGCCAAAGGCACGGTGAAGTCCACCTTGGGTTCGGTCAACATTCCGGTGGTGTGTGCCGACGCCCTGGTCAACCCCGGCGATGCCATCGTGGCCGATGATGACGGCGTGGTGGTGGTGCCCGCTGCTTGGGCCGAGCGTGTAGCCGCCGCTGCCGCTGCCCGCGAAGCCAACGAAGGCGAAAAACGCGCCAAACTGGCACAGGGCATTCTCGGCCTGGACATGTACAACATGCGCCCCGCCCTGGAAAAGCTGGGCCTTCAATACGTCGATTGATTTGCGTTGCGTGATCCATCCAACCCCATGAGTCTGCTGCGCCGAAATCTCCTCGCGCTCGTCGCCGCCAGTGCGTGGCTGCTGGCAGGCTGTGGCACCATCGCACCGCCGGTGGATGCGGCTGTGCGCCAGGCGCTGGCACCCACGGGTTCCCTGCGTGTGGGTGTGTATCCGGGTAGCCCGAGCTCGATGGTGCGCGACCCCAGGACGGGTGACAAAGTCGGCGTGGCCTTGAACCTGGGCCAGGCGCTGGCGGGCCGCCTCGGCGTTCCGCTCCAGGTCGTCGAGTTTGACCGGGTGGCGCAGGTGGTGGAGGCGGTCAAGACCGGGGCGGTGGATTTCACCTTCACCAATGCCACTGAAGCGCGTGCGCGCGATGTGGACTTTACCCAGCCCCTGCTTCAAGTTGAATTGGGCTACCTGGTGCCCGCAGGTTCGGCCTTCGCGTCCATCGAAGATATCGACCGGCCGGGTGTGCGAGTGGGTGTTACGCAGGGCAGCACATCACTGGCCACTTTGACGCGGCGTTACAAGAGCGCGGCGCTGGTGACGGCCGCGTCGCTGCAACAGGCGCAGGACATGTTGCGCCGGGGCGATGTCCAGGCTTATGCCACCAACAAAGCGGTGCTGTCTGAAATGCTCGACAGCCTGCCCGGCTACAAAATTCTGCCGGGTCGTTGGGGTGAAGAGAACCTGGCCATGGCCATTCCCAAAGGTCGTGATGCCGCCATGCCGTTTTTGCGCCAGTTTGCAGTTGATTCCCAATCCAGCGGCCTGCTGTCGTCCATCGTGGCGAAGGCTGGTTTGCGTGGCACCGTGAGGCCAGAACCATGACCAAGCCCTTTCTCTTTCTCCGGTGTGCCCTGGCGGGTTTTCTGGTGACGGTTGCTGCGGCCTTGCCGGTGGTGGCAGTTGCGCAGGCCTATCCCGCCAAACCGGTCAAGATCGTGGTTGGCTACGCGGCCGGGGGCGCGGTGGACATCGTCGCTCGCACGGTCGGCCAGAGCCTGGCGGCCAGCATGGGCCAGCCCTTCATCATTGAAAACAAGCCCGGTGCCGGTACCAACATCGCGGTCAAAGCCGTGATCGACGCCGCGCCCGATGGTTACACCTTGATGCTGGCGGCCAATGCCCTGGCGGCCAATATGGCCCTGTACCAGCCGATGCCGTTTGACGCAGAACGTGACATGGCCCCGATCGCGCTGGTGGGCAGCGTGCCCGTCGTGATCGCCGTCAACACACAGGCACCCTTCG
>JANYCG010000009.1 GCA_025360385.1 Burkholderiales bacterium | reverse complement strand
TCGGGAGCCTTTTTTTTTATTGGCCGGCCAACTGGTGCGAGTGGGCTGGCAGCGTGTCAACTTGGCTCAATGCCCAAGTCTCGCAGCCGCTTGGTGATGACAGGGAATTCCTCTGCATACATAACCTGCGCCTGCTGCGGGCCGGTGATCATCGGCTCCAGGCCACGCTCTTTGATGACGCCAACTACTTCCGCACTGTTTGCAATGGCCTGAATCTCGGTGGAGAGCCGTGCCACCACGGCGTCTGGCGTGCGGGCGGGCACCAAAAAGGCCATCCACACGCTGCGGTCAAAAAAGCTGTCGGCCACACCGAGCTCGCGGAATGTGGGCACATTGGGCAGTGCGCTGGAGCGGTTGGGGCCCATCATGGCCAGCGGCACAATCTTGCCCGATAAAGCATGCGGGCGCGCGGTGCCTGCCGATGTCCAGCCGCAGTTGATGGTATCGGTGAGCAAATCCTGCAAGACCGGCGCTTCACCGCGCTGCGGGACATGCACGGCGCTGAACTTCATTTCTTTGGCCAGCGTTTCACCCGCCAAGTGGCCCAGACTGCCGATACCCCAGGAACCGTAGGACACCTGCTTGCCACCGGCGGCTACAAACGCCTTGAACTCGGCGAAATTCTTCACGCCCATGGTGGCGGGCACCGACATCAAGGCCGGGCTGCGCAGAATAGACGCGACAAAACGGAAGTCCTTCTGCGGGTCGTAGGGCAAGTTTTTCACCAACACCGTGTTGTTGATGAGCGGGTCATTGAGCGAATACAACAGGGTGTAGCCGTCAGCCGGCGCTTTGGCCACCTCGGCGCATCCAATGGCCCCAGATGCACCAGTTTTGTTGTCTATCACCACGCTTTGCGCAAACACCTTGGCCAGCTTTTCGCCAATCAAGCGGGCCGTCGCGTCTGTCGCGCCACCTGCCGGGTACGGAACGACGATACGCAGCCCCCGGTTGGGGAATGCACCCGTTTGCGCCTGTGCCAAGCCGACCAGCGTGGGCGCAGCCAGCACGATGGACGACTGCACGCCCGCGTGAATGAAATTTCGTCTTTTCATGGATATCTCCGGTTGAAGGGGGTTGGGACGGCGCGTTAGGCTGGTGTTGCAGCGCGGGGGATATTTGGGGAACGCAATGGCTTGCCCTCGATCACTTTGCTCTCGCCCCGAATTGCGGGCATGTAATCCTTCGCAATTTCGGCTTCGACCAGGCGCCGAAAACGCATCAGGGCACCGTCCAAATGCAGCGGAAACATCTTGAAGTCCGGTGCCCCGGCCAGGCATGCGCTTTGGGCGCCGATCATGTCTTTGTCTTCGTCAAAAGCACGGATCAGCATCTGGAACATGGACGCCGCCAGTTCACTGTCGCCCTCGCCGGTGCGGTGGCCTTGCTGGAAGAAGTAATGGGTGCTGTTTTCGGTTTCGGGGGTAAGCGTCTGGCAGCTGTGCAGTTCAACCTCGCCGGTGTCAACCGTGTTCCCTTTGGCCGGACGGCCGCCCGATTTCATTAGCAGCGTGCCGGGCAGCACAAAGTCGTAGTCCCACCAGCGGTCAATCAGGCCCTTGAAGGCGTGGATGCGCTGGTACGACGCGGGCGGCGGCACGTCAGCCACGTACCGTTGCACGCGCAGGCCCCGCTGGCCGGGCGCGGTCACGTCGCTCACTTCGGCGCGCGACTGGGCAATGGCCGTGGAGCCGCCCAGCGTTTTTTCATGCACATAACTCAGGTGGGAAAAATCAAGCAGGTTGTCGCAGATCAACAGATAGTCGGTGTCGTAGTGCAGATAGCCCGGCTCATTGCGCCACTCAGGGCTGCCGCTGGAATAGTTGTCGGGCAGCAAGGCCACATCGGCCTTCTCGGGTTCGCCCATCCACACAAACACCCATTTGTTCTTGGCCACCACCGGGTACTGCTTGACACACGCCTTGGCAGGTGCGGTGGCCATGCCCGGCACTTCAATGCATTGGCCCTGCGGGTTGAACAGCAGGCCGTGGTAGCCGCACCGCAGGTTGTCGCCCTCCAGACGCCCCTTTGACAGTGGTGCGCCACGATGGCAGCAACGGTCGGCCAGGGCCACAAAATCGGTTCCAGGGCTGGTGGCCGCGCCGGTACGGGTCCGGTAAA
>JANYCG010000299.1 GCA_025360385.1 Burkholderiales bacterium | reverse complement strand
TGGCCACGGCAGAAAGCTGCACCGGCGGCATGATCGCCGCGGCTTGCACCGACTTGGCAGGCTCCAGCGCCTGGTTTGAGCGCGGCTTTGTCACCTACTCCAACGCTGCAAAAATTGAGCTGCTCGGCGTCGCTGCCAGTCTGATCGAACAACACGGTGCCGTCAGCGAAGACGTGGCCCGCGCCATGGCGCAAGGTGCCGTGGCACACTCGCGCGCCCAGGTGGCGGTGGCCGTCACGGGCGTTGCCGGCCCCACCGGAGGCAGCCGGGCCAAACCCGTCGGCACGGTCTGGTTTGGCTTTGCCACGCCAAGCGGCATCGTCACTGAAACCCGGCGCTTTGACGGCGACCGCGCGGCCGTGCGCAGCGCCACGGTAGCCCATACTTTCAAGCGCTTGATTGACCTGGTGGCTTGAACCGCACACACAGCGCATCTGGTGCTGCGGCGCCGCCGCTTCAGGCACCGTGACATTTTTTGTATTTTTTGCCGCTGCCGCAAAAGCAAGGCGCATTGCGGCCCGGCGTGGCTGCTTTGACCACCGTTTCAACACGTGGCCCAAAATTGCGCCACAACGCGCGCAGGTCATACACCGCCCAGATGCCGTCCGCGAAGGCACCAAGGCGGCTTTCGCTGACGCTGGGCGGGCCATCGTCGTCAGCCAGGGCGAGGGTCGGCGGCTCGGTGTCGTCTTCGGTCAGGGCCACGATCGCTTCCAGCGCTTCGTCCAGCATTTTCGCGGCCTGTTTGTCGCGCGGGGTTTCCCATTCTTGCGGCCAGCTTTCCACCGCGAACATAAAGCCTATGGCCCACACCTGCCCGTAAGCCGGCAAGACCTCACCGGGCAGCGCCTCGCGTTCTCCCGCTGGCAGCCGGGCGATGGTGCCGCGCACGTCCATCACCTCGGGGTGGTAGGCACCTTCGTCGCTGAGGTTGTCCACCGGCCGGTTGAGGGCTTCTGAAATTTCATTCCAGCGCCGCGCCCACAGCGTCATGAATTGTTCCAGCTGGGCGGCGTCGACAAAGGCGTTTTCGCCCCGGTCGTTGGTGGCATCACTTTCCAGCAGCACCGGCAAGTATTCACTGGCGTGGATCATGCGGCGGCAACAAATCAGTGCCGCCATGAAGCCATCACAAAACTCCCACTGGGGCGTTTCGTCGAAGCGTGTCCGCAAGTCGTCCAACAGGGTGTCAAGCTGGTCAAAGTCGTCGGGACCCATGGTTTCAAAGCCTGGCAGCGGGGTTGAAGCGTTCATGTTCAGATTCTCGACGAATTGCAAATCTGCTGGTATGGTGCATGCTGCTTCGTCAAAAATCCTGACCGGCCAAGGAGTTGTTGTCCATGTTGAGTTATTTGAATTCGATTTTTCCGATACGCTTCACCGCCTTGGGCCTGTCAGGCTTGGGCCTGTTGCTAAGCCTGTTTGCGCTGGTCGGCCTGGGCGCAGGCGGCGGCGCCTTTGCTCTGTTTGCGGCTCTGGTGGCGGTGGGTATTTTTGACCTTCAGCAGTCCAAAAGTTCGATTCTGCGCAACTACCCCATCATTGGCCACCTGCGTTTTTTGCTGGAGTTCATCCGGCCCGAGATCCGCCAATATTTCATTGAAAGCGACACCGACGCCACGCCGTTTTCGCGCGCCCAGCGTTCGCTGGTCTACCAGCGCGCCAAAGGTGAACCGGACAAACGGCCGTTTGGCACCCAACTTGACGTGCATGCCGAAGGCTACGAGTGGATGAACCATTCGGTCGCGCCCAGCAAAATTGCCTCGCATGATTTTCGGGTCTGGATTGGCGGCGAACCGGGAGCGGCAGCCGAAGGCGCCCAGCCCTGCACCCAGCCCTACCACGCCAGCATTTTCAACATCTCGGCAATGAGCTTCGGGGCCTTGAGCGCCAACGCCATCCTGTCGCTCAACGCCGGCGCAAAACGCGGCGGGTTTGCGCACGACACGGGCGAAGGCTCGATCTCGGTGCACCACCGCGTGCATGGCGGGGATTTGATTTGGGAGGTGGCCTCGGGCTACTTTGGCTGCCGCAATGACGATGGCAGCTTCAACGCCGACAAGTTTTCGGCCAACGCGCGTGACCCGCAGGTCAAGATGATTGAGCTCAAACTCAGCCAGGGCGCCAAACCGGGCCACGGCGGGGTCTTGCCGGGCCCCAAGGTCACTATTGAAATTGCAGCAGCGCGTGGTGTACCACAGGGCATTGACTGCATTTCACCTGCTTCACACAGCGCGTTTTCAACGCCCATCGAGATGATGCAATTCATCGCCCGCCTGCGTGAATTGTCGGGTGGCAAACCGACTGGCTTCAAGCTGTGTATTGGCCACCCCTGGGAATGGTTTGCCATGGTCAAGGCCATGCTGGCCACCGGCATCACGCCCGACTTCATCGTGGTTGACGGCACCGAAGGCGGCACCGGCGCAGCACCGCTGGAGTTCACGGACCACGTGGGCGCGCCGCTGCAAGAAGGCCTGCGCTTGGTGCACAACACCTTGCGCGGCGTGGGCCTGCGTGACCGCGTCCGCGTGGGCTGCGCCGGCAAAATCATCAGCGCGTTTGACATCATCCGCATGATGGCCCTGGGCGCCGACTGGTGCAACAGCGCGCGCGGCTTCATGTTTGCACTGGGCTGCCTGCAAGCGCAGACCTGCCACACCGGCCATTGCCCCACCGGGGTGACCACACAAGACCCGGTTCGGCAAAAAGCCCTGGTGGTGGGCGACAAGGCCGAACGCGTCTACAACTTTCACCAGCAAACCCTGCATGCCTTGATGGAGCTGGTGCAGGCCGCCGGCGTGGCCCACCCTGGCGACATCACGGCCCACCACATCGTGCGCCGGGGCAGCGACCAGAAGGTGCAGTCCCTGGCGCAAGCGCTGTTGACGCAAATGCCCGACCGCGCCTTGCTGGACAGCGACTTGCAGGCGCTGCCGGTCATCTTTCGACAGACCTGGCCGCAAGCGTCGGCGGAGAGTTTTGCCCTGCACGCGGGGCAAGCGGTTTAAGGTTCAAGTTGGCGGTCACGCCATGGACAAAGCCACAACAGTCCTGCCCAGCCTTATGGGCCCGTGCGAGCGCATGCTGCATTGGGCGCACACCACCCCTGACGCGCCCGCCTGGGTGGACGAGACGGGCCGCGTCAGCTACCAGGCCCTGCAACGCGGCGCCCTGGGTGCCGCAGCCTGGCTGCAGCGCCTGGGCGTGCAGGCCGGTGACACCGTCGCCTTTGCCCTGGCCGACGAGGCGCACCTGCACATCGCGCAGCTTGAGCTGGTGTACGGCTGCGGCTGCCTGGGTGCCGTGACCCTGCCTTTTTACCCTGGCAGCCCACCTGGCGGGTACGCGGGTTTGATGCAGCGTTTTAGCGCCCGCTGGCTGCTGTCATCGCTTCCCAGTTGGGACAGCCCTTTGCCCGACGATGTCCGCCACCTGGGCCTGGCGGACTACCTGCTGGCCCGGGGCAGGGGCTGGCAGCCTGGCGATGCCGCTGACCTGCCTGCGGTGCCATCGAACCGCCCTTTCATGGTCGAGTTCACCTCAGGCACGACAGGCGCGGCCAAAGCGGTTTTGTTCAGCGGGCCCCAATTCACCGGCAAGATGATCGCGCTGGCGGGCATGTTTGGGCTGGGGACGGGCGACGTGTGGCTGCCAAGCTTGCGCTGGCCCAGCAGGGTGGGCATCCGCAGCATCTTTCGCGCACACAGCCTGGGTGCGGCCCACGGCCAATTTGACTTTCCGCTGACCCGGCATGATTTTGTGCGTCTGGTGCAAAACCATGGCGTCACCTGGGTGGTCTCGGTGCCGTGGCAGTTGCGCCAACTGCTGGCCAACACACTGGGCACTGGCGCCGGAGCACCGCACCTTGCGGGCTTGCGTTATATGTGCACATCAGGCGCATTTTTTGCGCCGTTTGAAATCGAGGCCGTCCGCAAAACCCTGTTCAGCAATTTCTACGTGGATTACGGCACCTCAGAGATCGGCCCGATGGCTTACCTGGATGTCAACGACCCGCCCAACGCCGGCATGCGCCTGGCCCAAGGCATGGAAGCGCAGGCCATCGCCGGCAACGGGCAGGCGCTGCCCATTGGCGAAACCGGCCGGCTGCGGTTTCGCGCCGAATGGATTCCACAGGCTTATGCGGGTGGCGCAAGCCCCCCGGCAACTGTGAATGGGAACGACGGACTGCCGCCTGCGCTAAGTCAAGAGGGCTTTGCGGACGGCTGGTTCATCAGCAGCGACATCGGCTTCACGGACGCCCAGGGCCGCCTGCACCTGGGCGGCCGAAGCGACGATGCCATCAACGTCAGCGGCTCCAAGCTGCACCCCAACACAGTTGAAGCCGCGTTGCTGGCCCACCCCGACATCAGCGACGCGGCCCTGGTGGGCATTGCAGATCAAATGTCGGGCGAAATGGCCGTCGCGTTCGTGGTGATCCGCCGCCCGATCACAGGCGAGGCTTTGCAAAGTTTTTTGAATGCGCGGCTGGACGCCTCGCAAATTCCGGGCTTGGTGGT
>JANYCG010000243.1 GCA_025360385.1 Burkholderiales bacterium | reverse complement strand
GCGCATTGTTAGCCGAACAAGACGAGGAGTGGTTGACCGCCAAAATCTACCTGACCATGAAGCATTAAACCCCGACGCGCTCGCACAACACCCACTGAACCAAAAATCGAAATTTACAGAAAAGAAGTTGCTTTATCCCAGTCGCTTGCGTTCGACAACAACCTGCCCCCTCCGGGATGGACTTTCGCTCCCATTCGCAATGTCACCTCTGTACGAAACAACCGCATTGAAGGTGCTGCGACAAACAGTGGCTCGTGGATCACTTCTCCCGCCATGACGATGCCATCGGACGTGAAATCGGTCGTCATCCAATTCGACAACTTCCGCTCGCAATCAGGTTCTGGGCAACATAACATTGTGGAGTTCAAGAACAGCCAGGGAAATTACTGGCGCCTGGAGGACATGAATTACAACGATTCCACCACCCAGCGGCAAACCCGCGCCTCTTACAACAACATACCGCTATATTCATTTGCGGCCTACGTTAATTACTTTGACCAGCGATCGCCATTGTTCAATTTGGGATTGGGCACTTTCAAGACGACCTTGACCTTGACTCCAGGTATGGCGCAATGGCGATTCTTGGATCCCTCAGGGAACGTGGTGACAAGCAATATTGCGCTGTCAGCAGATTTCAAAATTTCAGAATTGCAGACGGCCAGCATGGCCGCTTACACCACCACGGGCGGGCCGACTTGGATGGACAACATTTCTGTCCAATGCTTGCGCTGATTCGTCTGCTGGCCTGAACACCTGCCCGGCCTCGGCCGGGCTTATTACTGGCGGGAATGCGACCGCGACGCATTTGAGCCATGATTGGCCGGTGTCTTGGCCTTGCCTATAAAATCCTGCAATGCCCTCCGCCCTCGACCTATCGCCCCTGCGCAGCGCTCTCGCGCAGTTGCGCGAGGCTCTGGTGTTCTGGACGGCGCGAGATGCGGGAGACCCGCTAAAGCCGCATTTGCGGTCCGCAGTCATCCAGAGTTTTGAGTTCAGCTATGAGCTGTCGGTGCGTCTGGCGCGCCGGGTGCTGATGCAACGGGCCGTGGCGGCGGACCTGGTGGCAGACCTGGGCTTTAACGATCTGGTGCGCAAGGCCAGCGATGCGGGTTTGCCCATGCCGCTGGATACGTGGCGCGGCTGGCGCGACATGCGCAACGGCACAAGCCATGCCTACAGCGAGCAGCGTGCGCAGGCAGTCGCAGACGAGATGGGGGCTTTCCTGGCCGATGCCGAGTGTCTACTGGCCGCCATGGAGCACATGGTGGCAGGAGAAAGTCTGTGAACATCGCTTTGCCCCTTGCCGTCGCGCCATTGCCGCAGCTGACCGACGCACAAACCGGCACCGTCCGTGAGGTGCTGCGTCGCGTCCTCCAACCCAAGCCAGGCCCAATCTCCACGGCGTCGCCGCTTCCGATGTTGCCGCCTAATTTATCGCCTAAGGTATCGCCTAAGGTATCGCCAGCGCCCATTCAAGCCTGGGTGTTCGGCTCCCGCGCCACGGGGCGGGCTCGGCCCTTTTCAGACCTCGACATCCTGCTGGTTGCCCCGCAGCGCCTGTCACGCGTGCAGCGCACCGACCTGGTCGATGCTTTTGAAGCCAGCAACTTGCCGTTCATGGTCGATGTGGTCGAGCTGGCCGATCTGCCGTCAGGCTACGCCGATCGCGCTCTGGCAGAGCGGAGGCGTTTGCTTTGACCATGGGTTCTAACGCGCTGGTCGAACTCCAGAATTTGAGCTTCGGGTACGGCGAGCGCCTCATTCTTGACGGCGTGTCCTTAAGCATTCCGCGCGGCAAAGTCACGGCCTTGATGGGCGCGTCGGGTGGCGGCAAGACCACGGTGCTCAAGCTGATTGGCGGACAGTGCAGGGCGCAGAAGGGCGAGTTGCTGCTGGCGGGGCCGCAGGGCAACGTGCCAGGCCAGGCGGGCATCGACGCGCCACCCGCCGCGCACAGCACCTTCCAGGACATCGGCAAGCTGGACCAAACCAGCTTGTACGCCGCCCGCCGCCGCATGGGCATGTTGTTCCAGTTTGGGGCCTTATTCACGGATTTGAGCGTGTTTGACAACGTCGCCTTTCCCCTGCGTGAGCACACCGATTTGCCAGAGCCGCTGATCCGCGACATTGTCCTGATGAAACTCGGCGCGGTAGGCCTGCGCGGTGCGCGGGATTTGATGCCCAGCGAGATTTCCGGCGGCATGGCACGGCGCGTGGCGCTGGCGCGGGCCATTGCGCTGGATCCAGAGCTCATCATGTACGACGAACCGTTTGCCGGGCTGGACCCCATTTCCCTGGGCACGGCGGCGCGGCTCATCCGCCAGTTGAATGACACCCTTGGGCTGACCAGCATCGTGGTGTCGCACGACCTGGAAGAGACCTTCCATATCGCCGACAAAGTGATCATTCTGGCCAACGGCAAAGTGGCAGCGCAGGGCACACCTGACGAGGTGCGCCACAGCACGGATGCGCTGGTGCACCAATTTGTGAATGCATTGCCAGACGGGCCGGTGCGGTTTCATTACCCCGGGCCATCGGTGCATGATGATTTCATGGGTAAAAATTTGCCCAAAACCGATTCAAAGGGTCAGTCGTCATGAACCCGTCAAAACTCAAAGCCTTTGCACCTGCCGAGATCGGCTTTGCAGTGCGCACCTGGCTGGCCAACCTAGGGGCGGCGACGCGTTTGTTTGTGCGCCTGCTCGGCCTGCTTGGCCCCACGCTGCGGCGTTTTGGCTTGGTGCGGGATCAAATTCATTTTTTGGGCAATTATTCACTGGCCATCATCACGGTGTCGGGCCTGTTTGTTGGCTTTGTGCTGGGTTTGCAGGGGTATTACACCTTGCAGCGTTACGGCGCGTCCGAAGCGCTGGGTCTGCTGGTCACTCTAAGCCTGGTGCGTGAACTGGGGCCGGTCATCACCGCTTTGTTGTTTGCGGGCCGCGCGGGCACATCGCTCACCGCTGAAATCGGTTTGATGAAGGCGGGCGAACAGTTAAGCGCCATGGAGATGATGGCAGTGGACCCGGTTCGGCGCATTTTGGCACCCCGTTTTTGGGCCGGCATCATCACCATGCCCTTGTTGGCGGCGGTGTTCAGCGCGGTGGGTGTGGTGGGTGGCTGGGTGGTTGGGGTGTTGATGATCGGCATAGACCCCGGCGCCTTTTGGAGCCAGATGCAAGGCGGCGTGGATATTTTCAAAGACGTGGGCAACGGCGTGCTCAAAAGCGTGGTGTTTGGTTTTACCGTGACCTTCGTGGCCCTGGTGCAGGGCTTTGAGGCCCAACCCACGCCCGAAGGCGTGTCGCGTGCGACCACCCGCACCGTGGTGGTGGCGTCGCTGGCGGTGCTGGGGCTGGACTTCATGCTCACCGCCTTGATGTTCAGCATTTAATGTCCCGATTGACGGCTAAAGGAATCGCTTATGCAACGTTCATCCAATGACTTCTGGGTTGGTCTGTTTGTGCTGATTGGCGCGGCTGCCTTGTTGTTTCTGTCCTTGCAGTCGGCCAACCTGCTGAGTTTGAATTTTCAGTCCAACTACCAGGTGACGGCCAAGTTTGACAACATTGGCGGCATCAAGCCCAAGGCACCGGTCAAAAGCGCCGGCGTGGTGGTTGGGCGGGTGGACGGCATTGCGTTTGACGACAAATCCTTCCAGGCGCGGGTGACATTGGCCATGGACAAGCGTTACAACTTTCCCAAGGACAGCTCGCTTAAAATACTGACCAGCGGTTTGTTGGGCGAGCAGTACATTGGCATTGAAGCAGGCGCAGATGACAAAAACCTGGCCGCAGGTGATGTCATCAGCACCACCCAGTCAGCCGTTGTGCTGGAAAACCTGATCAGCCAGTTTTTATACAGCAAGGCGTCTGATGGCAAAGATGCGGTTCCCAAAGACGCTATTGCCAAAGACGCAAATGTCAAAGACGCAAATGTCAAAGACACGATTGCCAAAGATTCACCCGCCAAAGATACAACTATCAAAGCGCCTGCCGGCAAATAGGCCGCAGGCACTGTCCCAGCCTCCATGAAAGCCGTCAAAAAAACAATCATTGTCATAAAAAAAATAGCAGCATACACAATGCTGACAGGAACATTGGGCTGTTTTTCTCTCTTGGCGGGGTGTGCGACGGCACCTGGGGCGAATCCAGCTGACCCGTACGAAGACTTCAACCGTTCGATGTACAACTTCAACGACGGCCTGGACAAAGCCCTGCTCAAACCCGCCGCCTTGGCCTACCAAACGGTCACGCCAACTTTTGTGCGAGCCGGGGTCGGCAATTTTTTTGGCAATCTGTCCGAGCCCTGGGTGGCGGTGAACGCGGCATTGCAGGGCAAGGTAGAAGCGACAGTCGCCACCTTGATGCGCTTCACGCTCAACACGGTGGCTGGTTTTTATGGTTTGATTGACGTAGCCTCGGCGCTCAACATTGGGCGGCGCAATGAAGATTTTGGCCAGACGCTGGGTTTTTGGGGCGTGAAGCCAGGGCCCTACCTGATGCTGCCCCTGCTCGGGCCGACAACCGTGCGTGACGGCTTTGGCTTGGTGGTGGACTTCCGGGGCGATCCGCTGCAAAAAGAAGTCAATTTGACGACCCGTGATTCATTGTCGGTGCTGCGCCTGGTGGACTTCCGGGCCAGCCTGTTGCGTGCCGGAGATTTGCTCGGCGACGCCGCGCTGGACAAATATTTGTTCACGCGGGACGTTTTTTTGCAGCGCCGGCAGGCGCTGGTGTACGACGGGCAGGAGCCGCCTGACGCCGATGACGAGCAGGACTCGGCCCCCACGGCCGAGCCCGCCAAAAAGCCCTGAAAAGGGTGGCATTGGCAGGGCCAGTCGTCCTGGCTTGCGGCTCGAACGTTGTGGAAACTGCGGGTGACACCGCACATGGAGAAATTGAAAATGAAAGTCAAACATTGGGCCCAAGCGTCAGCAGCAGTTTTGCTCGCCATGGCCTTGGTTGCGAATGGGTTTGCGCAAAGCAGTGAAGAAACGGCTGACGGCCTGGTCAAGCGCTTGTCGTCCGACGTTTTGGAATCGGTCAAGGCCGACAAAAGCATTCTGGCAGGCGACACCAGCAAGGTGGTGTTGCTGGTCGAAAGCAAGGTGATGCCCTTTGTCAATTTCGAACGCATGACCGCTTCGGCCGTGGGCCCGGGCTGGCGCCAGGCCACACCTGAGCAACGCAAACGCCTGCAGGAAGAGTTTAAAACCCTGCTGGTACGCACTTATGCAGGTGCCTTGACCCAAGTCAGCGACCAGACCATCGTGGTCAAACCTTTGCGCGCGTCGCCGGAGGACAAAGAGGTTGTGGCCCGCACCGAGATCAAAGGGCGCGGAGACCCGATCCAGCTTGACTACCGGCTTGAAAAAACGCCAGGCCAGGGCGCAGGTTGGAAAATCTACAACATCAATGTGCTGGGCGTTTGGCTGGTGGAAACCTACAAAAGCCAGTTCTCGCAGGAGATCAACGCCAAAGGCATTGACGGCCTGATCACGACGCTGGCCGAACGCAACAAAGCCAACGCAAAAAAGGGTTGATGGTGCTGGTCTTGCCGGCGGAGCTCACCCAAACGCAGGCCAGCGCCTGCCTGGCAAAACTGTTGCCGGGCGTGGCATCTGCCGCGACCGACAGGGTGGTGCTGGACGCCTCGCAACTCAGGCGTTTTGACACGTCTGCGCTGGCGGTATTGCTGGCCTGCCGCCGCGCCGCCATCGCCTTGGGCAAGCGCCTTGAGGTTAACGACATGCCAGAACAATTGACCCGGCTGGCCACCCTCTATGGGGTTGAAGCGCTCCTGAACACACCGCTGGCCGCGGCCATGCCGCCGGCATGAGCGGGTCAGTCTAAAATGGCGGCTTACATGCCAGCTATTTCTTTTCAGACCGTCTCCAAAGCCTACCCAGCCACCAAAGGCCCGAAAGGTTCCACTTTTTTAGCGCTCGACGGCGTCAGCCTGGACATTGAGCAAGGTGAGTTTTTTGGACTGCTTGGCCCCAATGGCGCTGGCAAAACCACCATGATCAGCATTCTGGCCGGGTTGACCCGCGCCACCCGTGGCCGCGTCGAGGTGCTTGGCAGCGACGTGTCGACCGACTACGCGGCCGCACGGCGCAAACTTGGCGTTGTGCCGCAAGAGCTGGTGTTTGACCCGTTTTTCAATGTGCGTGAGGCACTGCGCATCCAGTCGGGGTATTTTGGCATCAAGAAAAATGAGGACTGGATTGAGGAGTTATTGAGCAATCTGGGTCTCACAGACAAGGCCGAAGCCAATATGCGCCAACTCTCGGGCGGCATGAAGCGGCGCTTTCTGGTGGCACAGGCCCTGGTGCACAAACCCCCGGTCATCGTGCTGGACGAACCCACGGCGGGCGTCGATGTTGAACTGCGTCAGACCTTGTGGCAATTCATCGCCAAACTCAACAAGCAGGGTTCTACCGTGTTGCTCACCACCCATTACCTGGAAGAAGCAGAGGCTTTGTGTGGCCGCATTGCCATGCTGCAAACCGGCAAGGTGGTGGCGCTGGCCCCGACGTCAGAACTTTTGCAGGCGGCATCGGGCAACGTGCTTCGATTCAAAATAGATAGCGAACTTCCTATTGGTATCAGGGACAAAGCCCGCATTACAGGAAGAATTGTGCAGTTTCCGGCGCACGACGCCAAAGAAATCGAACATTACCTCGCAGCGGTTCGTGAAGCCGGCCTGGTGGCGCAGGATGTCGAAATCCGCAAAGCAGATTTGGAAGATGTCTTTCTTGAAGTGATGGCCCGCAAAAATCAGCCAGCCGCTGCGGACTTGGCCCGCGCCGTTGCACCCCACGAGCCCGTTACAGCATGACCGGCTGGCAAACTCTCCTGTACAAGGAAACCCTGCGTTTCTGGAAAGTCGCGTTTCAAACCGTCGCGGGCCCGGTGTTGACGGCCATGTTGTACCTGCTGGTGTTTGGCCAGGCGCTGGAGGCCCACGTCAAGGTCTATGACTCGGTCAGCTACACCGCGTTTCTGGTGCCGGGGCTGGCCATGATGAGCCTGCTGCAAAACTCGTTTGCCAACAGCTCCTCGTCCCTGATCATGAGCAAGATGATGGGCAACCTGGTGTTTTTGATGCTGGCGCCCCTGTCTTACATGAACTGGTACGTGGCGTATGTAGGGGCGGCCGTGTTGCGCGGCATCATCGTGGGCATCGGCGTGTTTGCCGTCTCAGCGTTTTTCACCAGCCTCAGCTTTGCGCAGCCGCTGTGGATTGCGCTGTTTGCCGTGATGGGGGCCGCGTTGATGGGCACGCTCGGGCTGATAGCTGGCCTGTGGGCTGAAAAATTTGACCAGCTCGCGGCGTTTCAAAACTTCGTTGTCATGCCCATGACATTTTTAAGCGGCGTGTTTTATTCCATCCATTCACTGCCCGCGTTTTGGCAGGGCGTTAGCCACCTCAACCCGTTTTTCTACATGATTGACGGCTTTCGCTACGGCTTTTTTGGAGCCAGCGACGTGTCGCCCTGGTTGAGTTTTGGCGTGGTGGCGACGGTGCTGGCCGTGGTCAGCGCCATCGCCGTCAACTTGCTGCGCATCGGTTACAAAATCCGCAGCTGATTGGGCGTCCATTTCCATCCCACCCCACTGAAACCTTCATGACTGCCGACGAACTCAAATCCATCATCACCGCCAATTTGGCCTGCGAGCACTGTGAGCTGGCGGGTGATGGCCGCCATTGGGACGCGACCATTGTGTCGCGCGAGTTTGTAGGCAAACGCCTGATCCAGCGACATCAACGCGTTTACGCCACCCTGGGGGCGAAAATGCACACCGACGAGGTTCATGCCCTGTCGATGAAGACGTTGACCCCCGCCGAGTGGGCTGCGGCGCAATAGTTTGCCTGGGGGCAACGTCCGCAGCAGCCCGCCAGAGCCTGTAAAAGGCGCATGCACCGACTGGCCCAATTTGAAAACAAGATCACATGGATAAATTATTGATTCGCGGCGGCCGTGAACTTCGCGGCACAGTGCAGATCAGCGGCGCAAAAAACGCTGCCTTGCCGCAAATGTGCGCGGCCCTGCTCACGACCGAACGGGTCACCTTGTTGAATGTCCCGCGTCTGCGCGACATCGCCACCATGCGCCAGTTGCTGGACAACATGGGCGTCAAGACGCAAACCCATGGCGAGCGTGGCGGCCTGACGCTGTGCGCCGCCAACCCGATCAGCCCTGAAGCGCCATATGAACTGGTCAAGACCATGCGCGCCTCGGTGCTGGCGCTCGGGCCTTTGCTGGCCCGTTTTGGCGAGGCCACGGTATCGCTGCCCGGCGGCTGTGCCATTGGTTCGCGTCCGGTAGACCAGCACATCAAAGGCCTGCAGGCCATGGGCGCTGACATCACGGTGGAACACGGCTACATGATTGCCCGTTTGGCCGCAGGCCAAACCCGGCTGAGGGGCGCCCGCATCACCACCGACATGGTGACCGTGACAGGCACTGAAAATTTGATGATGGCGGCTACCCTCGCGCAGGGCGAAACCATACTGGAAAACGCCGCGCAAGAGCCTGAAATTCCGGACCTTGCCGACATGCTGATCAAAATGGGCGCCCGGATTGAAGGCCATGGCACCAGCCGCATCCGTATCCAGGGAGTTGAAAAACTCCACGGATGTGAGCATCAAGTCGTGGCAGATCGCATTGAAGCTGGCACCTTTTTATGCGCCACGGCGGCCACCGGCGGCGACGTGTATTTGAAACACGGGCGGGCCGACCACCTGGAGGCCGTGATTGAAAAATTGCGCGACGCGGGCGCCACCGTGACCGCTGTGCAGGACGGCATCCGCATCCAGTCCAGCGGGCGCTTGCAGGCGCAGTCTTTCCGCACCACCGAATACCCCGGGTTCCCGACCGACATGCAGGCGCAATTCATGGCGCTGAACTGTGTCTCAAGCGGCACCGCCAAAGTGACCGAAACCATTTTTGAAAACCGCTTCATGCATGTCAATGAGCTGGTGCGCCTGGGCGCGAAAATTCAAATTGATGGCAAGGTGTCAGTGGTCGAAGGGGTTGAAAAACTGTCCGGAGCCACCCTCATGGCGACCGATTTGCGCGCCTCGGCCGGTTTGGTCATTGCAGGGCTGATGGCCAGTGGCGACACCCTGGTCGACCGCATCTACCACCTTGACCGGGGGTATGACCAAATGGAGGCCAAGCTGCAAGCAATTGGCGCCGACATCGAGAGGGTGAAATGAGCCCCGCACCAGTCACGTCGTGTACTGCGCTGCTTTCCGGGGGGGCGTTTGCCGCCTTTGAGACGGCTCAGCCGGAGGCAAGATGATCACTCTGGCGTTGTCAAAGGGCCGCATCTTCGAAGACACCCTCCCGCTACTCAGGGCGGCTGGCATCCAGGTGCTGGACGATCCCGAAAAGTCGCGCAAACTGATTCTGACCACCAACCAGCCCGGCGTGCGTGTGCTGGTGGTGCGGGCCACCGATGTGCCCACTTACGTGCAATATGGTGGCGCTGATTTGGGCATCACCGGCAAAGACACACTGATCGAACACGCGGCAGACTGGGGGGGCAGCACTGCCTCTGCCGGGCTGTACGAACCCTTGGACTTGCAGATTGCCAAATGTCGCATCAGCGTCGCGGTGGGGGCTGATTTTGACTACGAAAGCGCTGTCAAGCAAGGCAGCCGCCTGAAGGTGGCTACAAAATATGTGGCAATCGCGCGGGAGTTTTTTGCCTCCAAAGGCGTGCACGTTGATTTGATCAAGCTCTACGGCAGCATGGAACTGGCGCCGTTGACGGGCCTGGCCGATGCCATCGTGGACCTGGTCTCGACCGGCAACACACTCAAGGCCAACCATCTGGTTGAGGTCGAGCACATCATGGACATCAGCTCGCGCCTGATCGTGAACCAGGCCGCACTCAAGCTCAAGCAGGCGCCGCTGCGCGGGCTGATCGATGCCTTTGGCGCTGCCGTGAAATTGGCGTCGGCCTGAGTTCCTGCGAATTGCAATGACTTTAATAGCATCTCCCGCCCGTTTGTCAACATCCAGCGGCACATTCGAGGCTGACTTCAAAACGCGTCTGCACCTGTCTGAAGCCGCCAATGCACTGATTGAGCGCCAGGTGCAGGACATCGTGGCGCAGGTGCGCCAACGCGGCGATGCTGCCGTGCTCGAATACACCGCCCGGTGGGATCTTCTCCCGGCCGCTTCCATGCCGGAGCTTGAGTTGACCCAAGCCGAGTTGAAGTCGGCGTACGAGGCGATTCCGGCTCGACAACGCGAAGCCCTGAGCGCTGCAGCTGCGCGAGTTCGCAGCTACCACGAGGCGCAAAAAAAGGCCAGTGGGGAGAGCTGGAGCTATCGGGATGCCGAGGGCACCTTGCTGGGCCAAAAAGTCACCCCGATTGACCGTGCAGGCATTTACGTGCCGGGCGGCAAGGCGGCCTATCCGTCCAGCGTGTTGATGAACGCCATTCCGGCCCATGTCGCAGGTGTGCCCGAAATCATCATGGTCTCCCCGGCGCCGGGTGGCCACAAGAATCTGCTGGTGCTCGCGGCCGCCTATGTGGCCGGCGTGTCCCGGGTGTTCATGATCGGTGGTGCGCAGGCGGTGGCGGCGCTGGCCTATGGCACCCAGACCATCCCGGCGGTCGACAAAATCACCGGGCCAGGGCGCGACTATGTGGCCGAGGCCAAACGCCAGGTGTTTGGCAAAGTGGGCATTGACATGATTGCCGGCCCAAGTGAAATTCTGGTACTGGCCGACGGCAGCACGCCACCTGACTGGGTGGCGATGGACCTGTTCAGCCAGGCCGAGCACGACGAGCTGGCCCAAAGCATTTTGTTGTGCCCGCACGCGCCTTATATCGACGCCGTGCAGGCCAGCATCACCCGGCTGCTGGCCGACATGCCACGCGCAGACATCATTGCCAAATCCTTGAACGGCCGGGGTGCCTTGATCCTTACCCGCAGCATGGAGGAAGCCTGTGAGATCAGCAACAAAATAGCCCCAGAGCACTTGGAGGTCAGCAGCCTTGACCCGCACCGTTGGGAGCCGCTGCTCAAACATGCGGGGGCGATCTTTTTGGGCGCGTTCACCAGTGAAAGCCTGGGTGACTATTGCGCAGGCCCCAATCACGTGTTGCCGACGGCTGGCACCGCACGTTTCTCCAGCCCGCTGGGCGTGTACGATTTTCAAAAACGTTCCAGCTTGATCGAGGTGAGCGAGCAGGGCGCCCAGACGCTAGGGAAAATCGCGGCCGAATTGGCTTACGGCGAGGGTTTGCAGGCGCATGCCCGCGCGGCCGAGATGCGTTTGAAATAGGCTTGGCATCATGATGCGTCGTCTGCTTGTCTGCGTGTTTTTGCTGGTCGGCCAGATGGCGCAAGCGCAGGATTGGCTGCGTGAGGACAGCTTTTGGGGCGATAGCCGAAGCGTCGACTCGGTCGAGGCCTACCAAGCCTATCTGGAGCTTTATCCCGCGGGCCGGTATGCACGTTTGGCGCGGGCCCACATGGCGCGTTTGCGCAGCCACTCGCCCGGCGTGGCCCCCGGCGTTGGTGCCCCAACGGCCGCACAAACGTCAGGGCAAACGTCTGCGCAAACACCTGCGCCTGCAGGCGCGCGCCGACCGGTCGGGCGCACTGAACTGCCGGCGGCCGGCACGCGGTTTCGTGACTGTGCCGAGTGCCCTGAGATGGTGGTGTTGCCGGGGGGCACCTTCACCATGGGCAGCAGCGAGGCCGAACGTAAACTCGCCTCGCTTCGGGCCGACAGCTTTCCGCAGTTCGACACCGAGCAGCCGCAACACGGCGTCAACCTGGCCCCGTTTGCCATCGGCATCCATGCTGTCACACGGGCCGAGTTTGCCGCCTTCGTGCGCACCACCCAATATCGCACCGAAGCCGAAGTCGCTCAAAACTGCACGGTCTGGCTTGAGAACCGTTACCAGTCAGCCGATAAAAATTGGCTGAACCCGGCCTTGACCCAGGGCGACGACCACCCAGTGGTGTGCGTGAGCTGGAACGACGCCCGTGCCTACACCCAGTGGTTGACCCAGACCACTGGCAAAAATTACCGCTTGCCCAGCGAAGCAGAGCGTGAATACGCCGCGCGGGGACGCCAGAGCACGCATTTCTGGTGGGGCGACCGCATCGAGTCCGACCAGGCCAATTTCAATGGCGACATAGCCTATGTCAGCAGTGCGCGCAGTACATTCCGCCGCAATACCGTGGCGGTATCCAGTTTCAAGCCCAATCCCTTTGGCCTGATGGGCGTCCATGGCAATGTTTACGAATGGGTGGAAGACTGCTGGCACCACGACTACCAGTTCGCGCCCGCCGACGGCAGCGCCTGGGTGGCCAATTGCGACGGCAATCATCGGGTGCGCCGCGGCGGCTCCTGGGTCAGCAACCCGGTCTATTTGCGCTCCGCCTTTCGTGACCACCGCCCCGCTGCCACGCGTGAAAGCGGAACCGGCCTGCGGGTTGTGCTGGGGCCATGATTCAATTTGTCACGAACCTATGAACACCTCCCAAACCCTCATTGCCACCCGCCTGCGCCAGGACATTGTGTCCATGCATGGGTATGCGATTCAAGACTCGACGGGCATGGTCAAACTCGACGCCATGGAAAACCCGCACCGCCTGGGCGCGGCCTTGCAGGCCGAGCTGGGCCAGCGTCTGGGCGCTTTGGCGCTGAACCGCTACCCCGATAGCCGCGTGAACGATTTGCGCAAGGCCCTGGCGGCCTATGCAGAGATGCCCGAGGGCTTTGAGATCATGCTGGGCAATGGCTCGGATGAACTGATTTCTCTGCTCGCGATGGCCGTGGATTTGCCACCTGATCAAAACCTGGGTGGCAAAACACCCGTCATCCTGGCGCCTGAGCCCGGTTTTGTGATGTACGGCATGAGCGCCAGGTTCCAGGGCCTGCACTACGTTGGCGTGCCCCTCACGGCTGATTTTGAGCTGGACGAGGCGGCCATGCTGGCGGCGATCGCCACCCACCAGCCGGCCATCATTTACATCGCCTATCCGAACAACCCCACCGCCAACTTGTGGAATGACGACACCATTGCCCGCATCATTGCGCTGCAAGCCGCGCAAAACGGCCTCGTGGTGATGGACGAGGCCTATCAGCCGTTCGCGTCGCGCAGCTGGATCGACAAGATTCGCCAGTCCCCCGAAAAACACCCGCATGTGCTCTTGATGCGCACCATGAGCAAATTTGGGCTGGCCGGTGTGCGCATCGGTTACATGATGGGCCCTAAAGCCCTGATCGATGAGGTTGACAAGTTGCGCCCACCCTACAACATCAGCGTGCTGAACTATGAATGCGCCCTGTTCGCGATCGAACATCAGGAAGTGTTTAGGCTGCAAGCCCTTGAAATACAAGAGCAGCGTGCTATTGTTATCAAAGCATTGTCCGGCCTTCCAGGTCTCAGGCACTGGCCCAGTGACGCCAACATGATTTTGGCGCGTGTGCCTGATGCGCAAAAAACCTTCGACGGCATGAAAGCGCAGTCCGTGCTGGTCAAAAATGTGTCAAAACTGCATCCTCTGCTGGCCAACTGCCTGCGTTTGACGGTTGGCACGCCCGCAGAAAACCGCCAAATGCTGCAAGCCCTTCATAATTCGCTCTAAGCCTTCACTCCAAGCCGAAACGGAAAAATTCGCCCCATGAACCGCACTGCTGAAGTCTCCCGAAATACCGCTGAAACCAAGATCACCGCCCGGGTGGACCTGGACGGCACCGGCCGGGCTAAGCTGGACACCGGCATCGGTTTTTTTGACCACATGCTGGACCAGATCGCCCGCCACGGCATGATCGACCTGGACATCCACGCCGCAGGCGATTTGCACATTGACGGCCACCACACCGTCGAAGATGTAGGCATTTGCCTGGGGCAGGCTGTGCATCAGGCGGTGGGCGACAAAAAAGGCATCCGCCGTTATGGCCACGCCTACGTGCCGCTGGACGAGGCCTTGAGCCGCGTGGTGATTGATTTCTCGGGCCGGCCCGGCCTGGTCATGAACGTGCCCTTTAAAAGCGGCATGATCGGCACCTTTGACTCTCAACTGGCGCATGAGTTTTTTCAGGGCTTTGTGAACCATGCCTTTGTCACCTTGCACATTGACAATCTCAAGGGCGAAAACGCGCACCACCAGTGCGAGACCGTGTTCAAGGCCTTTGCCCGCGCGCTGCGCATGGCGTTGGAGCTTGACCCGCGTTCGGTCGGAGTCATTCCGTCAACCAAGGGATCGCTGTAAATTGTGTTTTTGCCAATCTTAGAGACAAAAAAGCGAATTATGTCCCCGTGTGTATTGAATAGTTAGCTATATTTATGGTAGTAAAAAAAACCATTGCCGTGGTCGATTACGGGATGGGCAACCTGTTCTCCATGGCACAGGCCGTGCGTTTTGCGGCGCAGGACAGCGGGTTTGAGGTGGTGATCACCGCCCGCCCTGAAGCAGTTCGCGCAGCCGAGCGCATCGTGCTGCCGGGCCAGGGCGCCATGCCAGATTGCATGGATGAACTGCGCCGTTCAGGCCTGCAAGAATCCGTGCTGGAAGCGGCCGCCAGCAAACCTTTGTTTGGTGTTTGTATAGGCATGCAGATGTT
The DNA here is from genome assembly GCA_025360385.1 of Burkholderiales bacterium. Taxonomy (GTDB): domain Bacteria; phylum Pseudomonadota; class Gammaproteobacteria; order Burkholderiales; family Burkholderiaceae_C; genus JANYCG01. The sequence continues at coordinate 27,983 of JANYCG010000243.1, read as the reverse complement.
GTTGGATCACAGCCACGAAGGACGAAAAAACGAGCCTGGCGTGGGCACACCCGGCTTGGGCCTGATCCACGGCGAGGTGCTCAAGTTTGAGCTGGCGGGTCAACTCCAGGCCGACGGTAGCCGCTACAAGGTGCCGCAAATGGGCTGGAACCAGGTCTGCCAAAACAGCCATGGGGGCGTGCTGCACCCGATTTGGACTGGCGTGCCAGACGGCAGTTATTTCTACTTTGTGCACAGTTTTTACACGCAACCGTCTGAAACTCGCCACAGCGTGGGCGAGACCGACTACGGCAATCGCTTTTCCAGCGCCATTGCGCGCGATAATATTTTCGCAACCCAATTTCACCCCGAAAAAAGCGCAGTCCACGGTTTGTCCCTGTACAGAAACTTCCTCTCCTGGAACCCTTGATCCGCTGTGCCAGCGCCGCCTGTTTAGTCCCACCGCGTTCTTCCCCACAGCGCCCTTTTCCAAAGCGTCCTTCCCTCCAGCGTTCTTTTGCCTCGCGCACCATGCTCCTCATCCCCGCAATTGACCTGAAAGACGGTCTGTGTGTCCGCCTCAAACAAGGCGACATGGCTCAGTCCACCACCTTTGGCGAAGACCCTGCGCTGATGGCCAGAAGCTGGGTCGACAAAGGGGCTCGGCGCCTGCATTTGGTTGATCTGAACGGCGCCTTTGCGGGGCACCCCAAAAACGAGGTCGCGATCCGCAAAATCCTCAAAAACGTTGGCAGCGAAGTCGATGTGCAATTGGGCGGCGGCATTCGTGACCTCGACACCATCGAGCGTTACCTCGACGCAGGCCTGCGTTACGTCATCATCGGCACGGCAGCCGTCAAAAACCCCGGCTTCCTGCAAGACGCCTGCACCGCGTTTGGCGGCCACATCATCGTGGGGCTGGACGCCAAAGACGGCAAAGTCGCCACCGACGGCTGGAGCAAACTGACCCGCCACGACGTGATTGACCTGGCCAAGAAGTTCGAAGACTACGGTGTGGAGTCCATCATTTATACCGACATTGGCCGCGACGGCATGTTGTCCGGCATCAACGTCGAGGCCACCGTCAAGCTGGCGCAGGCCCTGACCATCCCCGTCATCGCCTCGGGTGGCCTGTCCAGCATGGCCGATATTGACGCCCTGTGCGACGTCGAAAGCGAAGGCGTTGAAGGCGTGATTTGCGGCCGGGCGATTTACACCGGAGATCTTGATTTTGCTGCAGCCCAGGCCAGGGCTGACGAGCTGAACGGATGAGGATGTTTGGCCGCCGGGCCGCTCCAGGGCAAAATGCAGCCCCCGCGCAGGGCAGGAAGCCACTCCCAGCGGGTGTCCCCAAAACGAGCCGCCCAAATGGGACGCAGGCGGGCCAATGTTAGCCAAACGCATCATCCCCTGTCTCGACGTCACCGGTGGCAGGGTTGTCAAAGGCGTCAACTTTGTGGCACTGCGTGACGCCGGCGACCCGGTCGAAATCGCGGCGCGTTACAACGAGCAGGGCGCGGACGAACTGACTTTTCTGGACATCACCGCCACCAGCGACAACCGGGGCTTGATTTTGCACATGATCGAGGCGGTGGCGTCGCAAGTGTTCATCCCGCTCACAGTGGGTGGCGGCGTGCGCACGGTGGATGACGTGCGCCGCCTGCTCAACGCGGGCGCCGACAAAACCAGTTTCAACTCGGCAGCCATCGCCAATCCGCAGGTCATCGAAGACGCCTCCAGCAAATACGGCGCGCAATGCATCGTGGTGGCGATTGATGCCAAGCGGCGTTCGGCCCAGGACGCGGCCGGGCACGATGCTCAGGGCCGCGCCAAAGGCCCTGGCTGGGATGTCTACAGCCACGGCGGGCGCAAAAACACGGGCCTGGATGCGGTGCAGTGGGCGGTCGAGATGACGCGCCGCGGCGCTGGGGAAATCCTGCTGACCAGCATGGACCGCGACGGCACCAAATCGGGCTTTGACCTTGAATTGACACGGGCCGTCGCTGACGCCGTCAGCGTGCCAGTCATTGCGTCGGGCGGGGTGGGCAACCTGGACGATCTGGTCAACGGCATCAAGATCGGCGGCGCGGACGCGGTGCTGGCGGCCAGCATCTTTCACTATGGCGAATACACGGTGGGCCAGGCCAAGGCGCGCATGGCCGAGTGCGGCGTGCCGGTGCGGCTTTAAGCGCCAGTGCTGACGGCCTGTGCCGGCCCGCGTTTGTGCCGTGCCCGGCAACCGCTGAAAACCGATATATAAAGTGTAAGCGCTCTTAAAATCCCGTGTAGATTGAATAGTTTGCTATATATAATATAGCTACTGAAAATCGATGACAATTCCCCCATGAACTGGCTAGACGACATTAAATGGGATGAAAAAGGCCTGGTTCCCGTGATCGCGCAGGAGCTGGGCAGCCAGGACGTGTTGATGTTCGCCTGGATGAACCGCGAGGCGCTGCAGAAAACCGCAGAGTTGAAACGGGCGGTTTACTTCAGCCGATCCCGTGGCAAATTGTGGTTCAAAGGCGAAGCGTCAGGCCACGTGCAAACGGTGCATGACATTCGTGTGGACTGCGATCAGGACGTGATTTTGCTCACCGTGTCGCAATTGGGGCACGCGCCCGGAATTGCCTGCCACACCGGACGGCATAGCTGTTTTTTCAGTGTTTTGAAAGACGGCGCGTGGCAAATTGACGCCCCGGTCTTGAAAGACCCGGCAAGCATCTACACCTAGTGCCCCATGATGAACGCCAAACCAAAAGCCAACCGCCGCACGCCATGACGCATAACAGTTCCGACGATGCGTTGGCCCAATTGGCTGCCGTGATCGAGTCACGCCTTCCCGCGCAGGGCGGTGACGCCGACAAGAGTTATGTCGCCCGCCTGCTGCACAAAGGCCCCGATGCCTTCCTGAAAAAAATTGGCGAAGAAGCGACTGAGGTGGTGATGGCCGCCAAAGACGCTGACGCCGCAGCGCTGCTGGGCGGGAACCCGAGCGCCGCCCGAGGCAAGCTAGTGGCTGAAGTGGCCGATTTGTGGTTCCACTGCATGATTGCGCTGGCGCATTACGGTTTGACGCCGGCCGACGTGATTGCAGAGCTGTCGCGTCGGGCGGGCACCAGCGGGATTGAAGAAAAAGCGTTGCGCAAAGCGCAAAACCGTGAAACCTCGGGTGAATGAATCAAAGGGCAAAGCCATGAACAACTCAATGGGTGACATCATCGACGTGGCGGCAATAGACACCGCAAAAGCTGAGCAGCTCAAAACGACGGGCTGGATCAGCTACATCCTGCATTTGATCGTGGCCGTGGGGGCCATCGTTCCGGGGGCCCAGTTTGGCGCGGTGTTGCTGGTCGTGGCGCTGGTGTTAGACATGGTCAAAAAAGACGAAGCGCAGGGCACGTGGCAGGCCAGCCATTTCTCGTGGCGCATTCGCTCCGTCATTTGGGCCGGGATCTTGTATACGGTGACGGTGCCGCTGTGGCTGATGTTCATTCTTCCGGGCTACCTGGCTTGGGCCCTCATTTCCATCTGGTTCTTGTACCGCATTGTGCGCGGCATGGTGGCCATGAATGCAAACCGCGCCGTGGGTGATTGACATGCTGGCGCACGACCCCAATTGCCTGTTCTGCAAAATCGCGACTGGCCAAATTCCGTCAAAACTGGTGTACCAGGACGACGAATTGTTTGCGTTCCACGACATCCACCCCTGGGCGCCGGTTCATTTTTTGATGATTCCAAAAGCGCATATTCCCTCGATGGCGCAGGTAACAGATGAACATGCCTCGATGTTGGGGCGCATGATGGCGCTGGCGCCCCGGCTGGCCTTGCAAGAAGGGTGCCGACCGTACCCGCAAGGTGGCTTTCGCATCGTGAGCAACACAGGCGCTGAGGGCGGGCAGGAAGTCCATCACCTGCACGTCCACGTGATGGGCGGGCCGCGCCCCTGGTTGCGCGGCTGAGCGCTTTTTGCGTGCGGTTTGCAGGTCGTTCAGCCGCTTTGCGACACAAGGGTTAATTTCATGGGCCCACGGAGTCTGGGCGCTAGGCCGATTAAAATTACATCAACCAACAGGAGAACCGTATGGGTCTGTCGACTACTCACTTGATAATTTTTCTGGTCATCATTGTGGTGATCTTTGGCACCAAAAAGCTGCGCAACATCGGCTCTGACCTGGGCGGGGCGGTCAAAGGCTTCAAGGACGGCATGAAAGACGGTACTGACAAGGCAGCCGATGGCGCCGCCGCCGCGTCAGGCGCGACCCAGCAAGTGGGGCAGGCCGCAACGGCCGCCGCCAAAGAAACCATTGATGTCGAAGCCAAAACCAAATCCTGAGCATTGCCATCGTCTGTGGCTGCCACCCTATGCCAGTCTTTGCCAGTCTTTGCCACATTTTCGACGGGCAACGGTAAGTGATTGACATTGGCGTCACCAAACTGGCCATCATTGGCGGCATCGCCCTGGTGGTGATTGGTCCTGAAAAATTGCCGGGGCTGGCCAAGACCATTGGTACTTTGCTGGGCCGCGCACGGCGTTACGTGGCCGACGTCAAAGCCGAGGTGAGCCGGTCGATGGAGCTCGATGAGCTCAAAAAAATGAAAGACACGGTCGAAAGCGCCGCGCGAGACGTGGAAAACACCATCCAGACCAACGCCAATGCCTTTGAGAAAGACTGGAACGACACCACCGGCCTTCTCTCCAACAGTACGCTGGCCGAGCCGCCGCCGAGCTTTCCGCTTTACAAACACCCCAAGAAAAAATGGCGGCTCAAACAGGGCTCGACGCCGGTCTGGTACAAGGCCCGCACGGGCACGCGCACCAAAGCCCTGTCGGGCGCGGCACGTGTGGCCCGGTTCAGGCCCAAACTTCTGTCCCAATGACCGACCCCCACGCTTCCCAAGACGCCAAAGACAGCAAGACCGACACAAAAGAGGACGAACTGGCTGGGACTGAGCAGCCGTTTGTGCAGCACTTGGTCGAGTTGCGCGACCGCCTGTTGCGTGCTTTGTATGGCGTCGGCGCCATTCTGGCCGTCCTGCTGTTGTACCCTGGGCCGTCGCGCCTTTACGACTGGCTGGCCATGCCGTTGGTCAAAGCGCTGCCCGAGGGATCCAAGATGATTGCAGTGGGTGTGGTGTCGCCCTTTTTGGTGCCGATCAAAGTGTCAGTGCTGGCGGCGATTGGGCTGTCGCTGCCGTGGATCCTCTACCAAATCTGGGCCTTTGTAGCGCCCGGCCTCTATCGGCATGAGAAAAAACTGGTGTTGCCGCTGGTGGCGGCCAGTACCATTTTGTTTTATACCGGTGCAGCGTTTTGTTACTTTTTTGTGTTTGGCCAAGCGTTTCCGGCGATCCAGAAAATGGCTCCCATTTCGGTGTCCGTCAGCCCCGACATCGAGGCCTACCTTGATTTTGTGATCACCATGTTCATCGCATTTGGCGTGGCGTTTGAGGTGCCCATCGCAGTGGTCATCCTGGCGCGCATGGGCATTGTCACGATTGAGCAGTTGAAGTCTTTTCGCACCTACTTTGTCGTCGGCGCCGCCGGGGTTGCGGGCCTGGTGACGCCACCGGATCCGGTCTCGATGATCGCCTTGTTGGTGCCCATGGTGCTGTTGTATGAGGTGGGCATCTGGTCAGCCCGGCTGTTTCTCAAACACACCAAAGCGCCAGATGCTGCGCCGGAAGATAGCAAGAGCCCGTCCGCTGGCACCTAAATCGGTCGGTGGGACGGGTCGGACAACGGTCGCCTTATCTCAGGCTATTTTTCGACCTGATGTCATTATTTTCGCTTAAAGTCCCTGTTGGTGCTTAATAGTATGCTATTTAAATTATAGCTATCTACGGCTCAGTGCAACTGAAAAATCTCAGCGTTCCATGGTCGGTTTAGGCTTGGGCCGCACGCCCGGCGTCACCTCAAGCTCAACCGACTTTTCACGCCGCAGCACACTGAATTTGGCGCTGGCCCCCGGCTTAAGGCCCGCCACGCGGCTCAACAACTCTGGCACATTACCCACCGGTTTACCCGCCACACTGACGATCACGTCGCCAGGGCGCAGGCCCGCGCTGGCGGCCGGACCGTTCTGCAACACGCCCGTGATGATCACCCCCAGCAGCGGCCCGGTGGCCGGGGGTTTGACGCCAAACGTCTCAGCCAGTTCAGGCGACAGTTCGTTGGGCTCGACGCCAATCCAGCCACGGCTGACCTGGCCGTCCTTCACGATGCCGTCCATCACCAGACGGGCGGTGGAGACGGGAATCGCAAACCCTATGCCCATGCTGCCGCCAGAGCGCGAATAAATCGCGGTGTTGATGCCTTGCAAATTGCCGTTCACGTCTACCAACGCGCCGCCGGAATTGCCTGGGTTGATGGCCGCATCGGTCTGGATGAAGTTTTCAAAGGTGTTGATGCCCAACTGGTTGCGCCCCAGTGCGCTCACAATCCCGCCGGTCACGGTTTGACCGACGCCGAAGGGGTTGCCGATGGCCAGCACTTGGTCACCGACTTGAAGCGCGTCAGAGTCTCCCAGCGTGATCACAGGCAGGCGCTCCAGGGCGATCTTGAGGACGGCGAGGTCAGAATCCGGATCAGTGCCGATCACCTTGGCCACTGCGTGGCGACTGTCATTGAGCACGACTTCAATCTCGTCGGCGCCGTCGACGACGTGGTTATTGGTCAGGATATAACCGTTGGCGCTGACGATCACGCCGCTGCCCAGGCCCGCTTGGGGCTGGCTGCCCTGCTCGCCAAAGAAAAACCTGAACCAGGGGTCGTCACTCTTGGCGCCCGACTGGCCCGCTTTGCTGGTGTTGATGCTGACCACGGCCGGCAAAGCCTTTTGTGCGGCATTGCGAAAACTACCGGTGGGTACGGCCTGCACGCCCGTTGCCGGCGCTTGGACGTAGGCGAGCGCATTGCCGAGGGCGATGCGTTTGCCAAGCCAGTCGGGTTTGAGGGTTGCCACGACAAAATAAGCGGCCAGCAGCAGCGTCGCAGTTTGTGAAAACAAAAGCCAGAGACGTTTCATCGGCCAAATTGTAGGCGTGTCATGGGGTCGTAAGCGAGGCGGCACGCCCTACAATTTGCCATGACCTCGCGCAGCGTTCTCCTTCAAGCTTTCGACACTCTGCTGCAACCAGAGCGCTTCAAAGACTACGGCCCCAATGGCTTGCAGGTGGAGGGCAAGGCGCAGGTGAAGAAAATCGTTTCGGGCGTGACGGCAAGCCTGGCCTTGATCGAGGCGGCTGTGGCGGCGCAGGCCGATGCGATTTTTGTTCACCATGGTTTGTTTTGGCGCGGACAAGACGGCCGTGTGACCGGCTGGATGAAGCGGCGCCTGGCGCTGCTGCTGGCGCATGACATCAACCTCTACGCCTACCACTTGCCGCTGGATGCGCACCCGCAATTGGGCAACAACGCTCAGTTGGGGCAGGTGCTGGGCTTTCAGCCCTACGACGGCGCGGCGGGGCGTTTTGGCGAGCAGGATCTGGGCTTCATGGGCACTGCGTCGGATGGCCGGTGCTTCGCGCGAGCCGAACATCTGGCAGAACACGTCAGAAAAACGCTCAATCGTCCGGTAGTTCCTGTCAATATTGCGTCAGGTGATATAAAAAACATAGCGTGGTGCTCTGGCGGCGCACAGGGCTATTTTGAAGCCGCCATTGCCGCAGGTGCTCATGCCTTCATAACGGGTGAAATTTCTGAGCCCCAGGCGCATTACGCACGCGAGTGTGGCGTGACCTACATCGCCTGTGGGCACCATGCCAGCGAACGGTATGGCGCGCCCGCAGTGGCGGCCCATGTCGCCGGGCAATTGGGGCTGCTGCATGCCTTCATCGACATTGACAATCCCGCATGAAACCTTTGGCCATCACACTGGGTGACGCAGCGGGCATCGGGCCTGAGATCATTTGCAAGGCGTTTCGGGATGCCCCGCAACTGACCGAGGGCTGCGTTGTGGTGGGGGACGTGGCGACCCTGCGCCGCGCCTCGCACCTGGTCAGCCAAGGCGGGTTGCCGTGGCCAGTGGCGCAACTTGGCGTACTTTCAGACTTGCCAGGCGTGCCGCCTAGGACTATTCCTGTGCTACAAATAGAAGAGCAACTTGCGCCCATTCCATGGGGCCTTACGTCAGGTTTGGCGGGTGAATACGCCGCAAAATGTGTTGTTTGGGCAGCTCAGGCGGCGTTGAAGGGCGATTTGTGCGCCATGGTCACCGCGCCCTTGCACAAAGAGGCCTTGGCCCAGGCCGGCTTGCCGTATTCGGCGTTTCCGGGGCACACTGAGATGCTGCAGGCGCAGGCCGCCTTGTTTTTGGGCAAACCCGTGGCCGAGGTGCCGGTTCGCATGATGTTGGCCAATGACGAGCTGCGGGTGGTGCTGGTCAGCATTCACGTGTCGCTTTTGGCGGCGATTTCTGCGGTGACGCTGCCCAACGTCTTGCAAACCTTGCGTATCACGCACCAGGCGGTGGGCGCTGCGCTCGGGCGCATCCCGCGAATTGGGGTTGCCGGGTTGAACCCGCACGCTGGTGAAGGCGGCTTGTTCGGGCGGGAAGAGATTGATGTTATTTTGCCCGCCGTGAAAGCGGCCTGTGCTGAAGGAATGAGCGTCAGCGGTCCCTTCGCGCCGGACACTGTGTTCATGCGGGCGCGGTCCAAAGCAGGCGGTGCCGACCCTGTCGCGAGACCTGGGGAGTTCGACGTGGTGGTGGCCATGTACCACGACCAGGGCCTGATCCCAGTGAAGTATTTGGGCGTTGAAAAGGGGGTCAACGTGACCTTGGGGCTTCCGTTGGTGAGAACCAGTCCGGACCATGGCACGGCGTTTGATATTGCGGGCCAGGGCGTTGCGGATGCGTCCAGTCTCATCGAGGCCATCCGCATGGCGAAGGCACTGGCCGCGCAGAACGCCCAGTAGCCGTCAAGCGACCGTGAATTTGCAAAAATGCCCGCTTGAAGGCATCAAGCGGGCATTTTTTGATTGGGACAGTGCTACTTTTTCAGGCTATCGCGAATCTGGCGCAACAGCAAAACGTCTTCGGGGGTTGGCGCTGGCGCGGCTGGCGCAGCAACAGGCGCTTCTTTTTTGAGTTTGTTCATCTGCTTGACCATCAAGAAAACGACAAAGGCCAAAATGACAAAATTCACGACGATAGTGATGAAATTGCCATAAGCCAACAGGTTGGCGCCAGCTGCTTTTAGTGAGGCGTAGCTAGCGGCACCTTCGACGGCTTTGGAGGGCGGTGCCAGCATGACGTACATCTCGGCGAAATTCATCCCGCCAAAGATTTTGCCGACGATGGGCATGATCACGTCACCGACCAGTGAGTCAATAATTTTCCCAAAAGCCGCGCCAATAATGACGCCGACCGCCAAATCCATCACATTGCCTTTGAGGGCGAAATCTTTGAATTCTTGCATCATGCTCATGTCGAGTTTCCTTGTTCTGATTGAAGGGGGTAAAAGGCAGTGAGTATTGCCGAGAAAATTCCATTGTCAAGCCTGTTGATGCGCCGAAAACACGTAAATGTGTCAGCTACAATCTCGGGTTGACCCTGATACGTTTTGTGTCGGTGGCGTTGAAGTGCGTTCAACCGACTGTCCGTCCGTTGATGCCGTGTAGTTTTGATTGAGGATTCCCATGAGTGACACCGCCGTTGCGAGCGATACCGGAAATCGCCAGATAGATACCAGCAAACGCACCTGGCTGATTGCCTCCAGTTGCACCGGCGCCATTGGTGGCGCAGCAGCACTCATCCCCTTTGTAAGCACTTTTCAGCCGTCAGAACGCGCCAAAGCGGCCGGTGCTGCCGTTGAAGTTGACATTTCTGCTTTGAAGCCGGGTGAAAAGATGACCGTTGAATGGCGTGGCAAACCAGTCTGGATTGTCAAACGCACGCCTGAGCAGTTGGCCGGACTTTCAAAAGTGGACACCCAATTGGCAGACCCAAAGTCTCTGCGCAAAGCCGACGATCTCACGCCTGCCTATGCACGCAACGAAGGCCGATCCATCAAGCCTGAAATCTTTATCGCGGTGGGTATTTGCTCCCATTTGGGCTGCTCGCCCTCAGACAAGTTCCAAACCGGAGCCCAGGCTTCATTGCCCGACGACTGGCAAGGCGGATTTTTGTGCCCCTGCCACGGCTCCACCTTCGACATGGCGGGCCGGGTTTTCAAGAACAAGCCTGCGCCCGACAACCTGGAAGTGCCGCCGCACATGTTTATGTCCGACAGCCGATTGCTGATCGGTGAAGACAAAAAAGCCTGATGGCATCAAGAACAAAGAATACAAATCGGAGCGCATGAATGGCTGAAATGAAAGAAATTTCCCCGAACGCCCCAGTGGCGTTGAAATTGCTGAACTGGGTGGACAACCGCTTCCCGGCAAGCAAGCTCTACAACGAGCACATGGCGGAGTATTACGCGCCCAAGAACTTCAACTTCTGGTACATCTTTGGCTCGCTGGCCATGTTGGTGCTCGTGATTCAAATCGTCACTGGCATTTTTCTCACCATGCACTACAAGCCGGACGCGGCGCTGGCCTTTGGCTCGGTTGAGTACATCATGCGTGACGTGCCCTGGGGCTGGCTCGTGCGGTACATGCACTCCACAGGTGCGTCGGCCTTCTTTGTGGTGGTGTACTTGCACATGTTCAGGGGCCTGATTTACGGCAGTTACCGCAAACCCCGGGAACTGGTCTGGATTTTTGGCTGTGCGATTTTCCTCTGCCTGATGGCTGAGGCCTTCATGGGTTATTTGTTGCCTTGGGGCCAAATGAGCTACTGGGGTGCCCAGGTGATCGTGAACCTTTTTGCAGCGATACCTTTCGTCGGGCCAGATCTGGCTTTGCTGATTCGCGGCGATTATGTGGTGGGTGATGCCACGCTGAATCGTTTTTTCAGCTTTCACGTGATTGCCGTGCCCTTGGTTCTGTTGGGTTTGGTGGCCGCGCATATCATTGCGTTGCATGAGGTAGGTTCCAACAATCCGGATGGCGTTGAAATCAAAGGCCCAGGCGCCCCCAAAGACGCGCATGGCCACCCCCTTGACGGCATACCGTTTCATCCGTACTACACGGTGCACGATATCTTCGCCGTCAGCATGTTCCTGATGGTCTTCACGGCGATTGTCTTCTTCGCGCCCGAAGTGGGTGGTTATTTCCTGGAGTACAACAACTTCATTCCCGCTGACCCACTGAAGACGCCGGCGCACATCGCGCCAGTTTGGTACTTCACGCCGTATTACTCGATGCTGCGCGCCATCACTAGCGAGATGATGTACGCCCTGATTGCCTGTGTTCTTGGTGGCGCTGTGCTCGGCGCTTTGAAGTTCAAGATGCCCGCGCTGTTCAAGGGCCTGATCTTGGTAGCGGCCGTGGTGGTCGCCGTGATGATGCTGTCGATTGACGCAAAATTCTGGGGTGTCGTGGTCATGGGTGGCGCTGTCATCATTTTGTTCTTCCTGCCTTGGCTTGACTACAGCCCGGTCAAATCCATTCGGTATCGTCCAGATTGGCACAAATATCTTTACGGAATATTTGTCATCAATTTTGTGGTGTTGGCCTATTTGGGCGTGCAACCTCCCTCCGCAATCGGCGAACGCGTTTCCCAGGTTGGAACGTTGTTTTACTTTGGATTTTTCATCCTGATGCCGTGGTGGAGTCGGCTGGGGGAATCAAAAGCCGTGCCTGATCGCATCACTTTTGCGGCGCATTGAGCGAGGAATAGAAAATGAAAATCATGGGAAATTCCAAACAATTTGTACTGGGACTGGTCTTTTCACTGGGTGTGGCCGCGGCCGGTGCCAACACAGGTGGCATTGCCTGGGACAAAGCGCCAAATCACCAAAACGATTTGGCGTCATTGCAAAATGGGGCAAAACTGTTTGTCAACTATTGCCTGAGCTGTCATTCAGCGGCCTACATGCGCTTCAATCGTCTCAAAGACATCGGACTGTCGGAAGCGCAAATTAAAGGCAGCCTTTTGTTCACCACCGAAAAAGTTGGCGAGACCATGAAGGCTGCCATCGACCCAAAACAGGCCAAGGAATGGTTTGGTGCCAACCCGCCTGACCTGACGGTCATCGCTCGGTCACGTTCTGCCGAGGGGCAAGGAACGGGGGCTGACTATCTCTATACCTATTTGCGCACTTATTATCCGGACGACAGCAAGGCGACTGGGTGGAATAACCTCGCATTCCCAAATGTAGGCATGCCCCACGCCTTGTGGGAGCTGCAGGGCAACCGCCAGCCCGTATTTGATGTCCACACTGAGCACGGTCATGATGTTCAAGTGTTTAAAGGATGGGATCAAACCAGCCCTGGCGTGCTTACTCCGCTTCAATATGACCAGGCCGTTGGCGATTTGGTGAACTACCTGCAGTGGATGGGCGAGCCTGCCCAAAACACCCGTGTCCGAGTGGGTGTCTGGGTTTTGCTGTTCCTGGGCGTCTTTACCTTCTTCGCATGGCGTTTGAACGCCGCGTTCTGGAAAGAAGTCAAGTAACAGCAGTCAAAACGCCGTGGCCCATTCCAGGAATGGGCATGGGATCTTCAGAGTGGGTTGCTGACGCGCCCACTCTTATTGTTTTTTAGGAGCCCCACCATGATGGTGTTGTATTCAGGTACTACCTGCCCGTTTTCCCACCGTTGCCGTTTCGTGTTGTTCGAGAAGGGAATGGACTTCGAAATTCGTGATGTCGATCTCTATAACAAGCCTGAGGACATCAATGTGATGAACCCGTACGGCCAGGTTCCTATCCTGGTTGAGCGGGATTTGATCCTCTATGAGTCCAATATCATCAACGAATACATCGACGAACGCTTCCCGCATCCGCAACTGATGCCCGGTGACCCGGTTGACCGTGCCCGAGTCCGTTTGTTCCTTCTTAATTTTGAGAAAGAGCTTTTTGTCCATGTGTCGACGCTCGAGTCGCGCGCCGCCAAAAGCAATGAAAAACTGCTGGAAAAGGCCCGCTCGCATGTCCGCGACCGACTGACCCAGCTCGCCCCGATTTTCTTGAAAAACAAGTTCATGCTGGGAGACAGTTTTTCAATGCTGGATGTGGCTATTGCGCCATTGCTTTGGCGTTTGGATTACTATGGCATTGACCTGAGCAAAAATGCTGCCCCGTTGCTGAAATACGCTGAACGCATCTTTTCACGTCCCGCTTATATTGAAGCGTTGACGCCATCTGAAAAAGTCATGCGCAAGTAAATCTGGCCTGTGCTTGAATGATTGACGCAAAGGACTCGACCTCCACACGCCCTTACTTGATTCGGGCCCTGTATGAGTGGTGTACGGACAATGGACTGACGCCTTATGTGGCGGTTCAAGTCGACGACAGTGTGCGTGTGCCGAACGAGTATGTAAAAGACGGTGAGATTGTCCTCAACATCAGTTTTGACGCAACCAGTTCGCTCAAACTGGGCAATGATTTCATCGAATTCAAAGCCCGTTTTGCCGGCACCGCTCGTGACATTGTGGTTCCGATAGAACGTGTACTTGCTATTTACGCGCGCGAAAATGGTCAAGGAATGGCCTTCCCCATGGCGTCGGCACCTTCCTCTGGTTTAACTCAATCAACGTCTGCGACAGTGGTGGATCAAAAGCCGGTTAGCCTGGCGCCAGTGTTGCAAAGCGGCGCAGTCCAACCCATGCCTGGAGGACCACAGGATGGCGGAACGAGCGGGCCGCGACCTCCCAACACGCCAAGACCCGCACTGAAGCGAGTCAAGTGAAAGTGAGCCATTGAGTCCTGCTAACAAAGCTGGGTGGATCGCGAAATTTGCGGGTTTGTCCGGCAAAGCGTCCTGTAAAATTAGTTAAGTGCCGATTTAGCTCAGCTGGTAGAGCACCCGCCTTGTAAGCGGAAGGTCGTCAGTTCGATTCCGACAATCGGCACCATTTTTGATTTCGCAAGCGTTCGTTCAATGGCGTGGCTCCGGTCGGCTGCCGGAAATTTGAACCTTGATGCGAATTGAGTTAATCTCCCAACCCTTGCTGCGTAGATGTGAAGTAATTGCGGGCAAGAGTTGGCGTATCTTTGCCGCTGCAGCTGAATTGTCCAGAATCAAGCACCAAACTGCCCCGTCGATCGGACCTGCAGTGATTGACTTTTTCAAACTGGCTGGAATGAGAGTTTCGATCGCTTTGAGTCGAGCACTCGAGTCTCGCGTGAGGTCTACCAGTTTCGCCAGTATGGGAACTTCCTGCGCCGCTTGCAGAATCGAGACGCTGCGTTGACGCGAGGTGTTGATTTGACTTTTCAATAAGGGGTTCACAGTGCAACTGATTATCACGGATGCGTGGCTTGCCAAAAGCCGTGCCATCCACCTTTCGGGCCAGAAGCTGGTGTTGTCTTTTTTGTGCTTGTCGATTTTGCTGACTCTGGCGGCGGCGGGCCTTTACCACTGGGTTTTCCTCAAAGGCGCTCGCGATGGGTGGCCCGTAGTTGGCACGTTTATCAAGCTGGTTGTCAAAGATGAGTTTGAGCAACGCGATCGTTTCATGCGTGAAAACCTCGATGTTATGGCCAAAAAGGTAGGTGAATTGCAGGCGAAAGTGATGCAGTTGGAGTCTTTGGGTGAACGGGTCTCCGGATTGGCTGGCCTGAATCCGGTTGACGTCAAGGGCGTGCCAGGGCGCGGCGGCGTGTTGATCGAAGGGAGTTCGCTGTCAATCACTGAGCTACAGACAACGATTGCGAAATTGGATCAAATGACCAATCAAAGGGCCGAATGGATGACTGAGTTGGAGTCGAAATTGTTTGATCAAAAAATACGGAATATGTTGATTCCGACTCAGCAGCCCGTCATGGGTGCCAACCTTGGATCTTCCTTTGGGTGGCGGATTGACCCATTCTCTGGTCATTCTGCGCTTCATACGGGGTTGGACTTTCAGGCTGACCCCGGCACGACGATTTTGGCGGCGGCTGGGGGGGTTGTCGTCGGGCAAGAGGTTCATCCCGCGTATGGCAATCTGGTAGAAATTGACCATGGCAACGACTTGATTACCCGGTACGCCCATGCATCTCAAGTGTTTGTCAAAAAAGGCGATCTTGTCAAACGCGGTCAAAAAATCGCGCAGGTTGGAACGACTGGGCGTTCGACCGGACCCCACTTGCATTTTGAGGTGCTGGTTCAGGGCGTGCCACAGGATCCCCAAAAATTTCTGACGGCTGGCAGTCATCTGCCGGTGCAGGTGGCTGGCAAAACAGCGGTGAAACCGATTCGGGCGAACAACTAACTTGCCGCTGAATGTAGTTCTGCAATGCGCAGCTAAAATCAGGGCTTGAATTCTCCAGCATTGTGCAAATCGGATTGATTCTGTCTTGGCGATGAGCAAACGGCTACGCCCTCTCTTGCCGCCTTGATTGCGCAAATGTGGGTTTGTTGGCCAACATCCTGCAGGGCGACAAAATTGTATCGGTGCTTGAGAAATTGATTGGCAACCCCATTTCTTCTTGATTAAACAAAGGATTGCACCATTCAGCAGGCCCAGTTGGGTGGCAGCATGGTCGCGTTTTCATGGCCACCAACCTTCTTACTAAAATATTTGGCAGTCGCAATGACCGCCTGCTCAAAACCTACCGAAGCACTGTTGTTCGCATCAATGCGATGGAGGCCACATTTGAGAAATTGACGGATGACGCGCTCAAGGCCAAAACGCAAGAGTTCCGGGATCGGGTCAGCCAAGGTGAGTCACTGGATGCCTTGTTGCCCGAGGCATTTGCTGTGGTGCGCGAGGGGTCCAAACGCGCCATGAAAATGCGCCACTTTGATGTGCAAATGTTGGGTGGAATGTCCTTGCATCATGGCAAAATTTCCGAAATGGGTACAGGGGAAGGCAAGACGCTGACTGCAACACTGCCGGTGTACCTCAACGCGCTTTCTGGCAAAGGTGTGCACGTTGTCACAGTAAACGACTATCTGGCAAATCGCGACGCTCAGTGGATGGGTAAGTTGTATAACTTTTTGGGCATGTCTGTTGGCATCAATTTGCCCAATATGCCACGGGAAGAAAAACAAAGCGCCTATCGTGCCGACATCACTTATGGCACCAACAATGAATATGGTTTTGACTATCTGCGCGACAACATGGTCTATGAAGTTGCGGATCGGGTACAGCGGGGGTTGAATTATGCGATTGTTGACGAGGTTGACTCCATTCTGATTGACGAGGCGCGGACGCCGCTGATCATCAGCGGACAGGCCGAAGACCATACCAGCTTGTACTTGTCGATCAACAAGCTTGTGCCTTTGTTGACGAAGCAAGAAGGTGAAGCAGACCCCCGAACCGGTGAGGGCGTGACGAAGCCCGGAGATTTCACGCTGGACGAAAAAAGCCACCAGGTATTTCTGACCGAGCAGGGGCACGAAAGTGCGGAACGCTTATTGTTCGACCTTAAGCTGATCCCCGAAGGGGCCACCTTATATGACCCCGCCAACATCACCTTGATGCACCATCTTTATGCGGCATTGCGAGCGAACCACCTCTACCACAAAGACCAACATTACGTGGTGCAGCAGGGGGAGATCGTCATCGTTGACGAGTTCACCGGGCGCTTGATGTCGGGGCGACGCTGGAGTGATGGCCTGCACCAGGCCGTGGAGGCCAAAGAAGGCGTCAACATCCAGCCTGAAAACCAGACGCTGGCATCAATCACATTCCAGAATTATTTTCGGCTGTATGGCAAGCTGGCTGGCATGACTGGGACTGCGGACACAGAAGCCTACGAATTCCAGGAAATTTATGGGCTCGAGACTGTTGTGATGCCGCACAACCGCCCCAACAAACGTGAAGACCAACTCGACCGCGTGTACAAGACCACGCGTGAAAAATACGAGGCAGCGATCAAGGATATTCGGGAGTGTTACGACCAAGGCCAGCCGGTGTTGGTCGGAACGACATCGATTGAAAACTCGGAAATCATTGCCGGGTTGCTTGAAAAAGAAAAACTTCCGCATCAAGTACTCAATGCCAAGCAGCACGCCCGCGAGGCAGATATTGTTGCGCAGGCTGGGCGGCCCAAAATGATCACGATCGCGACCAATATGGCAGGACGTGGAACAGACATCGTTTTAGGTGGCAACATGGAGAAATCCATCAGCGCCATTGAGGCCGATGAAGCGCTGAATCCGGTCGACAAGGAAAAACAAGTGGAGGCGATTCGCAACCAATGGGCGAAAGACCACGAACAGGTCAAAGCGCTGGGAGGGTTGCGCATCATTGCAACAGAACGGCATGAGTCGCGGCGCATCGACAACCAACTGCGTGGTCGGTCAGCCCGTCAAGGAGACCCAGGCTCTTCCCGGTTTTATTTGAGCCTGGACGATTCGTTGATGCGGATTTTTGCCGGCGAACGCGTCAAGGCCATCATGGACCGCCTCAAGATGCCCGACGGCGAAGCGATTGAGGCGGGCATGGTGACGCGCAGCATTGAAAGTGCGCAACGCAAGGTTGAAGCGCGCAATTTTGACATGCGCAAACAGCTGCTTGAATACGATGACGTATCTAACGATCAACGCAAAGTCATATACCAGCAGCGCAATGAAATTCTGGATGCAAAAGATCTTTCGGCCCAAGTCGCCTCGCTGCGCGAAGGTTGCTTTACTGACCTGGTGCGTCAATATGTGCCGGTTGAATCGATTGAGGAGCAATGGGGCATCACTGCCCTTGAAAAGGTGCTGGCGGACGAATGGCAGATCGAATTGCCTTTGTTGGCAACGGTGCGAGCGGCGACTGCGATCACAGACGAAGATATCCTGAATCAGGTCTGCAAGGCTGCAAATGACGCGTTTGCCGTCAAAGTGGATCAGGTCGGCGCAGAAAATTTTGTGCAATTTGAGCGCATGGTTTTGTTGCAGAGCATAGATACGCATTGGCGTGAACACCTGAGTGCGCTGGACTACCTTCGCCAGGGCATTCATCTGCGCGGCTATGCGCAAAAGCAACCCAAGCAGGAGTACAAGCGCGAAGCGTTTGAATTGTTCGGGCAGCTGCTGGACTCCGTCAAAAACGAAATCACCAAAATTTTGATGACAGTGAAAATACAGTCCGGAGAGCAATTGGAGCAGGCGGCCGTGGACATGGAAAATCGTGCCGAAAACATCGCCAATATCACCTATACAGCACCGACCGAAACGGGTGAAGCCGTGGCAACCCTGGACGAGGAAACAGTTCGCTTGCGGCAAGCAATCCTTGGCGATGATGTCCCCCGCGTCGGCCGCAACGAGCCTTGTCCTTGTGGCAGCGGAAAAAAATACAAACAATGCCACGGAAAACTTGTTTGAAGGATTCCCATGTCTGTCAATTTGGCTGCACCCAATCCAGATGAGCTATTTCCGATTGCGGGCATCCGCATCGGAGTCGTTGAGGCCGGCATACGTAAAGCGAATCGCAAAGATTTGACAATCGTATTGATCGACGAGGGTGCATCAGTATCTGGTGTATTTACCGAGAACCGGTTTTGCGCTGCGCCGGTGCAGATCTGCCGGGAACATCTTCGCGGCATTGGGGCGTCTGGTTTTGCAATAGGGGCAGGCATTCGGGCCATGGTCATCAACACCGGCAACGCCAACGCGGGCACTGGCCAGGACGGACTGGATCGAGCCCGGCATAGTTGCACCGTTTTGGCCGAAAAACTTGGTGTGAAAGCGGATCAGATTTTGCCGTTTTCAACCGGCGTGATTATGGAGCCGCTCCCGATTGAGCGTATCGATGCCGGAATGCCTGCGGCTATTTCTGGCGCCCGTGATGACAATTGGTTGCGTGCGGCTGAAGGCATCATGACAACTGACACTATCCCCAAGGCCTTTGGCGCCCAAGTCATGATCGGCGGCGCATTGGTCAGCATCACTGGCATTAGCAAAGGCGCAGGGATGATTCGGCCCAATATGGCAACGATGCTCGGGTTCATGGCAACTGATGCCCGCGTCGATCCACAGGTAATGCATCAATTGGCGTACGAACTGGCCGAAGGCTCTTTCAACCGGGTCACGGTGGATGGCGATACATCAACCAATGACTCGTTTGTCGTGATTGCCACCAACAAGGCGGCACATGCGTCCATCGATTCGCTTGATAGTGCAGACGGCGAGGCGCTGAAGGCGGCGATGTTAGGCGTGGCAATAAAATTGGCGCAAGCGATTGTGCGTGATGGTGAAGGTGCCACCAAATTCATAGCTGTGCATGTGGAAGGTGGCCGGACATCGGCGGAATGCCGCAAAGTGGCCTACGCCATTGCACATTCACCGCTGGTCAAAACTGCATTCTTTGCCAGCGATCCGAATTTGGGCCGGATATTGGCGGCCGTTGGGTATGCTGGCATAGACGATTTAGATCAAACGGGCATTGATTTGTATTTGGATGATGTACTTGTCGCGGTCAACGGAGGGCGCAATTCCGCGTACCGTGAAGAGGATGGCAAACGTGTGATGAAGCAAAGTGAAATTTCAGTTCGGGTGGTCCTGGGCCGTGGCTCGGCATCTGACACCGTCTGGACCTGCGATTTAAGCCACGACTATGTGACGATCAATGCGGACTACCGTTCATGACCGACAAAATTGAACACTTGATGATGCGGGCTGAGCAACTGATCAGTCGCATTGAAGCAGTGTTGCCACAAGGCTTGGCGCAGCCTGATTGGAACGCGTCGAGCGCATACCGTTATCGCAAGCGGGGCTCTGGTCATGGCATGTTGGAGCCTGTGCGTCACGTCGGGGCAATGCGGCTGGATGATTTGAAAGAAATCGAGCCACAAAAAGAAAAAATCAATCGCAACACGCTTCAGTTTGTCGGGGGCAAACCTGCAAACAATGTTTTGTTGACGGGCGCACGCGGCACGGGTAAATCGTCCCTTATCAAAGCCTGCCTCAATGAATACGCTGCACGTGGCCTGCGCCTGATTGAGGTAGATAAAACTGACTTGGTTGACCTGCCTGACATTGTCGATGTGGTGTCTGACAGGCCTGAAAAATTCATTGTGTTCTGCGACGACCTCAGCTTTGAAGATGGCGAGCCAGGTTACAAGGCGCTGAAGTCCATTCTCGATGGATCAGTGGCGGCCACCACGCCCAATGTGCTGATTTATGCCACCAGCAACCGCCGTCATTTGTTGCCAGAGTACATGAAAGAAAACCTGAGCTATACCCACACCGAAGACGGGGAAGTGCATCCTGGCGAGGTGATTGAAGAAAAAATTTCCCTGTCTGAACGATTTGGTTTGTGGGTTAGCTTTTATCCCTTTACCCAGGCCGAATATGTGGTGATTGTGGCGCAGTGGTTGGCGTCATTTGGCGTTGACCTTCCTGCGATCACTGCGGCTCGTGCTGAGTCGCTGGTTTGGGCGCTGGAACGTGGTTCTCGCAGTGGACGTGTCGCCTGGCAGTTTGCGCGGGACTACGCGGGACGGCATTTTGCCCTTGCATGATGGCGCTTGTGTCAGCAGCCGCAGCAGAATCATTGGCTGAGTCAGACAAACCCTTGGTCGCCGATGCCGCACTGCCTCGCAGCGGCGGGGCAAATCGCAAAATCATCGATGTAGCGGTTGGTGTCTTGATTCAGCAAGACGGCGCCTTTTTGATGACATCCCGGCCGCCCGGAAAAGTCTACGAAGGGTACTGGGAGTTTCCAGGCGGCAAGTTAGAAGCCGGTGAAACGGTTCAACTGGCTTTGAGGCGTGAGCTGCATGAAGAGCTCGGAATTGAGATTGGCGACGCTGTGGCATGGAAGACTGAAGTGGTTGACTACCCGCACGCGCTGGTACGGCTGCATTTTTGCAAAGTCTGTCAATGGGCAGGAGCGCTGCAAATGCGTGAAGGTCAACAGCACTCGTGGCAACAGCTGCCGGTCCGCGTCAACCCAGTATTGGCAGGCACGCGGCCTGTTTTGAATTGGCTAGCCGAAGAGCGAAATTCTCCGAAATATCAAATAATATAGCAAGCTATTGAGTATCTGCAGGGACATACACTGCTTTTTGATTTAAAAAAAACGCCAGGAGGCAATTCATTGCAATCTGGCGTCGCCAAATATTTGATCATCAGGCGGCACCTCAGTCGGCAATCGGAAGCCTTCACTGGCCCAGGCACCAAAGTCAATGTTTTTACAGCGCTCGCTGCAAAATGGGCGGAAGGCGTTGCCCTCGTTATAGATGCTGTCGCCACCGCACTGTGGGCAAGGTACTATTTTTTCAGTCAAATTGCCCTTCATGAAAAACTGTCAAGAACACAAGGTCAGTTCAAACGCCGCATCCTGGGCAACCGGATGAAGGCGGTCATCTGCCTCCAGCCGCATGAATCGGATCGACACCAGCAGCCGGTTTCCACTAATTTCAGGAATTAAACTGGACGTGGGATCAACGCTCAGGCGCAACAGCTGAAAGGTTCGACCTTGAGGCAAATTTTGCTGAAATTGTCCGGCGTTGGCGATCACTTTTTGTGGAGCGCCAGAGTCCCTCAGCAACTTGAGCAGCATTTGCAGGGCATTGGCGAGGGGCGCCAATTTTGAAGTCCATCGCTCCAGGTCAGCACGTCGCTTTTCTGAGGTTTCATTTTGCCAGGCGAAGTAGGCGGGCAAGTCAAACTCGCAAGTGCCGCCTGGAATGCCAACCCGGCTTCGGATGCTCATCAACCAGTCGTTTTCGGTCAACGCCTGGCCCACTTTGCCGGGCAAATTGTTGAGTTGCGAAAAATGTTGATCAAGTTGGGCGACGACATCATCCAGAACTCGTTCAGAAATTGCCGGATTGCCGCGGTATGCGTTGAGAATCTGTTTTTGTTTTTCAAGGTCTTTGAGCACATCGGATTTCAGATCAGCCCTGGCACCCACATCCATCACCTCAAAAATTGTCGCCAGGGCGTAATGGTGGTCAAGCGCCGCGTCCCGTGATGCCAATACCTCCAGGCGACGGCACAGGTGCTCAAGTCGCAGATAGGTGCGGATTCGTTCGTTAAATGGGTATTCGTAGAGGATCACGCTGATTTTCCAGTGGGCCGAATGCTACGGCGATGATAGCCCGAACTCTTGCACAATTTGAGTGACGGCCTGTTTCAAGTGGTCGATTGAAAGCGTGTCGTTGAAGAGAACGATATCGGCACCCCGCACCCGTTTTTCACGGGATGCCTGGGAGGCGATAATTTTTTCAATGGATGGACAATCTAACCCGCTGCGTTGAATGACGCGGCGAATCTGCATCGCTGGCGTACAGTCCAACACCATCACTTTGTCCAGGTTTTGGCGCCAGCGGGAAGACTCCACAAGCAAAGGAATATCAAAAACAATCCAGTTGTGGCCCTCTATGAGCGCAGCGTTGGTTTGCCTTGCAATTTCGAGCCCCACAAGCGGATGGACAATCGCCTCCAGCCGACTGCGTGCGCTGGAATCCGAGTAGGCCAAGTCACGCATTTTGCCGCGATCCATCGCGCCGTCGCAGTCGATAAATCCAGCGCCAAATTCTCGAGCAATAGGTGCAATTGCTGCACCACCAGTCGCTGTGGCAGCACGTGAAATCAAATCGGCATCGACAATCGCGGCACCCAGTGTTTCCAGCATGGCTGCGACCGTGCTTTTGCCGCTGCCTATGCCCCCCGTCAGCCCCCACCGCACGATGGCGCGCATAGGTTAAAGGCCGATCAAAGCCAGCATGGACTCTGGTTTTAATACCATGGCAGTCAGCCCAGACAGCGCCAAAAATGGCCCGAATGGCACATAGCCTCCCTCGCGAAGACCGACGCTGAACTTCATTGCAATGCCGATGCAGGCGCCGATAACTGATGCCATCAAAATCATCGGCACCAAGGCCTGCCAGCCAAACCATGCGCCCAGCGCCGCAAACAGCTTGAAATCACCATAACCCATGCCTTCTTTGCCAGTCAGCAACTTAAACAACCAATAGATGCTCCAAAGTGACACGTAACCCGCAACGGCGCCCCAAAATGCGAGTGTCAGGGGTACCGACGTCAGCGACATCGCGGAGGCAAGCAACCCACCCCAAAGCAAGGGCAAATTGATGTCATCTGGCAACAAGGTCGTGTCCCAATCAATCATTGCCAACGCCAGCAAGGCAGCCGAAAATCCACACCAAATGGCGGCTGTCGACGTCATGCCCCAGGCCCAGCCGCACCATGCAAACAAAATGCCGGTTGCAAATTCCACGAGTGGGTAACGCAGTCCGATGGGCGTTTCGCAGTTTGAGCATTTGCCGCGTAAAAATGCAAAACTTAGGAGGGGAATATTTTCAAACCAACGGATTTGATGGCCGCATTTTTGGCACCGTGAGGCTGGCACCATCAAGTTGAAACTTGGATATTCCGCAGGCACCGCGCCACCAAGCTCAGCGCATTCCGCCGCCCATTGCCGTTCCATCATTTTCGGCAACCGATAGATCACGACATTGAGAAAACTGCCAACCAACAGTCCTAGGCATCCCAGCGCCACCGCGGACACCCATTGCAAATCTGGCATCAAACGACCTGGCCCAGCTTGAAAATGGGCAAGTACATGGCGACGACGATCCCGCCGATCACGGTTCCCAGTATGACAATGACAATTGGCTCCATCAGGCTCGAAATACCCGCCACCATGTCATCGACCTCTGCTTCATAGAAGTCAGCAGCTTTGCCCAGCATGTGGTCGATCGAACCGGATTCTTCGCCGATGGAGCACATCTGCAAAACCATGGATGGAAACAGGTTGGCATTGGTCATGGCAACGGTCAGGGCCGTGCCAGTCGACACTTCGTGCTGGATTTTCAAGGTGGCAATGGAGTAGACGGAATTGCCTGCGGCGCCGCCGACGGAGTCCAAGGCTTCAACCAATGGAACGCCAGCCGCAAACATGGTGGACAGGGTGCGAGTCCAGCGGGCTATGCATGACTTGTCTACCAGAGTGCCAAAAATTGGCATTTTCAACATGAGGCGATCCATAAAGTTTTGCATTTTTTCATTTCGCTTCCACGATTCCATGAAAAAATAAAATCCGCCACCAATGCCTCCAAAAATCAGATACCAGTAACTGACGAAAAACTCGCTCATGGCGATCACAATTTGCGTCGGCATGGGCAGTTCGCCACCAAAAGACGTAAACACCTGCTTGAACGCAGGGATAACAAAAATCATGATGACCGCCACGACCACAAATGCCACGATCAATACGGTGATCGGGTACATCAAGGCTGATTTGATCTTTGACTTGATCGCTTCAGTCTTCTCCATATACACGGCCAGCCGATCCAACAATTGATCCAGAATGCCTGCCGACTCGCCAGCTTCGACCAGGTTGCAATACAAATTGTCGAAATAAAGCGGAAACTTGCGGAATGCAACGCTCAATGATGTTCCCGTTTCCACATCCGTGCGGATGTCATTGAGGAGTTTGGTCACCCTGGGATTGGGGTTGCCACGGCCCACAATGTCAAAAGCCTGTAGCAAGGGCACACCAGCTTTCATCATTGTGGCCAATTGGCGGGTAAAGATCGCGAGATCCTTGGGCTTGATGCTGCTGCCTGCACTCATCTTCCGTTTTTTGATCTTGACCGGCGTTATTCCCTGGCGACGCAACGCGGCCTGCACTTGATTTTCTCCACTGGACCGAGTCTCTCCCCGCACCTGTTTGCCGTTACGGTCTTTTCCCTCCCACTCAAACACGGACTCCTTGACGCCTTTGGATGTTGCTGTTGCCATAATTAATTTAAGTCCCCGGCCATAGGTTTATTCGAACTATTCATTGGTCACGGCAAGCACTTCTTCAAGCGAGGTCAACCCCATTTTGACTTTTTGCAGGCCCGATTGCCGCAGGGAACGCACGCCCTCACGTTTCGATTGATGGGCAATGTCCAGAGCGCTGCCGTCGCGCAAGATAATGCGCTGAATCTCTTCAGAGACGGGCATCACCTGATAAATCCCGACCCGTCCTTTGTAGCCGTTGTTGCAGGAGCTGCAACCAACCGGGCGATAACTTTGCCACGAACCGTCCAGATCGCGGTTTTCAAAGCCGGCATCGACCAATGCCTTCTTGGGAATATCGATGACGGCCTTGCAGTTGTTGCACAGGCGGCGCGCCAAACGCTGGGCCGTGATCAAAATCACGCTGGAGGCGATGTTGAATGGCGCGATGCCCATGTTTCTCATGCGCGTCAGCGTGGTTGGCGCGTCATTGGTATGAAGTGTCGATAGCACCAAATGCCCGGTTTGCGCCGCCTTGATGGCAATGTCAGCTGTTTCCAGATCGCGGATTTCACCGACCATGATGACGTCTGGATCCTGGCGTAAAAACGACTTGAGCGCGGCGGCGAAAGTCAGCCCCGCCTTTTCATTCATGTTGACCTGGTTGACCCCAGACAAAGTTATTTCGGCCGGATCTTCAGCGGTCGCGATGTTGACCCCGGGCTTGTTAAGGATGTTCAGGCAGGTGTACAGGGAAACAGTTTTGCCGGAGCCGGTTGGGCCCGTCACCAGAATCATGCCGTAGGGACGGCTGACGGCAGCCATAAGCCGGTCTTTTTCTTCCTGTTCATAACCCAAAGCATCAATGCCAAGTTTGGCTGAGTTGGGATCCAGTATGCGGATCACAATTTTTTCGCCAAACAGCGTCGGCAGTGTGCTGACCCGAAAATCTATCACCCGGTTGGGGCCGATTTTCAGTTTCATTTTGCCGTCTTGCGGCACGCGTTTTTCAGATATGTCCATGCGCGAGATCACCTTGATCCGCGAGGCCAGTTTGTCCTTGATGGCAACTGGAGGGGAGGCAATTTCGCGCAACTCACCGTCAATGCGAAAACGCACCCGGTAGTTATGCTCATAGGGTTCAAAGTGAAGATCTGACGCCCTCATACTGAAGGCGTCGAGCAGCATTTTGTGAAGAAACTTGACGACTGGCGCGTCTTCGACTTCGGAAACTGTGGTGGCCTGCTCGTTTTCACTGAGCCCATCGGCCGCCATTTCGTCAAATTCAAACTCGCTGCCGATGATTTCTTCCATCGTCTCGGTCGCGGTCGCCGAATTGACGTCCACCAGCTTGAGTAACTTGTCGTATTCGGCGATGACCCAATCGACGCCCATTTGTGTCGAAAATTTGATCTTTTCAGCCGCATCCTGGTCGGACGGGTCGGCGGTCGCAACGATCAACCGGTTGTTGCGTTTGCTCAGAACCACAATGCGGTAGGCGCTGCAAATCTTTGGATCCAACAAGCCCTTGGGCAAGCGCTGCGAATCCAGCGCATCAATGTCCACCAGCGGAGCCGCAAATGCGTAGGACATGGTGTGCGCAAGGTCAAAGGCAGACACGGCCCCGGAACCTGTCAACTCGGCGATGAAACTGGTGCGATTGGCAGATGCTTTTCGGAATATTTCCTCAGCGGATTTTTGCCCCAGTTTTCCGGCAGAAATAAGTGCGCGACCCAACCCAGGAAGGGCGATGGTGGGAGATTCTCGATGTGCGGTTTCGACTGCGGCCATGGCTTGAAAATGTACTACGTCACAAAGGATTTGCCTAATTCAGTTGCCGCACGCATGTCTTCTTGTCCTCCAAATGCATTACTAGGCCGAACCACCAACCAACGGTCGTTCGTTGAATCAATGAAATTGGTCGGGGTGAGAGGATTCGAACCTCCGGCCTCTACGTCCCGAACGTAGCGCTCTACCAGGCTAAGCTACACCCCGAGGAAAGCCTGCGATATTGACAATAAAGCTCAATGGTCGCGCTCCAAAAGTCCGGTCGCTAATTGTAGCAAACAGGCCGAATACGGATTGACCGGAAGGCTCCTGGCGGCCGCGATGGCACGTCCTGCTTCCTGCGCTGCGGCATCGCGGGATACCTCCAGTGCGCCGGTCGATTTGACAATGCCAATCACCTGATCGAGCTTTGATAAATCACCCGACTCAATGGCGAGCCTGATCAAGGCGCATTGGGCAGGCGTTCCTCTTTGCATGGCAGAAATCAGAGGCAGCGTGGTTTTGCCTTCACGCAGATCATCGCCCAGATTTTTGCCCATGACATCAGCATGGCCGGTGTAGTCAAGCACGTCATCGATCACTTGAAAAGCGGTGCCAAGCGCCTGGCCATAGTCAGCGCAGGCATTTTCATCGGCCTGGCTGGCACCCGCCAGCAAGGCGCCGACTCTGGCGCTGGCTTCAAACAATTTTGCGGTTTTGGAGCGGATCACTTGCAGGTAGCTGGCTTCGTCGAGGTCCGCGTTGCGCATGTTCATCAACTGGAGCACCTCTCCTTCGGCAATGATATTGGTGGCGTTTGCCAGCACCCGCATGATTTGCATGTCGCCCGCTTCAACCATCATCTGGAAGGCGCGGGAATACAAAAAATCGCCGACCAAGACACTGGCCGGATTGCCAAAGGCCTCATTGGCTGTCGGATTGCCACGTCGCATGATTGACTCGTCGACCACGTCATCATGGAGCAAAGTTGCCGTGTGTATGAATTCCACAACAGCCGCCAGGTTGTGGCGTTCGAGGGACTGGCAACCCAAGGCCCCGCAACTAAGCAGCAGCAAAGCGGGGCGCAGCCGTTTCCCGCCGGCCGAAATAATGTACTGTGACACCTCGGCGACCAGCGGCACATCGGACGCGAGTTTTTTGGCGATCACTCTGTCAACCTCACGCATGTCCTCAGCGACGACTGACAGGGGGTTGGACGTTTGGGTGGAGGCGACTAACAAAATTGGCGCGGCAGTTTGACGGAGGACTTGAGGCGTTTGAAGCGGGAGCCTCCAATTATAGAAAGTCTGTCAGGCTAGACGTGAACGGAGCAAATGGGCCAAGGCGCCTCGCCGGTTAGTTCATCGCGGTGGTCACAAATGGTATACTCAAAGGCTCTGCGAAAATTCGTTCCCAGAGCATTCATTCAAGAGGTCATCATGTACGCGGTCATAAAAACCGGCGGCAAGCAATATCGGGTTGCAGCCGGCGAAAAAATTAAAGTAGAACAGATTGCTGCGGACGTAGGCCAGGAAATTGTGTTTGATCAGGTGTTGGCGGTCGGCAACGGCGC
>JANYCG010000232.1 GCA_025360385.1 Burkholderiales bacterium | reverse complement strand
GGGGCCGCAATGATGGGCAGCGGCAAATTGTTCAGAGGCGGGGGAAGCTTGGACATTCAGTCTCCAGTGGGTCAAAACAAGGCAATACAGCCGAAAGCAGGCAGGGCCAAAACAGAATCAAACATACATACTTTAGCAATTTAAATGTAAAATACGCCGAAAGTCCCTTTGTATGCTGAATAGTTAGCTATAAAAATAAAAGCAGCCATTGGCCGCTGAAACGACCGGGAAATTTGGCAGCCAGTTCAAAACGACTCCAGCGCCATCGCTGTAACGCTCTCAAAACCTTCAACGATGCTGTCCCGGACACCCGGCGCTTTGCTGAGCAAGTGGTCGGCGTAAAAACGGGCGGTGATGATCTTGGCCGCCATGAAAGGCACGTCGTTGCCACGGGCCAATTCGTCCTGCGCCACCAGCAATGAACGCGCCAGTTGCCAGCCTGCCATCAGGTTGCCGGCCAGCATGAGGTAAGGCACGCTGCCCGCAAAAACGACATTGGGGCTGGCTTTTGTGTTGCCTGCGACAAAGTTCACCACATCTACAAAAGCGAGCCGTGCGGCTTTGAGGCGCCGGGCGACAGCCACCGCGTCGGCGCTGCCATTTTTAACAAGATCCGCTTCAGTTTCTTCAATTTTCGCGGCAATCGCTTTAGGCGTTTGCCCGCCGTCCCGCGCCGTTTTTCGGCCCACCAGGTCATTGGCCTGAATGGCGGTCGTGCCTTCGTAGATCGTCAAAATTTTGGCATCGCGGTAGTACTGGGCCGCGCCGGTTTCCTCGATGAAACCCATGCCGCCATGCACCTGCACCCCCAGGCTGGTCACCTCCAGGCTCATCTCGGTGCTGTAGCCTTTGACCAGCGGCACCATGTACTCATAAAACGATGCGTTCTGTTTTCGCACGTCTGCGTCGGGGTGGTGATGTGCGGCATCGTAGGCAGCCGCCGCGACCGAGGCCATGGCGCGGCAAGCTTCGGTGTAGGCGCGCATGGTCATCAGCATGCGTTTGACATCAGGGTGGTGGATGATGGGCGCGCTGGCGCTGATACTGCCATCCACCGGACGGCTTTGTACGCGGTCTTTGGCAAACTGCGCCGCCTTCTGATAAGCCCGCTCGGCAATCGCAATGCCTTGCATGCCCACGGCGTAACGCGCCGCGTTCATCATGATGAACATGTACTCCAGGCCCCGGTTTTCCTGGCCGACGATGTAACCCACAGCGCCTCCATGGTCGCCGTACTGAAGCACTGCCGTGGGCGACGCCTTGATACCCATCTTGTGTTCAATGCTGACGCAGTGCACGTCATTGCGCACACCGAGGGAGCCATCCGTGTTCACCATGAATTTAGGCACCACAAACAGGCTAATGCCTTTCACGCCCTCAGGCGCACCCACCACGCGGGCCAGCACCAGATGGACGATGTTGTCCGCCATGTCGTGTTCGCCATAGGTGATGAAAATTTTGGTGCCGAACACCTTGTAGCTGCCGTCCGGCTGCGGCTCGGCGCGGCTGCGCACCATGGCCAGGTCAGAGCCCGCCTGCGGTTCGGTCAGGTTCATCGTGCCGGTCCATTCGCCACTCACCAGCCTGTCCAGATAAGTCGCCTTGAGTTCGTCAGAACCTGCCGTCAGCAAGGCTTCAATTGCGCCATCACTGAGCAAGGGGCACAAGGCGAAACTCATGTTGGCGCTGTTGACCATTTCAATACAGGCCGCGCCAATGGTTTTGGGCAGGCCCTGGCCACCGTATTGCGCCGGATGTTGCAATCCCTGCCAGCCGCCCTCGGCAAATTGCCTGAACGCATCCTTGAATCCGGCCGTCGTGGTGACCACGCCGTCTTTGAAGCTGGACGGGTTTTTGTCACCCTCAGAATTCAGCGGATCCAACACGCCCTCGTTGAACTTGGCCGCTTCTTCCAGCACCGCCTGTGCGGTCTCCAAACCTGCGTCTTCAAAACCAGGCATACGCGCAATCTGGTCGATCTGCGCCAGATGCTGGATATTGAACAACATGTCCTTGACAGGGGCTTTATAAGTCATGGGTGTCTCCTGGTTACCCGGGCCGGCCACTTGAAATGGGATTGGGCCTGTCCCGAACTCATGATGGGTCTGGCCGCTGAGCCACTCATTGCCACGGGCTCAGGGCGAAGGTATCGATTTACAGCGCGGCAACCAGCTCCGGCACGGCCACAAAAAGGTCGGCCACCAGGCCGTAATCCGCTACGCTGAAGATCGGAGCCTCTTCATCCTTGTTGATGGCCACGATGACCTTGCTGTCCTTCATGCCGGCCAGATGCTGGATGGCACCGCTGATGCCGCAGGCCACATAAAGTTGGGGCGCCACGATCTTGCCGGTCTGGCCGACCTGCCAGTCGTTGGGTGCGTAACCCGCATCGACCGCAGCGCGGCTGGCGCCCATGCCGGCACCGAGTTTGTCGGCCAGCGGGGTCATGACGGCCATGAATTTTTCATTCGAGCCCAAGGCGCGGCCGCCCGACACGATGATCTTGGCGGCGGTGAGTTCAGGCCGGTCATTTTTGGCAATTTCGCTGCCCATGAATTTGGCTTGCGCACTGGCGGCGGTGGCGGCAAGCACCTCGACCGCAGCAGACCCACCCGTGGCGGCCGCCGGGTCAAATCCGGTGGTGCGAACCGTCAGCACCTTGACGGCATCCAGACTCTGCACCGTGGCAATCGCGTTGCCGGCGTAAATCGGGCGTTCAAAGGTGTCCGGGCTGTCAATTTTGGAGACGTCCGACAGTTGCCCGACATCCAGCTTGGCAGCCACCCGCGGGGCGATGTTTTTGCCCGACGCGGTGGCCGGGAACAGCAGATGACTGTAGTTTGAAGCGATGGCCAATACTTGGGCGGCCACATTTTCTGCCAGGCCGTGTTCAAACCCTTCACCTTCAGCATGCAAGACTTTGCTGACGCCCGCAATTTGGGCGGCGGCAGCGGCTGCCGCGCCCGCATTGTGGCCCGAGACCAGCACGTGGACATCGCCGCCGCATTGCAGGGCTGCGGTGACGGTGTTGAGGGTTGCGCCCTTGATGGACGCGTTGTTGTGTTCGGCAATTACAAGGGATGTCATTTAGATCACCTTCGCTTCGTTTTTGAGTTTGTCCACCAGGGCGGCCACGTCAGGCACTTTCACACCCGCGCTGCGCTTGGGCGGCTCGCTCACCTTGAGGGTCTTGATACGGGATGTCACGTCAACGCCCAGGTCTTCGGGTTTGAAAATATCCATCTGCTTTTTCTTGGCCTTCATGATGTTGGGCAAGGTTACATAACGTGGCTCGTTCAGGCGCAGGTCCGTGGTGATGATGGCCGGCAGGCTGATCGACAGCGTCTCAGAGCCGCCATCGACCTCACGCGTGACACTGGCCCGGCCGTCGGCAATTTCCACCTTGCTGGCAAAGGTCGCCTGGGGCAGGTCGCACAGCGCGGCCAACATCTGGCCGGTCTGGTTGCAGTCGTCATCGATGGCCTGTTTACCCAAAATGACCAAGCCGGGCTGTTCTTTGTCCACCAGGGCTTTGAGCAGTTTGGCGACCGCCAGGGGCTGCAACTCCACGTCAGTCTGAACCAGGATCGCGCGGTCGGCGCCGATGGCCATGGCAGTGCGCAGTGTCTCGGAACATTGGGCCACCCCGCAAGAAACGGCGATGACTTCAGTGACCACGCCTTTTTCTTTCAGGCGC
Organism: Burkholderiales bacterium; assembly: GCA_025360385.1. Taxonomy (GTDB): domain Bacteria; phylum Pseudomonadota; class Gammaproteobacteria; order Burkholderiales; family Burkholderiaceae_C; genus JANYCG01. The sequence goes on along the minus strand of JANYCG010000232.1, from coordinate 4,347 downwards.
ATGGCTTCTTCGACTGCGATTTCGTCGAAGGGGTTCATGCTCATTTTGACGTTGGCGATGTCTACACCCGTGTTGTCCGACTTGACGCGAACCTTCACGTTGTAGTCCACCACGCGTTTCACAGCTACCAGGACTTTCATTTGCTTGCTCCAGATGTCAAAAATAGGGGATTGGCTTACTTGACGTTCACGTCAGCCCGACGATTCTATGCGGCTGGCCAAATCGACGTGAAAATTAACCAACCAAAGGGTCGGTTAATTCGGGTAAATCGGGACGTTGAGGCGAGGTAGGCTGAATTACAGTGTGCGCTGCAACAATACATCAGGATGCCGCCATGAAAAAAGCTTCGCTCGCCCTCTTCGCCCTGTCTGCGTTCGCCGTTGGCCACACCAGTGCCCAAACCGTGTTCACCGTGTCGAGCTGGCTGCCGCCAACTCACACGCTCAGCATGGCGCAAAAGGAATGGTGCGACCTGATTGAAAAAAACACGGCGGGCAAACTCAAATGCAATATTTTGCCGCGCGGCGTCTCGGCAGCGCCTGGCACCTACGATGCCGTCAAAAGTGGCCTGGCCGACATCTCCTACACCGTGCACGGCTACACGCCAGGACGTTTTGTCTACACCCAGATGGCCGAATTCCCCTTTTTGGGCAACACCTCGGAGCCGATTTCAGTGGCCTTCAACAAAGTGGCCATGAAGAACCCGCAGTTCGCGGGCGAGCATCAGGGCGTCAAGGTCTTGTCCTTCTTCACCCACGGCCCCGGCATTGTGTTCAACACCAAAAAGCCAATTGAAAAAGTGGACGACCTGGCCGGACTCAAGTTCCGCGTGGGCGGCGGCATGGTCAATGAAATTTCCAAGGCCTTGGCGATGAATGTCACGCTCAAACCCGCGCCAGACTCGTATGAGTTGCTTTCCGGCGGCGTGATGGACGGCACCTTGTTCCCGGCCGAATCCACCGAGTCCTTCAAGATCGACAAGATCATCAAATACGCCACCACCTTCCCCGGCGGCCTGTACAACACCAGCTTTGTGTTCATGATGAACCAGGCCAAATACGACAAGCTCAGCGCGGACGAGAAAAAAGCCGTGGACGCAATTTCGGGTGAACCCGCTGCACGCCTGTTTGGGCGCGGCTGGGACAAGGTTGATCTGCGCGCCTTGGCCCTGATGCAAGCCAACGGCGTGAAGGTCAGCAAGGCTGATGCCAAATTTGTCGCCGACGTCAAAGGCAAAACATCGGGGTTGGAAGCCAAGTGGGTCAGTGATGCCCAAGCCAAGGGTCTGCCCAATGCCGCCAAGGTTCTGGCCGAGTTTCGCGCTGAAATTGCAAAACAAGAAAAATAATCCTCGCTTTGAAATTCCCTCTGAACAAGTGGCTTGAGTCCACCTGCGGGCTGTTGTCCGCCATCGCCCTGTTCGCCATCATGGCGCTCACTTTTTTTGACGTGGGGGGCCGAAAGCTGTTGGGCAATTCCATCCCCGGATCACTTGAACTGACCGAGCTGCTCATGGTGGTCGTGATCTTCGGCGCATTGCCGCTGGTCTCGCTGCGCGGCGAGCATGTCCTGTTTGATTCGCTGGACGGCTACCTCCCCGACGCCGCGCTCAAGCTGCAGAAGGCCGTGATCCACCTGCTGATTGCCGCCGCCTTGCTGGCGCTGGGCTGGCTGATGTGGAAAACGGGTGGCCAATTCGCCGCCAATGGCGAGACCACGGCGCAACTGAAGTTCCCCAAAGCGCCGTTCATTTATGGCATGGCCGTGTTGTGCGCCATCTCTGGCCTGGTACACCTGGTTCTGGTCGCCCGCCCCCCGCCTGATCTGGCCGAAGGTGAAGGGGCCGCGTTGTGATCGAAGCACTCATCGGCTTTGCCGTCATCTTTGCCCTGGCCTTGCTGCGGCTCCCCTTGGCCTTTTCGATGGCCGGTGTTGGCATTGTCGGCCTGGGCCTGACCCGGGGCTGGGAGCCGGCTCTGGCCAGCACCGCGCAGGTGGTGTACGAGACCGGCTTTGCCTACACGCTGTCGGTCATTCCCCTGTTCATCCTGATGGGCAATTTCGTGGCCCGAGCCGGCCTGGCCACCGAACTGTTCCATGCTGCCAACGCCTTCATTGGCCATGTCCGCGGCGGGCTGGCGCATGCCACCGTGGTGGCCTGCGCGGGCTTCGGCGCCATCTGCGGCTCGTCCATCGCCACCGCCGCCACCATGGGAAAGGTGGCCTACCCCTCGATGAAAAAGCTGGGCTACAGCGACGATCTGTCGATGGGCGTGATCGCTGCGGGTGGCACGCTGGGCATCATGATCCCGCCCTCCACCATCATGGTGATCTACGGCATCATCACCGAGACCCATATCGGCAAATTATTCGCGGCAGGCGTGATCCCCGGCCTGCTGTCGGCCGCGCTGATGATGTTGGGCATTGCCTGGATCACCTGGCGCGACCCGGCCCATGCACCACCGGGCGAGCGCAGCACCTGGCCGCAGCGCTGGGACGCGTTGCGCGGCATCTGGGGTGTGCTGCTGCTGGTGTTTGTGGTGCTGGGCGGCATTTACGGCGGCATCTTCACGGCCACTGAGGGCGCAGGCTTTGGCGCGGCCGGTGCCTTCCTGTTTGCGTTGGCACGCAAACGCCTGACCTGGGCCATCCTGTACCAGGTGCTGGTGGAGTCGGCCCGCACCACGGCCATGCTGTTCACCCTGCTGATCGCCGCCACGATCTTCGCCAACTTCGTGAACTTCACCTCCATGCCGGGCGACCTCAAGACCCTGATCACACAAAGCGGCCTGTCGCCCACCCTGATCATCGTGGCCATGATGCTGATCTACGTGGTGCTGGGCACGGTGATGGAAGAGCTGACGATGGTGCTGCTCACCATCCCGCTGTTCTTTCCCATCGTGACGGCGCTGGGTTTCGATCCGGTCTGGTTCGGTGTGCTGATCGTGATGGTGGTGCAGATCGGCCTGATCTCGCCCCCGGTGGGCATGAACATGTTCGTACTCAATGCCCTGCTGCCCGGCGTGGGCCTGGGCGCCATCTACCGGGGCTGCTGGCCTTTTGTGCTGGTGCTGGCGGCCATGCTCGGCCTGCTCATCGCCTTCCCGCAGCTGAGCTTGTGGCTGCCGTCATTGATGAATTAGAATGCTTCTTTTTTAGTAGCAAACTATTCATATTCCACGGGAACTTTTCGGACATTTAACAGCAAGCTCATCGAATTGCACGGGCTGGTATCCCGCCATTCGATTCAAGCTTGACAGGTTTTGAGCCGGGCGGGTGCTCAGGCGAACGAGAGCGACGTTACGGCGCAGTTCGTCTTCCTCAAGCAGCCCTCACACATCCGCCAGCACGCGGATGTGGGCCTCCACACTGCGCCCCAGGGCGCTCAGGTTGTAGCCACCTTCAAGGCAGGACACGATGCGCCCTTGGGCGTGTTGCCGGGCCACCGCCATGACTTGCCGCGTGATCCAGGCGTAGTCGGATTCAACCAGGCCCATCTGGCCTAAGTCGTCCTCCCGGTGCGCATCAAACCCAGCGCTGATAAAAATCATTTCGGGCTGGTGCGCGTGCAGGCGCGGCAGCCAGTGTGTCTCGATCAAGTCACGCACCACCGGGCCTTTGGTATAGGCTGGAACGGGCAAATTGACCAGGTTGCTGGCGTGGGACTGCGACCCGCCGTAAGGGTAAAACGGGTGCTGGTAAAAACTCACCATCAAAATGCGATCGTCCCCCGCCACGATGTCTTCGGTGCCGTTGCCGTGGTGTACATCAAAGTCCACAATGGCCACGCGTTTCAGTCCATGATGTTCCAGGGCATATTTGGCGGCAATGGCCACGTTGTTGAACACGCAAAACCCCATGGCCTGGTCACGGCAGGCATGGTGGCCCGGCGGGCGAACCGCGCAAAACGCGTTGGCCAGTTCACCCGCCACGACCGCGTCCGTCGCGGCCAGAGCGGCCCCCGCCCCGCGCAAAATCGCATTCATGGTGCCGCAGCTCATGGCCGTGTCGGGGTCAATCTGTGCCAAACCATCACCGTCGTAGCCGGGCGAAGAGATGGCCGCCTGCAGGTCGTCATTCAGCGCTGCGATGGCGCTGACATGCCGAACAGAGTGCGCAAGTTCGATCCAGCGAAAGTCTGCCAGCGGCGCCTCGCGGCGCTCAACCGCATCCAGCATGCCCGAGATCAGCAGGCGGTCTTCAATCGCATCGAGGCGTGCCGGGCATTCGGGGTGGCCCTGCCCCATATCGTGGGTTTTGCAGTCGGGGTGGGAAAAGTAGCCCGTCGTGTTCACTATTTTTGTCACAATGTCTGCGTCTCTTTTATCGGTTAACGTGCTGGCATGA
>JANYCG010000214.1 GCA_025360385.1 Burkholderiales bacterium | reverse complement strand
CGTTCATGGCCGTTCCGGATGGAAGTGCTTTTGCAGGCCTTGCCAGCACCGGTGGTAGTCGCCCTGCAACTGCGCTGATGCCAGGGCTTGCACGGTGGGCCGCAGCACGCAGCGTGTTTCAAACATGAAGGCCATGGTGTCTGTGATGACGTGGGGCTTTGAGATGTCGGCCTGACTGGCCTTCTCAAAGGTTTCGGCATCGGGGCCGTGGCCCGTCATGCAGTTGTGCAGGCTGGCCCCGCCCGGCACAAAACCATCGGCCTTGGCGTCGTAGGCGCCGTGCACCAGACCCATGAATTCGCTGGCAATGTTGCGGTGGAACCAGGGCGGGCGGAAAGTGTCCTGCATTGCCAGAATGCGCGGTGGGAAAATCACGAAGTCGATGTTGCTCACGCCTGCGGTGTCGCTGGCCGAATGCAGCACCAGAAAGATCGACGGGTCAGGGTGGTCATAACTGATTGAGCCGATGGCGTTGAAGCGCCGCAGGTCGTACTTGCAGGGCGCGTCGTTGCCATGCCAGGCCACCACATCCATGGGCGAATGGTCCATGTGGGCACACCACAAATGGCCGCCGAATTTGGCGACCAGCTCGTGCGGGCCGTCCACATCTTCGTAGGCCGCCACCGGGGTCAGAAAATCACGTGAATTTGCGAGGCCGTTGGCGCCAATGGGCCCGCGGTCCGGCAGGCGGAAATTGGCACCGTAGTTTTCACAAATATAGCCACGAGCCGTGGCATCAAGCAGTTCGACGCGAAAGCGCAGGCCACGCGGGATGAGCACAATTTCCTGCGGCTCGGCGTCGATGATGCCCAGCTCGGTGACAAAACGTTGCCGCCCTTGTTGCGGCACGATCAGCAGCTCACCATCGGCACTGTAAAAGCTGCGATTCTTCATGGAGCGGTTGGCGGCATAGATATAAATCCCGGCCCCGCTTTGTGTATACGGGTCACCATTGCCCGCCATGCTGACCAGGCCGTCAACGAAATCGGTCGGCTGCTCCGGCACCGGCAACGGGTTCCAGCGCAATTGGTTGGGCGGCGTCATGCCGTAGTCGCTGTTGATGGCACCCAGGCTGATGCGTTGAAATGGCGTGTGCATGGCCGAGGGGCGAATGCGGTACAGCCACGAGCGGCGGTTGTCCGCCCGGGGTGCGGTAAAGGCCGTGCCTGTCAGTTGCTCGGCGTAAAGGCCATAGGGGCAACGCTGTGGCGAGTTACGGCCCACCGGCAACGCGCCGGGCAGCGCTTCAGTGGCGAATTCGTTGCCGAAGCCGGATTGGTAAACCAGTGTTGTCATACTCGCTCCTCTCAATTCAACGCATCAATCCAGGGTGATGCCGGCCTTTTTTGCGAGTATGGCGTAACGCGACATTTCACTGCGGAAATAGAGCGCGGCGGCTTCAGGGCTGCCGGGGTTGATGGTGTTGCCCTGCCGGGCCATGGCGTCTTTGACCTCGGGGGTGTTGAAGGCCGTGACGAAAGCCGCGTGAATACGTTTGACTTGTTCGGTGGGCAATTTGGCCGGGCCAATCACGGCAAACCAGCCTTCGATTTCGTAATTGGGCAGGCCCTGTTCTGCAATGGTGGGGATGTCCGGTGCGGCCGGGCTGCGGGTTTTGCCACACAGGCCAATGGCGCGCAAGGCGCCGCTCTTGATATGGCCTTGCGCTGCAGGCAAAGCCACCACGCCCAACTCCACCTGGCCCCCCACCAGGTCGGTCACCATGGCGCCTGTGCTTTTGTACGGAATGTGGCGGATGACAACTTGTGCCTCATCCACAAACATTTCACCGGCCAGATGGATCACCGTGCCATTGCCTGATGAGGCGTAGTTGTAGCCATCGGGTTTGGCCTTGAGCAGGGCGATGAGTTCCTTGACGTTTTTGGCCGCCACTTTGGCCGGGTTGACCACCAGCACAAAGGGGGTGGACCCCATCACTGAAATCGGCGTGAAATCGGCCAGCGTGTCGTAGGGGATTTTTTTGTAGACGGCTGGGTTGATGACGTGGTTGTTGGAGACGATGCCAATCGTCAAGCCATCAGGCAACGCCTTGGCCAGGCTTGACGCACCCGTGATGCCGCCCGCGCCGGGCAGGTTCTCGATCACCACCGGCTGCCCGCCCAGCGCCTTGGTGATCTGCACCTGCGCCGCGCGCGCGATGGTGTCCACACCCGAGCCCGCGCCTACGGGAAGGATGACGCGCAACGGGCGATCACTTTGCGCCCAGGCCGGTAACACGGCAGTGGCGCAAGTGCCGGCCACCCAGTTGAAGGCAGCGCGGCGGGAGATGGATGAGTTCATGTCAGTGTCTCGCTTTAAGGTGTTTTGGGAATGATTTTGAAAATGGGCCTATTTTGCAAGGATGCCGGCCAGGATTTCCTCGGTATGTTCGCCCACGCCCGCCAGAGGCATGCGCACGCCGGGGCGCCGCCCGCCCAGCGTCAGGGGCAACAAGACCACGTCGGTGCTGCCGCCGTCTTCCGTCTGCATGGGCACCAGGCCGCCGCTGGCTTTGAGGTGCGGGTCATTGACCAGCTGGTCGGGCCGCATGATGGGCGCGTAGGGAATGCCGGCTGCTTCGAGCTGGATCGACAACTCATCGGCCTTGTGGTGTTTGAGAATTTCGCCCAGTCGCAGCAGCAGTGACGGGCGCACATCGACACGCTGGGCATTGGTCTGAAGGCCCGGGTCTTGCGCCAGAGCCTCTGCGCCAATCACCCGGCACAGCGTGAACCACTGTTTGTCGCTCACCGCGCCGATGAACAACTGCGCGTTGTTGGCCAGGGTGAAGATGTCGTAAACGCTCCAGGCCGACACGCGCGACGGCATGGGCGGTGGCGGCTCGCCCGTCATCGAGAACTGCTGCATGTGCTGCGAGCTCAGGAACACGCAGTTCTCGAACAGCGCGCTCTGGATTTCCTGGCCTTTGCCGGTCTTGTCGCGTTCACGCAATGCCGCCAGCACACCGATGGAACCAAACATGCCGCCCATGATGTCGTTGACCGAGGTGCCAGCCCGCAACGGGCGCCCTTCAGGCCCAGTCATGTAGGACAGGCCGCCCATCATCTGCACCACTTCGTCGAGCGCCAGGCGGTTCTCGTACGGGCCGGGCAAAAATCCTTTGTGGCTGACGTAGACCAGGCGCGGGTTGTCGGCCTTCAGGCTTTCGTAGTCCAGCCCCAGTTTGCTCATCAGGCCGGGGCGGAAGTTCTCCAGCAGCACGTCACATTGGGCGATCAGCGCCTTGGCCGTGGTTTGGCCATCGGGCGTGGTGATGTCGAGCACCACGCTTTTTTTATTGCGGTTGAAGCTGCGGAAAAAACCAATGCCCAGGCCCGGCAGTTTGCGGGTTTTGTCGCCACCCGGCGGTTCGATGCGGATGACTTCCGCGCCCAGGTCGGCCAGGATCATGCCGCAGGTCGGGCCCATCACCATGTGGGTAAATTCAATGACGCGGACGCCTTCCAGGGGCAGGCCCGTGGAGGCTACAACAGAAGGCTGCATCAGGGTCGCTTTGAAATTCTTCGGCAAACCCGCCCGCCACATCGCACCATGGGTCGCTTCACCGGCCAGCCAGCCTGCCACTTGGGCGCGCAAGGCCAGCAAGGCGTTGATGTCCAGGCCGGTGTTCACACCACAAGCCGCCAGCATGAAAGCCAGATCTTCGGTGGACGCATTGCCGCTGGCGCCTGGCGCGTGCGGGCAGCCGCCAATACCGGCCAGCGACGCGTCGAAGCGCGTCACGCCCAGTTGCAGCGCGGCCATGGCATTGGCCAGCGCCAGGCCACGGGTGTCATGAAAATGGCCGCAGCAGAATTTGTTGCCGGCCAGTTTGAGCGCCTTTTCCACCAGGCGGCTGACCGCGCGCGGGTTGGCATAACCGACGGTATCGGCCAGGCTGACCCGGTCCGCGCCGGCATCGAGCAAGGCCTGCATCAGGCGCAAGACTTCGGATTCCTTGACCTCGCCTTGCAGGGTGCAACCCCAGGCCGTGCCAACGCCGCCTTCAATCAGGGTTTTGCTGCCCGCCGCGTCGCGCGCCGCGCGGATGCGGCCCAGCTCGGCCACCACCTCATCGGGGGTTTTGCGCAAATTGGCCAGGCTGTGCGCGTGGCTGGCAGACAGCGGCAACAGCATCAAATCAGCGCCCAGTTCAATCGCACGTTCTGCTCCCCTGAGATTGGGCACCAGCACCGACGCAAACAGGCCGGGCAGGGTCTTGGCAAAGGCCAGCACCTCGGCGGTGTCGGCCAGTTGCGGCATCAGTTTGGGCGGCACAAAAGAGCCGACTTCAATCTCGCGCTGGCCCGCCGCAAAGGCCGCCCGAACCCACTCGATTTTTTGCGCTGTGGGCAAAATGGTCTGGATGCTTTGCAGGCCATCGCGCAGGCCGACTTCGCGGATGATGGCGGTGGTGGGGAACTCTGGCATCGTTTGTCTCCGTTGGGGGTGGTCCGCAGTGGCGGGTATTGGCCAAGATCGGCCCGTGGGCTGGAACTAGGTGAATTTTAGAGATTCCAAGAAAACCTTAAAGAGGTATTTCGGAAACCTTGAGATTCCAAAATGGAATCTCTGAAATATGCCATCATGGCGCCATGCGTGACATCGATTTGAAAACCCTGCGCCTGTTTGTCGCGGCCTGCGAGCACCAGAACATGGCGCGTGCGGCGGAGCATGAAAACATTGAACCGTCGGCCATCAGCAAACGCATGGCCCAGCTGGAGGCTGACCTGGGCACGCCCCTACTGCTGCGCTCACGCCGCGGGGTGCAACCCACGCCAGCGGGCGTCTCCCTGCTTGAACACGCCCGCAACGTGCTGTTTTCGATGGAGCGCATGGCTACCGATGTCGCCGCGTTCGGCAGCGGGGTCAAGGGCCACGTGCGCCTGGTGGCAAGCGCATCGGCGATTGCCGAATCGCTGTTCGATGACATCGCCATCTTCATGCGCCAGAGCGCCAACCGCAACATCAAGGTTGATATTGAAGAGCGTCTGTCCCGCGAGGTGGTGCGCCAACTGCGTGAAGGCGGTGCATCCGTGGGCGTGTGTTGGGACAGCGTGGACTTGCAGGGCCTGGAGCACCGGCCCTACCGTCGCGACCGGCTGGCATTGGCGGTACATCCTGATCACCCCCTGGCCGGCCGCAAATCACTGCGCTTTGAGCAGACGCTGGACCATGAATACGTGGGCCTGCCACCCACCACGGCAGTGCACATGATGCTGCACCGTGCTGCGGCCCAGGCCGGCCGCAGCATGTCCTACCGGGTCATCGTGTCCAACTTCGACGCGGCGTTTCGGGTGGTGGCGGCCAATTTGGGCATCAGCGTGATTCCGGTTGAAGTCGGCGTGCCGTTTGCCGCCATGCTCGGTATCAAGGTGATCCCCTTGAGCGACAGCTGGGCGCAGCGCAATTTTGTCGTGTGTTTTCAGGATTTCCAGGTGCTGCAACCTGCTGCACAGCGCATGGTCGAACACTTGGCCCAGTGTGCTGCGCTGGCCGTCCGCGAGGGCCCGACATCGACCCGGAGAAAATCAGGACGCAAGCCATTGTGAAACCACCCCACACACACGACGGAGATCAAAATGAAAGTTCAAGGTTCATGCCATTGTGGCCAGATCACTTACGAGGCAGACATTGACCCTGAAAGCGCGGCCTGTGCAATTGCACGGATTGCCAGATACTCACAGGGTCGGTCGTTCGGGTGTCAGTGCAGGCAGCCCGTCAAGGCTTCCGTCTGTTGAGCGGCCAGCTAAAAACCTATATCAAGACCGCCGAAAGCGGGAACAAGCGTGCCCATTCCTTTTGCCCCAACTGCGGTACGCCGGTCCATGCCTGCACCGTCACCGATGACCCGCCCAGTTTCAACCTGCGCGTGGGCGGCCTGAAGCAGAGGCACCAGTTGCCGCCCAAAAAGCGAATCTGGTGCCGGTCGGAACTTGCATGGGCGCAAAACGTCAGCGCTGTGTCGGGGCGGGAAAGGCAAAGATAAAAATGGCCAGTAGTCCCCGTGAAATATAAACATTTAGCTATATAAATAATAGCATTTGAATTGCAATGCCATAATTCGAAAAAACGGCCTGACAGATAAACCCGAGGAGAACCACTGATGCGCGCCATCCGGATTGCTTTTTTGACCTGCGGCCTGGCCGCGCTTGCCACATTGGGTGCCTGCACCGGCATGGCGCCGTCTGGATCGGTGGCGCAACGCGTCGAGGGCACTTCACTGGCCAGTGGTGGCCCGCGTTACGCGGTCGACGCCACCTGGCCCAAACCCTTGCCCAACAACTGGATACTGGGCCAGGTGGCGGGTATCGCAGCTTCGGCGGATGGCAGCATCTGGATGATCCACCGGCCCTTGAGTTTGACCGACGATGAGCGTGGGTCAACCCTGGCGCCCAAGCGCTCGAAGTGCTGTAGCGCTGCGCCGCCTGTCTTGCAGTTTGACCGGCAGGGCAATCTGCTGCGCTCCTGGGGCGGCAAGGGGGATGGTTTTGACTGGCCGGCCAATGAACACGGCGTGTACGTGGACCCCAAAGGTGATGTGTGGATAGGCGGCAATGCGGCGACGGACCACATGCTGCTCAAGTTCACGCCCGAAGGCAAATTCCTGATGCAGATCGGCAAACCCGGTCAAAGCAAGGGCAGCAATGCGCCCGACCAGTTGGGCCGGCCCGCGCACATGGAGCTTGACGCTGCGGCCAACGAGCTTTACGTGGCGGATGGGTACGGCAACCGCCGCGTGATCGTGTTTGACGCTGGGAGCGGCACCTACAAACGGCACTGGGGCGCTTACGGCAACCGGCCCGATGACGCCAAAATTGCCGACTACAACCCGCAATCGCCGCAGTTTGCCAATCCGGTGCACTGCGTGCGCATCACGCGCGACAACCTGGTCTATGTGTGTGACCGCATGAACAACCGCATCCAGGTGTTCAAAAAGAGCGGCGAGTTCGTGCGCCAGTTTGTCTATGAGCCTGACACGCGTGGTTCAGGTTCGGTCTGGGACCTGGTGCCGTCGGAAGACCCGAGCCAGCGTTATCTGCTGGTGGCCGATGGCACCAACAACGAGGTACGCATCACCCTGCGCGAGACCGGCGAGGTGGTCGGCAGCTTTGGCCGGCCCGGTCGGCAGGCGGGTGACTTCCACTGGGTGCACAACATTGCGGTAGACGCGCAGGGCAGCGTGTACACAGCTGAGGTCGATACCGGCAAACGGGCGCAGCGGTTTGTGCGGGTGCCTTAAGCTTGTGCCCTCTGCGCGTGCCCTAAGCGCGTGCCCTCAGCGCGTGCCATCAGGCCTTTCGCCCAAACACCAGCAGCAAGTTGTTGACCAACAACGTGACGCTGCCGTCCTTGATCATTGCTGCGTTGTACAAAAAGCCGTTTGCAGGTCGAATTGTTCTTCAAATGGATCAAGCAGCATCAACGCTTCAAGCGATTTCTGGCCACCAGCGAGAACGCGGTGAAGACGCAAATCTGGTGTGCTGTCTCGACCTACGTTCTGATCGCTATCGTCAAAAAAGACCTTCGCCTGGATGCCTCGCTTGACACTTGTCTACAGATTTTGTCGGTCTCAATTTTTGAGAAAAACCAGCTGTCATGCGCCTTGCAACCCGATCGATCCTAAATCACCCACCCACCTGTAAATAACCAGTTGATTTTGTTCGACTTTTAACCGGACAGTAGTGAATGGCTGACCATACCAACGGCACAAACGTCCGTGTCCCGTCATGCAGTGTGGGGTCATGCCATGTCGATTTGTTTTACACTTCGTCGCGATTTTTTAACAAATATTCTGTAATTGATTGATTTGTATAACTATTTTTAAGACGGCCTGAATTTTGCTTCTCACCTCATGTCATAAGCTCTTGTCATAACTTCCGGTCAAATCTTCTCAGCTCTCAAGGCTTGCGAAGTGCAGATCGACCAGATTTTCAGGGGCCTACAGACACGGTCATGCGTTGAGTGTTTTTTTTAACTTTGGAGAATGACATGAAGAAAATTTTAGGTTTGGCACTTGTGGCGGGCTCATGCTTGTTGTTGCCGCTGGCGAATGCCACGGTGTACACCTACACTGGGGCAACTATGCAGGCGGGCGGGCATGTGTCCGGCACTGCTGACGTCAGCTATGCGGGGGCAGGCTCATACGTGTTGGGGTCTGGCCTCAACTCGTTCTCTTTGAGCGGTTACGATGTCAGCAACACGCTTCGAGCCACCACATCATTGCCAGGCGACAACGGACTTGGCTGGGTCAACTATCTGACATTTGATGGCGCTGGTGCCATCACGAATTGGTTTTTGTTAGGGTTGGTCGACGCGACGAACGAGTCTGTTTACACCCTTGGCAATGACTTTTTTTCCCCGACAGCTTGCGGCTGCGGCACAGTGGATTATTGGCAGGGCGGCAGCGGAAGCGAAGTTGGTGCCACCCTCGGTTCATGGACTGTCGTGGCAGAGGTGCCTGAACCTGCCTCGTTGGCCTTGATGGGTCTGGGCTTGGCGGGGCTTGCTGTGTCACGCCGCAAAGCACTCAAAACTGCGTAGTCCGCCAAAACTGCGCAAACCAAAGCACTCTTGGCCCAAACAACCCGCTTCGGCGGGTTTTTTGTTGGGCCAACTGGGTGGGCATCCAAAAGCGATTGATCCGCCCCGGTGATATTTGAACCGTTCGCCCTGAGCCTGTCGAAGGGTTTAGACAGGCTCAGCCCGAACGGAACTTGAGACTTCATCGGACCGGATCCGTCATCGGGCCGGATCAATAGGAG
>JANYCG010000202.1 GCA_025360385.1 Burkholderiales bacterium | reverse complement strand
TCCGCCGTGCCGCTTGGGTTCAGGCCTCAGGCGGAATGCGCAATTTCTGGCCCGGGTAAATTTTGTCGGGGTGGCCCAGCATGGGCTTGTTGGCCTCAAAAATGGCCGGGTACTTGTTGGCGTTGCCGTAGTAGGTTTTGGCGATGGCCGACAAGGTGTCGCCACGTTCCACGTCATGGTATTCAGACTCGTCGGCGGGTTCGGCCGCCACCAGCAGGTTTTCGACGCTTTGCACGCCCGCCACGTTGCCGCAGCACAGGCTGACTTTTTCAACCGCTTCCTGCGTGGGCGCATCACCTTGCACAGTGGCCGCGCCAGTGGCCCCGTCAAACATGACAAACAGGCCGGTAATCCCCAGATTTTGGGACTCGATATACGTGCTGATACCTTTGGCGGCGGCGGCGTTCAACTCGTCCAGCGTCGGTTGTGCGGCAGGATCCGCAGCGGCGGCTTCAGCGGCCTTCTCAACGTCTTTGTGGCCAAACAGCTTTTCGCCGGCTTCTTTGATAAAACTGAACATTCCCATGGTTGATCCTGCTTTCAAAAGGTTGTTGAATCGAGTCGTCAATGTACCCGCAAAGCAGGCCAAAATAAATCAAGGGCCGGGCTTCAATGCCCGCAGTTTGTCTTTTTTGTTTGGCCGCTTGCCTTTGATGCCGCCACGCGGTTCAATGCCTGTGAGCAGCGGGGGCGGGGTTCGCAATGTGTCTGGCTCGGCGGTCCGGGTTGGCTCAAATCCAGCGACCACTTCAAGCGCCTCGGGCAGGCCCTGCCGTTTGGCAATCAGGCGCCAATGGGCGACGACATCCGGGCTGACAAAACTGACGGCCAAACCGCTTGCGCCAGCCCGCGCTGTTCGGCCCACGCGGTGGGTGTAGTCGACGGGGGAGCGTGGCAGGTCAAAATTCACCACCACCGGCAAGTCGGCAATGTCAAGGCCGCGCGCTGCTAAATCAGTAGCAACCACCACTTGCACCAGGCGGGCTTTGAAGTCCATCAGCACCTGGCTTCGCTTGCCCTGGCTCAACAGGCCGTGAAAGGGTTCAGCCGTGACGCCGCCCTTGCGCAGTTTGTCAGCCACCATTTCAGCGGCGTGTTTGGTGGCCACAAACACCAGCACGCGGGGCCAATGTTCAAGGCCGGCCAAATGGCGCAAAAGCTGGGTGCGGCGGGGCGCATCGACTTCAATCGCGCGCAGGCTGATTTGCGGCGCGGTGATGGCATTGCTTGCAATGTCAATTGGAACCGGCTGCCTCAACAGGCGGCTGGCCAGCGTTTGCAAAGCTTGCGGAAAAGTGGCAGAAAACAACAAGGTTTGGCGCTGCGTTGGCAGCAGGGCGATGACCTGGCCAAGCTCTTCAGAAAAGCCCAAATCCAGCAGGCGATCCGCTTCGTCCAGCACCAAAAAGCCAACGTGTGACAAGTCAAGTGCATTCTGCCGCGCCAAATCCAGCAGGCGCCCAGGGGTGGCGACCACGATGTCGGCACCGCCACGCAGGCCCATCATCTGCGGGTTGGTCGAGACGCCGCCAAACACCACTGAGATCTTGACTGCACCGTTTGGCAGGCCCTGCGCCAGCGCGCGCAGGGTCTCGCCAATTTGGGCTGCGATCTCGCGGGTGGGGGCCAGCACCAGGGCATGGGCTTGCCGTGGCCCGGGTGCACGGTGGGTGTTTTCTTGCCTGCGGTTGATCAACTGCTGAAACAGCGGCAGGCAAAACGCGGCGGTTTTGCCTGAGCCGGTTTGGGAGCGGACGCACACGTCCTGGCCCTGCAAAATCGGCCCGATGGCGGCCAACTGAACTGGGGTGGGCGCCAGGTAGCCCTGGCGATGTGCGGCCTGGGCCATTTCGGGCCCAAGCCCCAGTTCTGAAAATGCCAAGACCTTGCCGCCTATCAATTGCAAGGTGTCAACTACAGCGTGTCGGTGAAACTGCGCAGCTTGTCAGAGCGGGAAGGGTGCTTGAGCTTGCGCAGTGCCTTGGCCTCAATCTGGCGTATGCGCTCGCGCGTCACGTCAAACTGCTTGCCGACTTCTTCCAGCGTGTGGTCGCTGGTCATCTCGATGCCAAACCGCATGCGCAGCACCTTGGCTTCACGCGGGGTCAGGCTGTCCAGAATGTCTTTGACAACATCGCGCAGGCCGGCCTGCATGGCGGCATCCATGGGCGCGGTGTTGGCGGCGTCTTCGATGAAGTCGCCCAGGTGGGAGTCGTCGTCGTCGCCAATCGGCGTTTCCATGGAGATCGGCTCTTTGGCGATCTTCATGATCTTGCGGATCTTGTCTTCGGGGATTTCCATGCGCTCGGCCAGCACCGACGCGTCGGGCTCAAAACCAAACTCCTGCAAATGCTGGCGGCTGATGCGGTTCATCTTGTTGATGGTTTCGATCATGTGCACCGGGATGCGGATGGTGCGTGCTTGGTCTGCAATGCTGCGGGTGATGGCTTGGCGGATCCACCAGGTGGCGTAGGTCGAAAACTTGTAGCCGCGGCGGTATTCGAACTTGTCCACGGCCTTCATCAGGCCGATGTTGCCCTCTTGAATCAAATCGAGAAACTGCAAACCGCGGTTGGTGTATTTTTTGGCAATCGAGATCACCAGGCGCAAATTGGCCTCGATCATTTCCTTTTTGGCCGCGCGGGACGAGTACTCACCCTCGTTCATGCGTTTGTTGATGTCTTTGAGCTGGTCTAGCGGCACCACCACACGGGCTTGCAGGTCGGCCAGCTTTTGCTGCAGATCCTGCACGGGCGGGATATTGCGGCCCATCACGGCGCTCCAGGATTTGCCCGCAGACGCCTGCTTCTCAATCCATTTCAGGTTCAGCAGCTGGCTTGGCACTTTGTTGCCGTTTTTGTCGCGGCCACTGAAGTCGGCGATGAAGTTATCTTGCGGGTAGCCGCATTTGTCCACAATGATGCGGCGCAGCTCGCGCTCTTTTTTGCGGATGTCGTCAACCTGGGTGCGCACCATGTCACAAAGTTTCTCAATCGCCTTGGCGGTGAAGCGGATCGACATCAGCTGTTCGGACAGCGCTTTTTGTGCAGCCACGTAATGAGGTGTGCCGTAACCTTCCTTGTCGTAGATTTTGTGGACTTTCTCGAACAGCTCGCGCATCAGGTCGTAGCGGTTCAGGGCTTCTTTTTTAAGCTCTTCAAGTTTTTTGGTCAGCGCCTTGGAGCCACCTTTGCCGTCATCGTCGTCTTCGGCATCGAACTCGTCAAAGTCTTCTTCAGCCACATAGTCATCGGCCTCGTTCGGGTTGGAGAAACCATCAACGATGGTGGTGATGACGACTTTGCCTTCACGGATTTCCTCGCCCAGGCGCAATATTTCAGCGATGGTGGCGGGGGACGCGCTGATGGCTTCCATCATCGCCATCAAGCCGCCCTCAATGCGTTTGGCGATTTCGATTTCACCCTCACGCGTGAGCAGCTCAACCGTGCCCATCTCACGCATGTACATGCGCACCGGGTCGGTGGTGCGGCCAAATTCGCTGTCCACCGTGCTCAAGGCCGCTTCAGCGGCTTCTTCGGCCTCTTCTTCAGTCGCACCAGTGGGCGCGTTGTTGGTGATGATCAGGCTTTCGGCGTCAGGGGTCTGCTCGTACACCGCCACACCCAGGTCGTTCAGCGTGACAATGACCGCTTCCATGGTTTCCGCGTCGATCAGCTTGTCGGGCAGATGGTCGGAGATTTCGCCGTGGGTAAGGTAGCCGCGCGTCTTGCCCAGCTTGATCAGGGTCTTGAGGCGCTGGCGCCGTTTGGCCAGGTCTTCTTCAGACAGGACGGTTTCGTCCAGGCCAAACTCTTTCATCAAGGCGCGCTCTTTGGCCTTGCTGATCTTCATGCGCAAGGGTTTTACTTTTTCGCCGGGCGCGACCACGGGTTCGCCTGCCAGGTCGGCTTCAATCTCGGCCATGTCCAGGTCAGCGCCAGGTTTGGCGTCGCCGACCTTGGGCTTGCGGCCCCGCTTGGCACCTGCGGTTGCCGCGTTGGCCATTGATTTTTGCAGGGTTTCAGCGGCCGCCTTGGCTTGCGCTTTACCGTCCGGTTTTGCCGGCACTTTGGGCGTCGGTTTGGACACTGGTTTTGCCACTGCTTTCAATTCAACTTTGGCAGGCAGCTTGGGCGCTGCTTTAACAGGCGCCTTTGCGTTTGGCTTGGCGGGCGTTTTGGCTTGAACTTTGGCCGCCGGTTTTGAGCTTGGCTTGGCAGCGGGGAGAACTGGTTTCTTGGCGTTTTGGGCTGGCATCAGATAGACCTCGACAAATCATGAATCAACAAAAAAACCACTGGCAAAAGCCGGTGTCCGTGTGGCCCGTGCGACACAGGCGCACAGTGCAGGGGTTCGGGGCAGGAAAATCAACACGCAGGGAACAAGGCGAAAGCGGGCAAGCTGTCGGGGCGTAGCAATGCCGAGAGGTACTCACAGGTTCAGGCCGTAAGGTTCAGGCAGCAACAGGTCACGACAACCGCGAAGGCAAGATGTTTGGGCGAACATTTGGGGTGCAGCCCTTGCGGTAGATCGGCCGGTCGAGACGTTTGTCGTCGGTTGGCACAGGCCCGGAGGTGCTGCTGTCGCTCTTGCCAGAGCAGCTTTGGATTATACCCAGGGATTCACTGAAATTCAAGCCAAAAACGGATTTTGGCGCGCTGCAGCTTGATGCGCTCAGGCTGGGCTGGTGGCCGTTGGATTGCCGCTGCGCGCCAGGGCTTCGAGTTCGGTCTTGCGTTTTTGCAGATCCCGGTAGGCTTGCAGTGCAGAAGGGTCCGCTTTGGAAGCCTCAATCGCCCGGTTCATCAGGCCGTTGATCCGATCGATCATCATCCGGTTCAAAACCTGGCGCAACTCCTGGTCGGAATCAACATCATCGCCGCTGGCGTGCTGGTCCGGCCCGGACATCCAATTGAGCGCCTTGGTTTCCAGCGCGTGCCCGCGCAAGCCTTCGCGCAGGGCACCCCAGGGTTGCGGGCCGTGGTCATGCAACTGGGCTTCAAGCCAGGTGAACAAGTCCCCATGCGGGCTGGGCAACTCGCACAACATGACGTGGTCTTCACCCGTCAAACTGTCCCAGACTGCCATTTTTCCGAGCAGCAGGCGCGCGGCATGGTCGGCGCGGCTGGTGGGAGCCGCACGCGGGCCGGAAAAATACCTTTGGGCCGAAGTTGACGATGAATAGTGCTTCATGTCCCTGTCACTGCTACGTGAGTAGCTATCATTTTTATAATTTCCGGATTTGCCAAATTTGCCGGTTTCGCTGTGTTGGGTTTTGGGCAGCCACAGGTCTGACAGTTCATGGTTGCCCAAATCGACCAGCTTGGCGAATTCCGTGAGCAACTGGCGTTTGAGTGCGCCATCAGGCAGTGCCATCCACAATGGTTTGGCGTTGCTGGCCAGCAGCGAGCGGCCTTCAGCGGAGCTCAAGTCGCAGCCGTCACGGGCCGAGTCGATCAAAAAACGGCTCAAGGGCACGGCTTCGCTGATGTAGCGGGAAAATGCGTCTTTGCCGAACGCGCGGATGTAGCTGTCCGGGTCGTGCTCGGCAGGCAGGAACAAGAACTTGACGTTGCGCACGTCGGTGGCATAGGGCAGGGCGGCGTCCAGCGCTTTGCGGGCCGCACGCCGACCAGCGGCATCGCCGTCAAAACTGAACACCACGGCGTCAGTGAAGCGAAACAGCTTTTGCACATGGTCGTTGGTGCAGGCTGTGCCCAGGGTGGCGACGGCGTTGGCAAAGCCCAATTGCGCCAGCGCCACCACGTCCATGTAGCCTTCGGTCACCAGCGCAAAGCCGTGTTCGCGCAGGGCTTGCCGCGCTTCAAACAGACCGTACAGTTCGCGGCCCTTGCTGAACACGGGGGTTTCGGGGGAATTCAGGTATTTGGGTTTGTCGTCGCCCAACACCCGCCCGCCAAAACCAATGCATTCGCCTTTGACGTTGCGGATCGGGAACATCACGCGGTCACGGAAGCGGTCGTAGCGTTTGTCGTCTTCGCCGGGCTCCTGGGTCAGGATGACCAGGCCGCTTTCGACCAACAGCGGGTCGTCGTATTTCGGAAACACGCTGGCCAGCGTGCGCCAGCCTTTGGGCGCATACCCCAGGCCAAACTGTTGGGCGACTTCGCCGCTCACGCCCCGGCCCTTGAAGTACTCCACCGCGCTGGGCGAGTCTTTCAAATGCTCGCGAAAAGCCTGGCCCGCTTTTTCCAGCACATCGTTCAGCGTGGTCTGTTTTTGCCGCTGCTCGGCTGCACGCGCCCGGTCTTGCGGTGAACTTTCTTCTTCCGGCACTTGCAGGCCGTATTGCTGGGCAAGGTCTTTGACGGCTTCTACAAAATTCATGCCCGCATGGTCCATCAAAAACCCGATGGCATTGCCACTTTTGCCGCAGCCAAAACAGTGGAAAAACTGTTTGGCCGGGCTGACGCTGAACGAGGGTGACTTTTCGCCATGAAACGGACACAGGCCCATGAAGTTGGCCCCGCCTTTTTTGAGCTGCACATAACGGCCCACGACATCCACCACGTCAGCGCGAGACAGCAGTTCTTGAATGAAGGTTTGCGGGATGGCCATGCGGGAATTGTAGGGATGCGTGGGCGCAGTTCAGTCGCCCATCACCAAACCTTCACGGCGCGGATCCACGCCGCCAAACAGGCCATTGGGTGTGCGCTGGATGGCTGTGACGCCACTGGCAAAGTCAAATTCAAGCACGCTGTGCCCCATGGCCTTCAACTGCTTGATCGTGGCGGCATCAAAACGGCCTTTTTCCAGCAAAGTCGGCCCGTTCAAAGAACTGAAATTCGGCAGGTTGGCGGCCTGCTGCACATTCAAACCCCAGTTGAATGTGGCGTAAAGCATCTTGGCCGCTTGGTGGATGATGAAGGGTCCGCCGGCACCACCCAGCGACATCAGCACTTTGCCGCTGTCCTTGTCGATCACCAGGGTGGGCGACATGGAGGACAAAGGCCGTTTGCCTGGCTGCACCCGGTTGGCAATCGGCACGCCGTTGGCATCGGTCGGCGCAAAGCTGAAATCTGTCAGCTCGTTGTTGAGCATGAAGCCTTTGACCATCAGGCGCGACCCGAAGGCGCTTTCAATCGAGGTCGTCATGGCCACGGCTTGGCCGCCTGAGTCGATGATGCTGATGTGTGAGGTGCCATATTCGGGCTGGCTGGGCATGGGCGCATAACTGCTTTTGACGCCTGCGGGCTGGCCGGGCTGGGCGATGTTCATGCTTTTTGCATTGTCCCCAACGCTGATCAGTTGCGCACGTTGTGCCAGGTAGGCAGGTGCCAGCAAACTTTGCCAACCACCGCCGGGCGCGTCGACAAAATCGGGGTCTGCCAGAAACTGCGCCCGGTCTGCAAAGGCCAGCCTCGACGCTTCTGTGTAGCGGTGCAACCAGTCCGCGCTAAGTTGCACGTCTGGTGCGCCAGCAGGGCTTAGGGCTGATGCCATTGGGCTGGCCTGTGACGGCCCCAACAGGCCCAGAATTTGCCCCACCGCGATGGCGCCGGAACTGGGTGGCCCCATGCCGCACACTGCATAATTTTTCACCTGGCCGGGCGACCCGGCGGCATAGTCAAAACACAGGGGCGGGCGTTGTTTGGCTTGATAACTTGCCAGGTCTGTCAAGGAAAGCAGGCCAGGGTTGCCTGCGTGGTTGCGCACTTTGTCGACCATCGCTTGCGCGATGTCGCCCTGCATCAGGGCGCTGTCACCTTCTGTCGCGATGCGTTGAAGAACCGCCGCCAGCTCCGGGTTTTTTAGCAGATGCCCAACGGCCCAGACTTTGCCTTCGGGATCGTAAAAATACGCTTTGGCCGCTGGATCTTGTTTGAGCTGGCGCTCCTGGCTCAGCAAGGCATGCAGGCGGGTGCTGACCCTGAAGCCGTTTTGCGCCAGCCGGATGGCCGGTTCAAATAGGCTGGCCCACGGCAACTTGCCATGTTGGCGGTGCGCCAGCGCCAACATGCGAACGACGCCCGGAACACCCACTGCGCGGCCTCCCACCACCGCCTGAACATGGCCGATGGGTTTGCCGTCGGGCGCCAAAAATAGCTGCGGCGTCGCTTGTTGTGGCGCCGTTTCACGGCCATCAAAACTCCGGACTTCGCGCCCGTCAAAATGCAGCAAAAACGCGCCGCCACCAATGCCGCTGCTTTGGGGCTCCACCAGCGCCAGCGCCATTTGCACCGCGACGGCAGCGTCCATCGCATTGCCGCCCGCCCGCAGCACCTGGTCGCCAGCGTCAGTGGCCAGCGGGTTGGACGTGGCGATGGCATAAGTTGCTGTAGACCACCCCGGTTTTTGGCTGCTGCCTGAGGTGGCCTCAGGTTGGCGCGGGACGTTGTCGCTGAATGCCCTTTCAGGCGGCTGAGGCTGCGCGCAAGCCACCAGCAGTACGCAGCACAACATTGCAAACCACCCGGCAAGGTGTTTCAGCAAGGCATCGCGAAGTTTCATGGTTACTATTACAAATATAGCAAACTATGTAGCATACACGGGAACATACGGCACATTTGATTGTGTAAGTTGACGAAACCAGCCGCCACTGCCGCCAAATGGCGTGTCAGCGCGGCGCCAGGCGAATCGCCCCATCCAGCCGGATCACTTCGCCATTCAACATGTCGTTTTCGAAAATATGCACCGCCAGCCGGGCGTAATCTTGCGGCGTACCCAAGCGAGAGGGAAAGGGCACCGCTGCGGCGAGTGAGGCCTGCACTTCTTTGGGCATGGAGGCCATCATGGGCGTGCCAAAAATGCCGGGCGCAATCGTCATGTTGCGGATACCGTTTTGCGCCAGGTCACGCGCCACCGGCAGGGTCATGCCGACGATGCCGCCTTTGGACGCGCTGTAGGCGGCCTGGCCGATTTGGCCGTCGTAGGCGGCGACGGAGGCGGTTGAAATCATGACACCGCGTTCGCCGGTGCTTTCTTCTGCTTCGTTCTTGCACATGGCAGCTGCGGCCAGGCGGATCATGTTGAAGCTGCCTATC
The DNA here is from genome assembly GCA_025360385.1 of Burkholderiales bacterium. GTDB lineage: Bacteria > Pseudomonadota > Gammaproteobacteria > Burkholderiales > Burkholderiaceae_C > JANYCG01. Next base: position 1,624 of record JANYCG010000202.1, on the reverse strand, counting down.
AGGTTGATGGTGACAGTGCGCTTGAAGGATTCAAAATGATGAGCTCCATTTTTATTCACGGTTTTTTCGGCGCTGGCGATGCCTGCGCAGTTCACCAGGCCCATCAGCTTGCCCAAGGACACCGCCTTCGCCACCACGGCCATGCCGTCGGCCTCGCTGGTGACGTCACACTTCACAAATGCGCCGCCGATTTCTTGGGCCACGGCCTCCCCTTTGTCGGCTTGCATGTCGGCGATAACGACGGTGGCGCCTTTGGCAGCCAACATCCGAGCAGTGCCTTCACCAAGGCCTGACGCGCCGCCCGTCACGATGATTATTTTGCCTGCGATGTCCATTTTTTTCTCCTGTGAAAAGTGGTTTTAAATGAGGGAAGTCAAGCCTCGCGCCAATTATCGCTGCTATAATTTGCTTTTCTCGGACAGACTTTCAGGCGCGTAGCTCAGCTGGTTAGAGCACCACCTTGACATGGTGGGGGTCGATGGTTCGAGTCCATTCGCGCCTACCAATTTTCACATTGACCAGATGTGTTTCAGAATGCCCGCAATGCCGCCCCATCGGGTAGGTTTGCCGGGCCAAACTGAGGGTAAACCTGCTTTGTTGTCGGGTTTGCCAATCCCTAAAATGTGTTGCAGTGCAATATGGAATATGCAATAGGCAACAAGCTTTAGTCACCAGCCAGTTTAAACGCTGGTTTGCGTTGCAAAATAATTCGGGATGACACTTCATGCCAAGCAAAAAAACGACAGCGACTGCACGTGGCGAGCCACCCAAGCCCGCGCCAGCGTCAAAGCCGACGGTGCCGCCCAAAGCCTTGCAGCGGGTGATTAAAAAGTATCCCAACCGGCGCTTGTATGACACAGACACCTCGGCCTATATCACCCTGGCCGAAGTGAAGCAGCTGGTGATGGACACAGAAAAATTTGTGGTGCGCGACGCCAAAACCGGCGAAGACCTGACGCGCAGCATTTTGTTGCAAATCATTCTGGAGGAAGAGTCCAACGGTTCTCCAATGTTCACGCCCGACGTGCTGGCCAGCGTCATCCGGTTTTATGGCAATGCCATGCAGGGTTTCATGGGCGGCTACCTTGAAAAAAGCATTCAATCCATGATGGACGTGCAGGCCCGCCTGGGCGAGCAGTCCAAGAGCCTGACGCCGGAAATGTGGTCCCAGTTCATGGGCCTGCAAAGCCCGATCATGCAGGGCTTGATGGGCAAGAACCTGGCGCAGTCCAAAAACCTGTTTGCCCAAATGCAGGAGCAAATGCAAAAACAAACCGAACAGATGCTGGGCACGTTCGGCGTCAAAAGGTAAATGAATGAGTGAAGTGTTTTCCCCTCCTGTTTCGGCCACCAAGATTCCCAAGGTCGGTTTTGTCAGCCTGGGCTGCCCGAAGGCGCTGACTGACTCTGAATTGATCCTCACGCAATTGAGCGCCGAGGGGTATCAGACGTCCAAAACCTTTCACGGCGCAGACCTGGTCATCGTCAACACCTGCGGCTTCATTGACGACGCGGTGAAAGAAAGCCTGGACACGATTGGCGAAGCTCTGGCCGAAAATGGCCGCGTCATTGTCACCGGTTGCCTGGGGGCCAAATCCGGCACCGACGGCGGCAACCTGGTGCG
>JANYCG010000278.1 GCA_025360385.1 Burkholderiales bacterium | reverse complement strand
CGATGAGAGGCTTTTGGAAGGCTGCGGCTTTAAAAGACCCTAAGGGGCAAATGTCAGGTACTGAGCACCGCCGTTATTGGCATCTGCATTGGTGTTGATCACAGTGTAGCCAGCACAGCTACTTGCTGCGGCTGTGGCAGCACTAGGGTGTTTGCGCAGTTCATAGGCGAAGCCAGCTGAAACAGTGTAGATGAGGCTGCCGTCAGAAAGGATCACATGAAGACCATTAAGCGATGCTCCAACACCACAACTTGCGTAGGGGTTTGCTCCACCGTTATATCCAGTGCTATGTGAGGTACCAAGTGGTGTGCCAGCGAAAGGAACAAGCGTTTTACTTGTCCAGTCGATGGCATAGTTGGCACGGCTTGCCAAATTGGTAAGCTGTCCACAATTCACCACATTTGCACCCGTGGTCACTTGGTCGTAGATCAAGCACGATGCAGTCGTACCACCGACGTCCACGCAGGTGTTGCCATCTGCTGGGACATAAATGCAGATATTCTTCAGAACCCCGCCTTTGGTGGCAAGGACTGCATTTGATGGCTTGGTACCAACGGCCTGCTGAGACACCACCACGGTTGCAGTTTTGAGCGTGGTTGCCACGTCCAAAATTGCGACGATGTGAGTGCCCGTTGCGAGATTGAGCGTCGGTGTGCCAGACGCAGTGCCCGAGACCTTCACGCCATCCACTGTGAGTGACGGTGTTGCAGAGTTGACGATGCTGTATGCCGCTGTCGCAGCGCATGAGGCACCCACAGCGCTCCCGGCCGGGATGACACAGGTCGTCGGAACGACAAGCGTACCCGACACAACAGCCGTAGCTCCAGGTGTCGTAATCCCAGGTGTTGTGACTCCAGTAACCCCAGTCGTCGCAACTGCTCCACCACCACCTCCACCACCACATGCAACAAGCGCCAATGCGGCAAACAGGGCCGCCCAGCCTGGCCTGATCGCAGATTCAGCCCCCCCCCCCCCCAAGGACTCCGACATCAAGTGCTGATGCCTGTTTCACGGCTTGCGTCAGGGTAAATTGCATCAATGGCTCCTGGATCAAAATTGGGACAGCTTGTCTGGGCTGAGTCTAGCAGCAGCCCCGCAGCACCCATCAGCACTCATCAAACCAGCGGATTCACCGTCTTCAAGGTCTTGAACCGCCCAAAGTCGCGGTCGGCGCTCCACAGCACGGACACCCCGTTTTCAATACAGATCGCGGCGATGCGCGCGTCGTGAAACTGCCCGCCCTGAAGCCTGGCCTTGCGGCTGAGCTCTGACAGGATGCGCCAGTGCTGCGGGCCGCTGTGCAGCACCTGCGCCTGCGGCGAAGCCAGCCAGGCGTCAACTTGCGCCAGCGCCTGGTCGACGCTGCTGGCCGGCTTGAACACCTTGGGGTGGGTGGCGATGGCCAAAAACTCGTGCAGGCAGCTCACCGCCATGCCCAAAGGCCGGGCGTGGATCGGTACGGTTGTTTAGGGTTCTTTAACAATTTGCGGCCTCCACGGCCGACGCGTAAAATCACCCCAGGAGTACCAGACCGCCATGCTTAACTTGTTCGCCACCCGTTCCATTGACCTGCCCCGCGAGCTGGCAGAACAATTGCAGGCCGAAGCCAAGCGCCACCGCACCAGCGTCCCCGAGCTGCTTGCCGGCTGGCTAGAAGACTGCTCGGACGGGCGTGATGCCGCCAAACGCAGCGCTGCGCTGGCGTCCGGCAAGGCCAAGGCCATTCCAGCCGCGGAGGTCTATGCCAAGATCAGCATTTGATGCTCTGGCAGCTCGACTACGCCCCTGAAGCCGCCAAGGAACTTGCCAAACTCGACAAGGGCGTGGCGCGGGACGTCAAGAGGTACCTTGCCGCCGTCTGCCAGCTGTCTGACCCGGCCAGCCGTGGCCACCCGCTCACCGGGCCTTGGGCCGGTTTTCATCGCTACCGCCTGGGGCAGGTGAGGTTGATTGTTGAAATCAAACGCAGTCACATCGTGCTACTGGTTGTCAAAGTGGCGCGGCGGGACTCTGCCTATTGAACGCCAGGCCAATTAATTCGAGTTTTATAAAAGCCAAAACTCAACTTACGGTGAGTGATTGCCCCGTGCCAAACGTTGACGACGCTCTGGCCATCACACCAGCGGATTCACCGTCTTCAAAGCCTTGAACCGCCCAAAGTCACGGTCAGCGCTCCACAGCACGGACACACCGTTTTCAATACAGATCGCGGCGATGCGCGCGTCGTGAAACTGCCCGCCCTGTAGCCTGGCCTTGCGGCTGAGCTCTGACAGGATGCGCCAGTGCTGCGGGCCGCTGTGCAGCACCTGCGCCTGCGGCGACGCCAGCCAGGCGTCGACTTGCGCCAGCGCCTGGTCGACGCTACTGGCCGGCCTGAACACCTTGGGGTGGGTGACGATGGCCAAAAACTCGTGCACGCAGCTCACCGCCATGCCCCAGGGTCGGGCACCTTCGGCCAGCGACCTCAGGCATTCAAACGCCTGGTCATGGAAGGGGGATTCGGCGCGGTGGGCGTACACCAGCACGTTGGTATCGACGGCGATCATGAGGCGATCCTGTAGGCATCAGGCGCGGGGTTTGGCCACACGGGCTACAACCCGTTCATTCACATGCTCTTCTTCCAGCTGCTGCCAGCGACGGGGGTCCGCCACCAGCATGGCCTTGCCGCGGACACGCGCGTCCTTGAGCTTGAAGGCCGGCCTGGCGGGGGAATGGGCATCGGCCAGGACCCGGCGCAAGCCGTCTTCCACCACAGCGCGCAGCGTCGTCTGGCTTCTTTGTGCGAATTCCTTGGCGGCGTTGAAAAGCGCGTCCGACACATCGATGGTGGTTTTCATATGGGTACCCATATCAATTGATATGGGCTTATTGTAATTCAACCGTGGCCACAGCCCGCACGACTCCATCGCCATTGGCCCAGCCGGATTGAGACGCCCTGGATTTGACAAAGTCAAAAATATTGATACATTTGATTCAATTTTTGAAACATATATTTCAAAATATAAAGCCACTCGATTCAGCCCAAACGCCTTGCCCGATGTTCACCCTTTTGCTCGTTACCCTGCCCACCCAACCCAGCGCCGTGCGCCTGCGCATCTGGCGCGCGCTCAAGAGCCTCGGCTGCGCCGCGCTGCGCGACGGCGCTTATGTGCTGCCCGAGCCGCAAACCGCCTTGCTGGAAGAAATTGCCAACGAAGCGCTCCAACACGGTGGCACCGCGCAGGTGCTGGGCCTGACGCCCCGCAGCAGCGCGCAGCAGCAGGATCTGCAGGCCCAGTTCGACCGCAGCGCCGCCTATGCCGAGTGGCTGCAAGGCCAGCGCACCTTATTGCAAGCGCTGCCCCAGTTGCCC
>JANYCG010000086.1 GCA_025360385.1 Burkholderiales bacterium | reverse complement strand
GTTTTCGCGACCAAGAGTTCTGACACCAGCGTGACCGTGGCTTGGAAATGCTACAAATTTAGTGTGCAGGTTGGCACATACGGTTGCTTCAGCAGCATACCGACTCATCAGTGATCTCAAAGCCGCGAGAGGAATGAGTGAAGCGGCTGACGTGCAAAAAATCTCAGTCTTTTATGTAGTCAGAGACTTTCGGCGCGGAACTCTTCCAAAACACATTACGGAGAACGCTGAGTTAATGGGTTGGATCGTCGACATGGCGGCTAAGTTGCCGATTGGCGCTGACTCGACGATTGATGAAATTACCGCCCACATTGGCGATGATGCTGGGCGGGCGTTCTGGCGCAATCGAAGCGAGGCGTCAAACTTCCTGAAGCATGCAGACAAGGACTCGCAGGGGCATCTTTCTGTGGAAAAGGTGGACAACTATTCTTTGCTTATGCAGGCGATGGCTGCATATACGGATTTGGTTAAGAGCGACCTGGGTCCTGAAGGCATGGTTCTTTGGCTTTACAGTTCTGTGGAGCATGGGGAAGTCGACTCACTGCCTGAGAAATACAGGCCTATAGGCAATAAGTTGCTCGAAATTTTCGGAAGCGAGCGCCGCGACTTTTGTTCGGCACTCATTCAGGAAATGCGGTCAAGAGAGATAAGTTGATTCAACGGCGAAAATAATGTTTCTGATCGAGCCTGACCCACCCCAGCGCCGCCAGGACGCATGTGCCGCAGCCTCGAAGCACGCAAAGGCTCTGGGTGAGGGTCTCGCGCAGCGAGACGACTCAGCCGCGCACTGTTTGAACGCAGCGCAGCGAAGTGAGTTTGCGCGGCGGCCCAGAGACTGCGTACTGCAGATGGTCGCCTGAAGGGCCTGCGACACCTAAGCCCTGGCGGTGCTGGGGTGGGTCAGGCGGTCCCCGCAGAGGGCGAGGGGTATAAAAATTGCCCTATAGCCCCGTGGAATATGAGTAGTTAGGTACTAAATTTGTAGCATTGTCAAACTACAGTCACGCTGGCACCAGAACCCTTGGGCGCGATAAAGCCAATTTCGTAAACGGTTTCACCCAACTGGCGCAGGGTCTGGGCGCAGGCGCCGGCGCTGGCGGCATCCACCACCACCACCATGCCAATGCCGTTGTTGAATGTGCGGTTCATCTCGATGTCGTCAACGCCCGCCGTGGCTTGCAGCCAGGCGAACAGCTCGGTCTGCGGCCAACTGCCTTTGCGCAGGTGTGCGGCCAGGCCATCGGGCAACACACGGGGGATGTTCTCCAGCAGGCCGCCGCCGGTGATGTGGGCCAGGGCTTTGATGCCTTTGCTGCCGCCTTCATGGGGATGCGCCGCCAACGCCGCCAGCACGTTCTTCACATACAAGCGGGTGGGTTCCATCAGCGCCTGTTTGAAAGCTTTGCCGTCCAGTGTGGCAGGGGCCAATGCACCCGCGCGTTCAATACACTTGCGCACCAGACTGAAGCCGTTGGAGTGCACGCCGCTGCTGGCCAAACCCAGCACCACGTCGCCCGCCTGCACGTCTTTACCGGTCAAGATTTTTGACTTTTCCACCGCGCCCACACAGAAGCCGGCCAGGTCGTATTCACCGGCCGGGTACATGCCGGGCATTTCAGCGGTCTCGCCGCCGATCAAGGCGCAGCCCGACAACTCACAGCCTTTGGCAATACCGCCAATCACCGCGGCAGCCGTGTCCACGTCCAGCTTGCCGCAGGCGAAGTAGTCGAGGAAGAACAGCGGTTCTGCCCCTTGCACCAACACGTCGTTCACGCTCATGGCCACCAGGTCGATGCCAACCGTGCCGTGCATATTCCACTCAAACGCGAGTTTGAGCTTGGTGCCGACGCCGTCGGTGCCGCTGACCAGCACAGGCTCCTTGTAACGCTTGGGCACCTCAAACAGGGCACCAAAGCCGCCAATGCCGGCCAACACGCCCTCGCGCATGGTTTTTTTGGCCAGGGGTTTGATGCGTTCCACCAGCGCGTCGCCAGCGTCAATGTCAACGCCAGCGTCTTTGTAAGACAGGGGGGTGGGGGGTGTTGTCATGGGGGAAATCGGAGAAAAGGGGGGGCCAAATCAGGGCTGGCACGCAGGAAAGAAGGTGGGCACCAGACCCCGATAGAATTTGAAGCGATTTTAAGCGCTGGTTTGCGCTCCATTTTTCACATTTCAATGCAATTCACTGCCACACAAAAACAGGGCCTCGCCTGGGGCCTGATCGCCGCCGTCGGCATTTTGACCCTGTGGCTGCTCGGCCCCGTGTTGACGCCTTTTGTGGTGGCGGCCGTGATGGCTTACGCGTTGACGCCTCTGGTCAACCGGCTGGATGGCCTGGGGCGCGGGCGCATGCCACGGGTGTTGGCCGTCATTTTGGTCGAGGTGCTGTTCGTGCTGGCCGGCATGAGTTTGATTCTGCTCATCGTGCCCATCATGGCCAAGGAAATTCCGCTGATGCAGGCCCAATTGCCACTGCTGGCAGACGCGTTCAACGCCTGGCTGGCGCCCTGGGCGGCCCAATACGGCTTCAAGGTGGCGCTAGACGTGGCCAGCATCAAAGCTTTTGTGCTGAAGTACCTCAATGCCAATTTTGAGGACATGTTCGCGCAGGTTTTGTCGTCCTTGAAGCTGGGCGGCAGCGTGGCGCTCACGCTGGTCGGCAACGCGGTGCTGATCCCGGTCGCGCTGTTTTACCTGTTGATGGACTGGCGCGGCATTGTCAGCCGCGTCGTGGCCCTGGTGCCGCCCGCCCTGCGCGGGGCCTACGACAGCTTTACCGATGAGGCCGATTCCGTGCTGGGCCAGTACCTGCGCGGCCAGTTGCTGGTGATGCTTATCATGGCCGTGTTTTACAGCGTGGGCATGGCGCTGTTCGGGCTGGACTTGGCCTTGCCCATTGGCATCTTCACTGGCCTGGCCATGTTTGTGCCCTACCTGGGTTTTGGCATTGGCCTGGTGATGGCCCTGCTGGCTGGCTTGCTTCAATTTGCATCGATCAAGGCACTGGTGATGGTAGCGGCCGTCTTTGGCTGTGGCCAGGTGCTCGAAGGCTTCGTCTTGACGCCGCGCCTAGTGGGCGAGCGCATTGGCCTGCACCCGCTGGCGGTGATTTTTGCCTTGCTCGCCTTTGGCCAGGTGTTTGGCCTGGTCGGCGTGCTGGTGGCGCTGCCGGCCAGCGCTGTGTTGCTGGTCGCGATACGCCGCGTTCAGGCCAGTTACATGGCCAGCAAGCTCTACACCGGGTGATGCGGTTTTTTAAAGTCCCGTTGGCCCATTGATGAAGCAAATCGCGCTCGACATCGGCCTGGCCACTGGCCCCACGCTGGCAAACTTTTTTGCCGGGTCCAACGAAGCCGTGGTCAAACACCTCAGCCTTTGGGTGGGCACCCAGTCCAGTCTGGCCACGCGTTCGCCCGTGCCCACCTATTTGTGGGGTGCCAGCGGCAGCGGCAAAACCCATTTGCTCAAAAGCGCCCGCGAGGCCCTGCGTGAGCAAGGCGGCAGGGTGGGTTGGCTCGACGCCTCGGTACTGGAGCCGCCGCAGTTCAACCACGCCTGGGCGGCCGTGCTGCTGGATGATGTGCACCTGTACAACGTCACGCAGCAACATGCGGCGTTCAACTGGTTTGTCAACGCGCAAACCTCGCAGCGCTGGGTGATGGGGGCCGGTGCGCTGCCGCCGGCGGACCTCAAACTGCGTGACGACTTGCGGTCACGCCTGGGCTGGGGCCATGTGTTTGCCTTGCAGGTTTTGAGCGAACCCGAGCGCCGCGCTGTGCTGCGAAAGGCCGCGGACGCGCGCGGCATTTTTTTGGGCGATGAGGTGATGGACTTCATGCTGACCCGCTTCAGCCGGGACTTGGGCAGCCTGATGGAGTTGCTCGATTTGATGGACGGCTACGCCATGCAAACCCAGCGCGCCATCACCATCCCGATGATCAAATCCATGATGGAAGCGTCCTGAGTGATGAAATTTTTCGCCGGGCCGCCCCAAGAAAAATTAGCCCCACTCCAAGCGAAGCGCAGGTTGGCTGCGCGGGGCAGCGACGACACGAAGTGCGGGAGCGTGGGGGCCCTATGAAATTTTTCGCCGGGCCGCCCCAAGAAAAATTAGCCCCCTCGGGGGGCAGCGACGACACGAAGTGCGGGAGCGTGGGGGCCCTATGAATCTCGTGCTGTTTGACCTGGACCACACGCTGCTGCCCCTGGATTCCGACTATTCCTGGGGCGTGTTCACCGCCACCCTGGGCTGGACCGACCCGGCTACATTCGCCCGGCGCAACGAGGAGTTTTTTGCCCATTACAAGGCCGGCACGCTGGACATTCACGACTATGTGCGTTTTGCCACCGATGCCATCCGCCAGCAAGGCGCTGCTAATTCAGTAGCAGCACATGCCCGTTTCATGAGGGATGTGATCAATCCGGCTATTCGACCGCAAGCAATGGCGCTGGTGGCCTTGCATCTGAAGGCCGGCGATACCCTGGTCATCGTCACCGCCACCAACGAGTTTGTGACACGGCCGATTGCCGACGTGTTCGGCGTGCATGCGCTGATTGCGGTCGAGCTTGAGCGGGACACAGCCCCTGGCGGCACGGGCTGGATCACGGGGGAGATCAAAGGCGTGCCGTCCGCCCGCGAAGGCAAGGTGACGCGAGTCGAACAGTGGCTGGCTGAACGCCACTTGGCCTGGGCCGACGCCGACATCAGCTTTTACACAGACTCCATCAATGACCTGGCCTTGATGGAAAAAGTCAATCACCCGGTCGCCACTAACCCCGATGCGGCCCTGCGCAGCGTCGCCACAGAGCGCGGATGGCGCATACTCGACCTTTGGGAGCCTTCATAAATCCATTTTTCGGGCGAATTGCCGAACTGAGCGTGAGCGAATACGTGGCGTTCGGTGGTGCCCGCAATTTTCATGCACCCGAAGTGCAATGTGGTTGCTGCGCGCCCTGCGCCTTGCACTTCATCCCGGGAAATGATTCTCTGAACACTCCCACGCCCCTTGTGACTGGAACCAAGACTTGATCAAAAAATTCATCGACAGACTGCTCGACAAAGCCTCCCAAGCCGCTGGCCGGGGAAAAAAGCCGAAATTCGGCAAACGTGAAGAGATTGGGCCCAATGTTCACCACATTGACCCCAAGCTGGTGGACGACCGCGCCAGCTTCGTCGTGCGCACCCTGAAAGACGCCGGGTTTGAGGCCTACATCGTCGGCGGTGCCGTGCGGGACCTGATGGTCGGCCTGGCCCCCAAAGACTTCGACGTGGCGACCAACGCCACGCCCGAGCAAGTCAAGGGCCTGTTCAGGCGCGCCTTCATCATCGGCCGGCGCTTTCGCATCGTGCACGTGGTGCATGGGCGCGGGCGCGAACATGAGGTGATCGAAGTCTCCACCTTCCGCGCCTACCTGGACAACGCCGCGGCCGAAGCTGTGGCCGGCAACGAGAAAACCAGCAAGAGCGAGCTGGCCGGCATGAAACACGCCGTGGACGCCTCGGGCCGGGTGCTGCGTGACAACGTCTGGGGTCCGCAGGAAGAAGACGCGGTAAGGCGCGACTTCACCATCAACGCCATGTATTACGATCCGCAGACGCAGATCGTGGTGGACTACCACGGCGGCATGGCGGACACGCAAAAACGCATCATCCGCATGATTGGCGACGCCGCCACGCGTTACCGCGAAGACCCGGTGCGCATCATCCGCGCCGTTCGTTTTGCCGCCAAACTCAGCCCTCTGGGTTTCAAGCTTGAGGTTAAAACCGCCGCGCCCCTGGTCAAGTCTCATGAATTGCTGGCGGACGTGCCGCAAAGCCGCCTGTTTGACGAAATGCTCAAGCTGCTGCAAACCGGGCATTCGCTGGCGTCGATAGAACAGCTCAAACTGCTGGGCTTGGCCACCGGCATATACCCCTTGCTCGACGTGGTGGTGCAGCGGGCCGACCAGCCCTTTGTGGCGGCCGCCCTGCGTGACACCGACCGCCGTGTGGGCGAGGGCAAACCCGTCGCCCCCAGCTTTTTATTGGCCTGCGTTTTGTGGGCCGATGCGCGTGACGGCTGGGCCGCAAGAATCAACCAGGAACAACAGTCGCTTGCGGCCCTGCACGACGCGATTGACGACGTGTTCAACGCCCGCATTGGCGACGTTTCAGGCCGGGGCCGCCTGGCGGGCGACATGCGCGAGATTTGGGTGATGCAGCCGCGTTTTGAAAAACGCGTGGGCAGCGCACCCTTTGGCCTGGTCGACCAGCCGCGTTTTCGGGCGGCGTTTGACTTCATGCGACTGCGCTGCGAAATTGGCGAGGTTGAAGAAGCGCTGGCCGACTGGTGGCAAGAGTTCAGTATGGCCGGCGACAGCGTTCGCCAGGATTTGGTGGACCAGGTGCGCGAGGCGCAATCGCAACGCCCGCGCATGGCCCGTGCGCCCAGGCCGCCGTGGCCGCCAAGAGCAGAAGCCCCGGTTTCTGGCGACATTGAGGCGCCAAGCCAGGACGCCGATCATTCGCCCGACATGCCCTCTGGCGACGCCCCCAGAAAACGCCGTCGCCGCCGTCGCAGTGGCACCGGCACAGGGGGCGGCCCGGGCGCGGCAGGTGGCCAAGAAGGTGCTGCGGGTGACGCCAGCGCATAAGGTCAATGTCAGCGTTTTTGTCGGCCTTGGCGCAAACCTGGGGGATGCGGCTGCTGCGGTTCTGAAGGCCCTGTGGGATCTGGCCAATTTGCCCGGCACGACCGTGTTGCGCCAGTCATCGCTGTACCGCACCGGCCCGGTTGATTCCAGTGGGCCAGACTACGTCAACGCCGTGGCTGAAATTGAGACCAGCTTGCAGGCGGACGACTTGCTCACGCAATTGCAGCGCCTTGAATCCCTGGCTGGCCGCGAGCGCCCGTTTCACAACGCACCGCGCACCCTGGACCTGGACATTTTGATGTATGGTGACGCCGTCATCCACACCGCTAGTTTGCAAGTGCCACACCCGCGCATGTGGCAGCGCGCCTTCGTGCTGGCGCCGCTGGCCGAGATTGCGCCACAGCTTGTCAGTGCCACGCAGTTGGCGGTGGTGGCTGGGCAGGGGGTGCGGCGCTTGCCTTGAAATCCTCGGTGCATGGGCGCTACGAAAACAGTAGCTGTTTGTTTAATCACCATAAGGGCTTTGGGCCGAAATGACCAGTTGTTTAAGTTTGGAGGCAAAGAATGCCGGAACATCGCGCCCTCTGCGGTGCCGCCTGCCCCACCCCAAGGCCGCCAGGGCTTAGGTGTCGCGGGCCCTTCGGGCAACCATCTGCAGTACTCGCAGTCAGGGCCGTCGCTCCAAC
>JANYCG010000035.1 GCA_025360385.1 Burkholderiales bacterium | reverse complement strand
AAGCTGGCCACCCGCTTGTCGGTGATGCCGAAGATTTCAAAGAAGGCTATCCAGAACGGTTTGGCTTCGCTCTTTTCATTGGACGCGTCCGCCCAAGTGCGGCTGAAGGTCAGCGCACGGGATTTGATTTCATTCCAACTTAAGGGCATGGGGTGATGATAAAACAGATGTTCGAAGCCAATGTGGCCTAAAGTCCCCGTCAATGTTGCGTATATAGCTATTTATTTTGAAGCGACTACTGCCAACACCCAGCACTCAGCACCGCCAACTACAAAACCTCAAAAATTCGACCGCCATCAGGCCACAGTCTGCTTCTGTTTTTCAAGCGCCTTGACCAGCTGGCTGCTGGTGTTGCGCAGGCGTTGGGCCAGCAGTTGGGTGAGTTTGACAAGCAGTTTGGCGCCGATGGCGGGGTGGGTGTGGATCAGCTGGCTGACCGTGGCGCGGGTCAACACGCCGGCCTGGACATCATCCAGCGCGATGCACGAGGCGTAACGCGGCGCGGCGTCCAGCATGGACATCTCGCCAATGCTGGTGCCCTGGCGCAGCACCGCCAAGCGCGAGGCCTCGCCGCTTTCGGTTTGTTTGCAGACGTCCACCGTGCCGGCCAGTATCAGCAACATCCAGTCGCCCAGGTCGCCTTCGCGGATCAGCGTCTGGCCAGGGCTGGCATGCACCTTGGGCATCAGGGCGCCGAGTGTGTCGGTCTCCTGGGCGCTCAGGTCTTCGAGCAGGGCCGCTTCATGGCGCCACTTGGGCGCGTGGCCGGACAAGCCGGTGCAAAAGCCGTGCTGTTCCAGGCCAAACCTTTGAATTTGAGCTTCGACGGTGGGCATGGGGCGGGCGCTTTAACGCAATTGCAACAACCACCGGTCCAGCTCCAGCACCGCCGCGTCGGTCGCGTCGGCAAGCGCACGCACGCCGCCTGCAGCGTCGGCGCTGGGCGCTGGCCGCTGCACCCGCAGGCTGCGCTGGCCGAGCAGCTTCTCGCCTTGGGGCGAGGCCTGGATCACCGTGATGCGCAGGCGCACCGTGCCGCTGCTGGCGCTGGCAGATTCAAACCATTGGCTGAACTCGTCAAGCTCCACGCGCAGTTGCCACGGAATGGCCGATTGCCCATAGCCGTCTCCCGCGTTGAGCACCACCCGTCGGGCGCTGAAATAGTCCACCAGGCGCTGGCGCACCAGTTGCGCGGGCGGCATGCTCCAACGCGCCTGGGCATAGGGGCGCAGCTCTTGCGGGTTGGCAAAACCCAGCCGGTACAACACGGCCGTGCCGTCCAGCGCGGCGGTGGTGTCTACGTCGCCCAGCGACAGTGGCGGCACGGCCGATTTGGCATTGAGCGACAAGGCGGGGCTGGTGCTGGCCGCGCCCGGCCCAAAGTCAAAGGTGGCCGCGCGCAAGGGTTTGTCGGGCAGGGCGCCGCACGCCGCCAACAGGCTGACTGATAGCATGAACAGGGCGAAAGTCCCTATGGATGCTGCATTGTTAGCTATATTTTTAGGAATCATCAAAATTTGGTGTGTCATGGCCGGGTTGCTTTCTTGTCAGAGGTTCAGGGAGCCGCGATGAATTGATCCGTGCTGCCCTATGGCTTGCCAGCAGCCGCAAGCGGCGGCGCAAAGCCGGTTTCACCCGGCCCTGGCAGCGCCGGGCCATTGCCGAAAATCAGCGACTGCGGGTTGTCGTTGACGCCGTTGACAGTGCGGCTGACCTGGCGCGCCGCGCGGGCGGTTTCGTCACTGGTGCGGTTGACGCGCGGCAAGGTGCCGTTGTACAGCGACTGGCCCACATTGGTGAGGGTTTGCACGCCGTCGGTCAGCTTGTCGACCATGCCGCCGGGTTTGACCAGGGCTTGCGAAACCTGTTTGAATTCGCCCGCCAGCGCCCTGGCCTCGTCGGATGTGGCCTCCAGGCTTTTGGAGGTGGTTTGCAGGGATTTAAGCGTGTCGGCGACCTCGGCGGCCAGTTTGGGCAGGTTCATTTTTTCCGGGCCAAACTGAGCGTCGAGGATTTTGTCGGCGTTGCTTGAAAACCGCTGGATGCTGTTGGCCGCCTGGCCCAGGCCGGTCGCGGCCTGGCCAATGTTTTGAACCGCGCCCAACAGCACCTTTTGGTTGTCAGGGGTTAACAGCTGGTTCAGCTTGCGGCTGCTTTCCTCCACCTGGACCAGGATATTGGTGCCCTGCTCGGACAGTTTGGTGAACAGGCTGGAGCGCATGGGGATACGCGCTGGCGCGTCTTCACGGGTGGGCAGGTCTTCTTTGGACTCGCCGCTGTCGTCAAGCTGCACAAAGGCCAGGCCCGTCACGCCCTGGAAGCCCAGCGTGGCAAAGGTGGATTTGCTGACCGGCGCCAGTTCGTCCGTGGAGATGCGGATCAGCACGTTGCCGCGGTTTTGCGGGTCGAAGCTGATGCCCATGACCTTGCCCACCGAGACGCCCCGGAACTTGACCGTCGCCTGCGGTTGCAGGCCGGTCACGTTTTCGCGGCTGGACAGCTCGTAGACATGGTGGACTGACTTGTCACGGGTCAGCCAAATGGCCATGGCCACCAGCAGCGCCGAGACCAGCAGCACAAAGGCCCCTGCGATCAGCGCGTGTGATTTGTTTTCCATACAAGCTTCCTTCTGGTTCCTGGGTCAATACGGTGTCAATGTCAATGTCAATGGCGGCGCAGGCGTTTTGCTAAACCGCAAAAGGGTATTCGCGCAGCAGCTCCATCGCGCGCTGGCCCCGTTCACCCAAAAAGAAATCGTGGATGAAGGGGTGCGGGAAGGCGATGACGTCTTTGGGTGGACCGCTCACGATGACGTGTTTGTCGGCCAGCACGGCAATGCGCGAGCTCAGCTCAAACAGGGTGTCCAGGTCGTGCGTGACCATCAGCATGGTCAAGCCCAGTTCGCGGTGTAAAGAGCGCAGCAGGGCGCAAAACGCGTCGGCGCTGTCGGGGTCCAGCCCGGCCGTGGGCTCGTCCAGCAGCAAGAGCGGCGGATCCATGATGAGGGCGCGCGCCAGCGCCACCCGCTTGATCATGCCGCCGGACAGGTCGGAGGGCATTTTTTCAGCATGGGCGCGGCTCAAACCGACCATTTGCAGCTTGACCAAGGCGGCGTCACGCACCAGGTCGTCGGGCAGGGTTTTAAGCTCGCGCAAGGGGAAGGCGATGTTGTCCAGCACGCTGAAGGCAGAGAACAATGCGCCGTGCTGGAACAACATGCCCACCCGGCTGGCTGCGCCCTCGCGGCTGAGCTCACTGGCGGGCTGGCCCAGCACCTTGACGCTGCCGCGCTGGGGTGCCACCAGGCCCAGTATCTTGCGCAGCAACACCGTCTTGCCCGAGCCCGAGCCGCCGACGATCGACAACATCTCGCCGACCTGGACGCTGAGGTGCAAATCTTTGTGCACCACCGCTTCGACGCCGGCGGTGCGGAACACGGACCACAGGCCCGAGATGTCGATGACCGGCGTGGTTTGGGGTGCCACCGGCGCGTTGACGGGGGAAGGGTGTGGCTGGCTCATCGGCGGGTCAGATTCCGATGTCCTTGAACACGACGGCAAACAGCGCGTCCACCAGGATGACGACGGTGATGGACGTCACCACCGAGGCGGTGGTGCCTTCGCCCAGGCTCTCGGTGTTGGGCTTGACCCGCAGGCCAAAGTGGCAGCCCACCAGCGCGATCAGCAGGCCGAACACGGCGGACTTGCCGACGGCCAGGCCCAGGTTGGAGACTTGCACTGCCGCCGGCAGCGCATGGGCAAAAAAAGCCGGGGTCACGCCAATCACGATGTCGGCCGCCAACATGCCCCCGGCCAGCGCTGCCGCCGTGGTCCACACGGTGATCAACGGCATGGCCAGCGCCAGCGCAATGGCGCGCGGCATCACCAGCCGAAAGCCCTGGCGTATGCCCATCACCTGCATGGCGTCCAGCTCTTCGGTCACTCGCATCACGCCAATCTGCGCGGTGATGGCCGAGCCTGAGCGCCCGGCGATCAGAATGGCGGCCAGCACCGGCCCCAGTTCACGGATCAGCGAGATGCCCAGCAAATCCACAATGAAAGCGTCGGCGCCGAACTGGCGCAACTGCTGCGACACCAGGTAGGCCAGCACCACGCCAATCAAAAACCCGACCAGCGCGGTGATCGGCATCGCCGTGGCACCAATGCGGTACAGGTGGCCCGAGACATCACGCCACGGGCCGGCACCGGGTTTGCGCGCCAACTGGATCAGGTCCAGCAGCAACTGCCCGACCAGGCGCACCAGGTCACTGCAATGGTCTAACAGATGAAGCAACAACTCACCCAGGTGGGACAGGCGGTTTTTTACGTGGTTCAGCAGCCGCTGCCAGGGGGTCAGCGGCGGCTCTTGCGGGTCGGGTTGGCTAAAGCGCTGCACCCGCGCCAGCATGGCCTTGTGGCTGGCAGACATGTGCAGAACGGGCGGCAATTGGTGGCCCCAGGCATTCCACAAAACCTGCGAGCCCACATGGTCCAGCGCGTGCAGGCCGCGCAAATCCCAGGCCAGGGTGGCGGACGATGCAGGCACCTGGGCCATGTCAGCCAGCGCCTTGTCCAGGGCCATGGGCTCGGCCAAACGCGCCGCCGTCCAGCGCCCCAGCACCTGGGCGCACAGGCCAGCCGCCGACTGCACCCAGGCAATTCTGGGCGCAGCGTCGCTCGCCAATTCAGTGGACTCATCCTCCGTCATGATGCGCCTATCGTACCTTGGGCGACGCGCGCCCATGGCGGGGCGCAGGCAAAATACGTCCAACCCTCAAAACTGCGGAGCCCCCATGACAACAGATTCCCCCCTTTCAAGCGCCGCCCCCCCAACCGGCGAACTGGCGGTGGCGCAGCGCGGCCCCGTGTTGTGGCTCACCATCCAGCGCGAGGAGCGCCGCAATGCCATGAGCCATGCTGTGTTGGCGGGCCTGTCGCAGGCCATCAGCGCTGCGCAGGGCCAGCGCGGCATCCGCGCCATCGTCATCACCGGTGCGGGGTCAAAGGCGTTTTGCGCCGGCGCGGATTTGCAGTCGGCCAAAGCCTTCACCACAGACTATTCCGAACCCATTGGCCATTTGGCCCAGTTGCTGCGGGTGGCGCAGGCCAGTTGCATCCCGCTGGTGGCGCGGGTCAACGGGGCCTGCATGGCCGGCGGCTTTGGCCTGCTGTCGATGTGCGACTTGGCGGTGGCAGCGCGGCACGCGGTGTTTGGCCTGCCCGAGGTCAAGGTCGGCATATTCCCGGCCCAGGTTTTGAGCGTGTTGCAGCATTTGATTCCCCGGCGCGTCTTGAATGAAATGTGCCTGACGGGTGAACCCATCACGGCCGCGCAGGCGCTGGCCTACAACCTGGTGAACTATGTGCAGGCCGAAGACGAGGCCGACGTGGACGTGCGGCTGGACTGGCTGCTGGCCCGCTTGCTGGACAAATCACCCGCCGCCATCCGTCGTGGCCGTTACACCCTGAAGAAAATCGAGTCGATGTCGTTTGAAGAGTCGATGTCGTTCACCGAGAGCCAAATTGCCCTGTTCACCCTGACCCGTGACGCCAAAGAAGGGCAAAAGGCCTTCCAGGAGAAGCGAAAACCAGTTTGGACCGGTGACTAGGGCTGAAGTCCCCGTCAAACATAACTATTCAGCTATTGTTTTAATAACAAGTTAAAACTTTTCCCCCCATTTCTTCCCATCACATTGCAGGATATCCGCCATGACAATTTCTCAAATCAACCACTACATTGGCGGCCAGGCCGTCGCCGGAACCTCGGGCCGCACGCAAGACGTGTTCAACCCGGCCACGGGCGCTGTCACCGGCCAAACCGCCCTGGCCAATGCCGCTGAAGTGGCTGCCGCCGTGGCTGCTGCGCAGGCCGCCTTCCCGGCGTGGGCCGACACCCCGCCGATCCGCCGCGCACGGGTGATGTCCAAGTACCTGGAGCTGGTCAATACCCACCGAGACGCGCTGGCCCACGCCATCACCGCCGAGCACGGCAAGGTCTTCACCGACGCGCAGGGCGAGGTCGCGCGGGGCATCGACATCATCGAATTCGCCTGCGGCATGCCGCAACTGCTCAAGGGCGACTTCACCGACCAGGTGAGCACCGGCATTGACAACTGGACGCTGCGCCAGCCCCTGGGCGTGGTGGCCGGCATCACACCTTTCAACTTCCCCGTCATGGTGCCGATGTGGATGTACCCGGTTGCGATTGCGGCGGGCAACACCTTCATCCTCAAGCCCAGCCCGATCGACCCCAGCGCCACACTCTTGCAGGCCAAGCTGCTGAAAGAAGCCGGCCTGCCCGACGGCGTGTTCAACGTGGTGCAGGGCGACAAGGAAGCGGTGGACGCCTTGTTGAACCACCCCGACGTGAAGGCCGTGAGTTTTGTCGGCTCCACCCCGATTGCCAACTACATCTATGAGACCGGTGCCAAAAACGGCAAACGCGTGCAGGCCCTGGGCGGTGCCAAAAACCACATGGTGGTGATGCCCGACGCCGACGTCGAGCAGACCGTGGACGCGCTGATTGGCAGCGCCTACGGCTCGGCCGGTGAGCGTTGCATGGCCATCAGCGTGGCCGTGCTGGTGGGCGACGTGGCCGACAAAATAATGCCCCTGCTGGTTGAACGCACCCGGCAACTCAAGGTGCTGAACGGCACCAACCTGGCCGCCGAGATGGGCCCCATCGTCACCCGCATCGCACACGACCGCATCACCGGCTACATCGACGTGGGCGTCAAAGAAGGTGCCAAGCTGCTGGTCGATGGGCGGGGCTTTGACGGCACCCAGGCGGGTGTGGGCTGCGGTACTGACACGTCTGGCGGCTTTTGGCTGGGCGGCACGTTGTTTGACCACGTGACGACCGGGATGCGCATCTACAAAGAAGAAATTTTCGGCCCGGTGCTGGCCTGCGTGCGCGCGAAGGATTTTGGCGAGGCGCTGCAAATGGTGAACGAGCACGAGTTTGGCAACGGTTGCAGCCTGTTCACGCGCGACGGCAACGTGGCCCGCGAGTTCAGCCGCCGTGTGCAGATCGGCATGGTCGGCGTCAACGTGCCCATCCCGGTGCCCATGGCCTGGCACGGTTTTGGCGGCTGGAAGCGATCATTGTTTGGTGACATGCACGCGTATGGCGAAGAGGGTGTGCGTTTCTATACCAAGCAAAAATCCATCATGCAGCGCTGGCCGGAGAGCATTGGCAAGGGGGC
>JANYCG010000026.1 GCA_025360385.1 Burkholderiales bacterium | reverse complement strand
CATTGGTCCAAGGCAGTGAATGCTGAGGTACGGCGGGCGAGGGATTTGATTGAAGCCTGTTGAGTAGGCCGGCCTATGGACAAAGCATCCGCCCCATAGGCAGTTGTTTAAACCCTGCCTGAACTTCGCTAGCGTGAATCGCCACACATCCGCATCTATTGTTGGCCGTGCGGTAGCGGACTGACGTGTAGCGCAAACCTACGCTCTTTTTCCCCGCTGCCGTCTAAGCAACAGCGTCATGAATTCGTCCACCAATTCCCGATGATCCGGCGTAAGCGCTGAATACTTACTCGACGTCATCGCAAGATCAAGTTCTCGGGGCTTCTGGCCAGCGGCGCCAACGCCAGTTTTGCCCCCACTTTGCAATGCTATCTCCATCCTTCGGTGCAATTCCGAGACTGTCACCCCCAAGGCAGTAGCAATTCGATCCAAGGTTTCGGGTGAATAGCCCTGCGTACCGCGCTCAATGCGGGACAGGTTGCTGGCGTTCGTGTCGGCAGCCAAGGCAATTTCCTCAAGCGTCGCATTGTGCGCCTCCCTTATCCCCCGTATGACTTGCCCAATTTTCATGGGCGCAATGGTGTTTGGAATTGACGCAATAAGCAAAGCGTGACACGTCAAATAGAATGACGCATCACGTCAATTACAAATACGCTCCATGCTTTTTCCTGATTGGGTCAATTTGGCCCTGGCGCGGTTTGCCGCTTCTGACTTTCCCTATGGGGCCAGGGAAGGGCAGCTATGAAAGTTGCGCTGATTCTTTTACTATTCCTTACTGCTTGCGGCGGCGGCGGAGCTGTGACCCAGGTCACCCAAGCCAAGTCGGGGATCATCCGCATCACTGGCGACAGCACCTGTTACGGTAGTGCTTACGATCCTCTGACCCGTACCTATTTCCGCGTTGCCAGCCCATGGCCGACTTACATTCACGTCCCCGGTTTTACGATTGACATGTCCAACTGCATCGGCGGGCAGGCTTTGGGCGATGTCTTGCCGACATGGGCCGCTACGATTGCAAGTGATGGCGCAACGGTTGAACTGATTGCAGATGCGATCAACGATGCGTTTCAGGTCAGTCCCGCCCTGTACGCTGCACAGCTACGCGAGGTTATCCGGGCTTCTCGGGAACGAGGTAAGTTCGTCGTATTGATGACGCCAAACCCGACCTATGAAGCCCGCGTGACAGCACTGGCGCAAGTGATACGGGATGTTGGCATAGAAACGTCAACGCCAGTGATTGACAATGACACCTTCATGCGATCAACCTTTGGCGCTGATTTAAGCTTTGCCGGGGATCAGATGCACCCAAGCCAGCCCGCCTATGCGCTGATTGGCGGGTTTGTGAATGGCAGGCTTTTGGAACTATTGCGATAGGGAAACATTGATCGTCAAAAAGAGACACTTGATTAATAGACGGCGACCGCTGGCCTATAAATCGAGGGTATCCACGGCAAAGCGGGGGAACAAACGGGGGAACAAAATTAATATTTCAACCGTTATACCTAGTATCCATGCGGGTTTAAAATCATCTTTCGAGCGGTTTCACACCATACTAAGGCCTTCAAGATTTAAAACTTGAAGGCTTTTTGCTTTGTGCGCCCTCAATGGAGATTTATCATGGACTTGGAACTCAAAGGCAAACGCGTGCTGGTGACTGGCGGCAGTAAAGGCATTGGCAAAGCGATTGCGCGTGTCCTTGCACAAGAGGGCGCTGACGTGGCTTTGCTGGCTCGCGCGGCCGACGCATTGCAGCGGGCATCGGACGAACTAGCACTCGAAACTGGCCGTCTGGTCGTCGGTGTTTGCGCCGACACCCGAGACGACGCGCAAGTCGAGCATGCCGTGGCCGAGGCGGCGCAGCTTTTGGGCGGCCCCATTGACATTTTGGTCAATGCCGCCGCTGAACCGGCAGGGTTTTCCGCCCCTCCGAAGCTGGCCGACATCACCGGCGATTATTACCATGCGGAGATGGATGTCAAAGTCATGGGTTATATCCGTGTCGCCCGCGCTGTTGTGCCTGGCATGAAGGCGGCAGGCTGGGGGCGCATCGTCAACATCAGCGGTCTGGCGGCACGGCAAACCGGCAACGTTGTCGGCTCCATGCGCAATGTTTCGCTGGTGGCTTTGAGCAAAAATTTGGCCGATGAATTGGGCCCGAAAGGCATCAACGTCAACGTGGTTCACCCTGGCCTGACGCGCACCGAGCGTACCGCGCCCCTGGTGGCCGCCCGCGCGGCAGCCGCAGCGGTTGCGCCAGAGGTGATTGAGCAGCAAATGGCCGCAAGCAACTCGATCAAGCATTTGGTCGACGCCAGCGAGGTGGCCAACATCGTGGCGTTTTTATGTTCCCCAAAATCCCGGGCCATCAATGGCGACGTGATTGCGGCGGGTGGCGGAGCCCCGAGCGCCATCCACTATTGATGGGTTGCCAAATCAGCGCGGATGGGCACCAACAAAGACCCACATGCTGACGTCAAAGTGCTGTTGGCTACTGACAAGCCGGACAAAACCCGTGCCCAAGCCTTGATCGACGACAAAACGTGCAACCAGTGCTGCGCCAAATCGACGGTCTAAAAATCGGGCAATGGCAAGCACTTGAACACTCTGCAACCCAGGCAAAGGCATGAAAGGACGCACATGGGCGACACACAAAAATTAACCGGTTCATCGAAAGGCCGACGGCTAAAATCCGCGCTTGCAATTCTTTTAGGAGCGGGCTTCGCTTTGTTATTGGGGGCTTCAGCCTGGTTTTGGTTCCAGCAGGAGCACTTGTTGTTCAACCCGGTGCTGCTGCCGGCTCAAACGGCACTTAGCCGGGACCCGGACGTCAAAGAAGTCTGGGTCAACGTGCCGGGTGCCCGGCTGTCGGGTTTACATCTCCAGCAAGCCCATGCGAAAGGCCTGGTGTTTTTTTTGCATGGCAATGCCGGCAATTTGCAAACCTGGTTCACCAACCCCGCGTTTTACCGCCAGGCCGGATTTGACCTGTTCATGATCGACTACCGTGGCTTTGGCAAAAGCACGGGGAGGATTGAAAGCGAAGCGCAGTTGCGTGCCGACGTCCAGGCGGCCTGGAACCAGGTGGCACCTCAATACAGGGGAAAAAAAATGTCATTTATGGCCGCTCGTTGGGCAGCGGCCTGGCGGCGGGTTTGTCCGCAGATTTGGCATCTGAGCAAGCTGGGGCTGGCCCGCAACCTGACCTCACCGTGCTGGTGTCGCCTTACCTGAGCATGTTGGCGCTGGCCGATGACCACCTGCCAGGGCTTCCCCACGCTTTGGTGCGTTATCCGCTCAGGACTGACCTGCAGATTGGCAAAATCCGCAGCCCCTTGCTGCTGTTTCATGGTGCCCAAGACACCCTGATTGCCTTGCGCCACAGCCAGCAGTTGCAACAACTGGCACCCCAGGCCAAACTGGTCACGGTGCAAGGCGCAGCGCACAACGATGTACACAAGTTCCCGGCCTACAGCGATGGCTACCGCGCCGCGCTGGATTTTTTGTGAATTTGTTATGCTACTTAAAAAGTAGCAAACTATTCAATACCCATGGGAACTTTAGCCTATTTTCTCTCGTAGAACCTAAAACCAAGGGTCAGGGCGGCGTTTTGCGCCAGGGTTGCGGCTGAAGGTTATTGATCCGGCCTGTTGAAGTCTTAAATTCCGTTCAGGCTGAGCTTGTCGAAGCCCTTCGACAAGCTCAGGGCGAACGGTTCAAACATCACGGCGTCGGTTCAATTGCTGGCGTCAACCACTGTCTCCGCTGCAAACAAAGCCATCGCCGTGCGTGCCACCTGGACGGTGTCGAAGTAGGCATACGCGCCCACACCCACGGCGCCCACCAGGGGCACAAACCGTGACAAGCCTTTGCCCAGCAGCTTTTGCGATAACACAAGCCCTAGTTTTTGCGCCAGATTTTGCAACATGGCGGCAGACGCTTTGCGCACCAGCAAACGCTCGCCCGCCTGAACCACCACGTCCCGCATGAGTTGCGCCGAGACGTGTTTGAACAGGCAGTACAACAGATGCTCCTGCGTCAGTTGGGCGCTTTTCCCGTGCACGGCTGCAATGTCTGCCACCATCTGGCTTTGCAGCTTCCAGACGCCAAGCAGCTCGGGCAGCACGGTGATCCAGCCCAACATGCCCGGCGGCAGCGCCAGCGAACTTGCCAACAGGCTGGCCTTGCGGGCGGCAGCGCGGGACAGGACGTGGCTGCGCACCTGTGGGCCGCTGTCGGCCGGGGTTGTGCCCTGCGGTATGGCGGCTTCACGGCTGGCCGGGATTTTAAGAACCAGCGCCAAAATCGCCTCGGCGGCTTTGTCGCGCAGACTGCGCGGTGGCGTCAAGGACAGGGGTTTGGCTGGCATGGCGAGATTGTCCGCGTAAATTCAAAATTGCAAAATGGCGCTGTGCCCATGCGCTGGCGAAAACAGGCGTTTCACCAATAGGCGGTAGATGTCCAGGTCGAAATAGCCCGGTGGATTTCCCGCAAAACGTGAATCCGCGTCTGCGTTTGAATCAGCGCTGCACAGAATCGGTTTGAACTTGTCCAGTTCTGCCTGCAGGTCATTGTCGTCTTGCACCGTTGCCAAGTGACGCCATTGGTAGAACAAGTGAATGTCGGTGCGGCCCGAGCCTTCGTCATACTCGCGAAGCCCAATCACATTCGGGTAGGGCCAGGGGTGCAGCGCAGCCAGCTGGACCCCAACAGGGGCTTTGACCCGTCGACCGTAGGTCGGTTGCATTTGGACGATCAAGCGCTGGCACAGAAGCAGGGTGCCGACTTCACCTGCGCATTCACGCCATTCGATGCGTCGGGTGTTGGCCACAATGCTACGTTCACGGGCCGACTTGGAAGCAGACTGCAAATGGCTGCCAACACGATGGCGCAACTGCAAGGCACTGCCGATAAACAAGGGAACCTGGTCTTGGGGGTCGCCGTAAAAAATATACACGCCAGGCGAATCAGGGACGTCCTCAACCAGGGTCTCGAGCTGTCGGGGCAGGCCCAAGGGGGGTTGCAGCAAGGCTTGGGCGAGGTCTTGAAGCCGGTCAAGGCCCAACTCGCTTTGCGCCTGCGCCAGCCAGGCCAGCACCATGTCCACGTCTCCCATGGCGCGGTGGCGTGCATCCGTATGCAGGCCATGGCGGCTGATCAAGGCGTCCAGGCCATGGCTTTTGAACTGCGGGTAGAGCTTGCGCGACAGGCGCACGGTGCACAAACTTGGCACGCGCAGATCGTGGCCAAGGCGGGCATATTCGCCGCGCAAAAAGCCGTGGTCAAAGCTGGCGTTGTGGGCCACCAAGACCGCGCCGTCCAGCAGGGCCAGCAAGGTGTCCGCCACATCCTTGAACCGGGGTGCGTTCGCCACCATGGCGTCGCTGATGCCGGTCAGATTTTCGATGAAATAGGGGATGGGGGTGCCGGGGTTGACCAGGGTGCTCCAGCGCTGGGTGACCCGTCCGGACTCAAGCCGAACGGCGGCGATTTCAGTGATTCGGTCATGAACGCCGCTGCCGCCAGTGGTTTCCAGGTCTAGCACGAGGTAACAGGGGAGCATGTAATTTCTTCGGCTAAATCGCTCGGCGTGCGCCGCAGTGCGTCATCGGCGCAGCGGCAGATGACGTCAAACTACCCAATGTCGATGCAGTGCAGTCCATAACTGCCCGCCAGCCGGTCCGCAAAATACCGCCGCAGGGTTTCTTTCACGGTCTTGAAAGCGATTTCATCCCAGGGGATTTCTGCTTCGGTGAACAATTTGGCTTCGATGGTCTCAAACCCGGGCTCGAACCGGTCGCTGACAAGCCGTGCCTTGTAGAAAAAATGCACCTGGCCGACGGGCGCCACGTTGATGATTGAAAACAGCGACTCCATTTCAAACTGGGCACCCGCTTCTTCGCTTGTTTCCCGGGCAGCTCCCTGGGCCAGGGTTTCATGCAACTCCATAAAACCAGCGGGAAGTGTCCATTTGCCAAAACGCGGTTCGATATTGCGTTTGCACAGCAGCACCTGGTCGCCCCAATGCGGCACTGTGCCGACCACGTTCAAGGGGTTTTCATAATGCACCGTGCCGCAGGCGGGGCACACGGCCCGTTGCTTGGTGTCGCCGTCGTCCGGAAGGCGGTAGACCACGGCGACGCCGCAGTTTTTGCAGTGTTTGATGGGGGTACGAAACATGCTAGCCAGTGTAATTTGAAAATAAAAAAAGGACTCCGTGCGGAGTCCTTTGCTGGCGGCCTGAAAAACAGGCCGACTTCAGGCCTTTTTGCCTGACGTGGACTTGCCGTATTTTTCGATCAAGGCCCGTGCGCCATCGACCAGCTTGCGGCCTTCAAAACCGCGCTTGTTCATGTCCTCAACCCATTCCACTTCAATGGCGCGGGATTTGCGGCGGAACTCTTGTGCCTCGGCGGCACTGACAGTGAATATGGTGTTGCCGCGGTCGGTCGCGGTTTTGCGGCCAGCCGCGTCGCCCGCCTGTTGGGTTTTTCCAAGCCAGCCGGAGGTTTCCAGGCCCGAATTGGCGTCGATCACTTTCTTCAAATCGGGCGGCAGCGCGTTGTATTTGGCCTTGTTCATGGCCATCACAAAGGTGGTGGTGTAAAGCGCGCCGCCTGCGGGATCGAATTCGGCCGAGAACTTGGTGAGCTCCTGAACTTTGACCGAGGGCACCACTTCCCAGGGGATGACGCAGCCGCTGATGGTGCCCTTGCTCAGGGCATCCGGAATGCTGGGCAATGGCATGCCGACCGGTGTGGCGCCCAGTGCGGCAACCAGTTTGGTCACCTGGCGCGTGGGGGCGCGTAGTTTTTGGCCTTTCAGGTCGTCCACCGATTTGACAGCTTTCTCTGCGGTATGGATCACGCCCGGGCCATGCACCTGCAGGGCGAGGACATGGACGTCCTTGAACTCGTCTGCCGCAAAGGTCTGCACGTATTCCCAATAGGCTTTGGAAGTGGCCTCGGCATTGTTCATCATGAAAGGCAGTTCAAACACTTCGACGCGCGGGAAGCGGCCTGCCGTGTTGCCGGGCAGGGTCCACACCACGTCGACCACGCCATCGCGGACTTGGTCGTAAAGTTGAACGGGCGTGCCGCCGAGTTGCATGGCCGGATAGGCTTCGAACTTGATCTTGCCGCCGGAGTCTTTTTCAACCTTGTCCATCCAGGCCTTGTGCATGTTGAGCCACACATTGGAGGTGGGTGCCATGAAGGTGTGGAATTTGAGTGTGACCGTGGCCTGGGCCATTGAAATCGCAGGAGACGCCAGGGCGGCAGCACCAGCGGTCTTGAGCAGGGTACGACGTTGAATCATGTAAACCTCCGGAAAATAAATGCGGGAAACGAAAAGAGAAATATTAGCCAAAGTCGGCTGGCTTGAGAATCGGTGAATACGCCAGTAGCGCACTCACTTGAAGGGGCCAGTCCGGCCCGACCCGTCATTTCAAGAATTTCACCAGCCAGAGCGCAATTTGTGGAAACGCCAGCAGCAGTCCGATGCGGATGAAATCACTCACCAAAAACGGCAACACCCCCCGGAAACTTTCACTGAGCGGCACACCCGGCGCCATGCCATTGACGACGTAGACATTGAGCCCCATAGGCGGCACCAGCATGCCAAATGACACCACCATCAAAATCAGGATGCCAAACCAGATGGCCAGCGACTCCTTGGGCATGCCAAAGTCCAGGCTCATCACGACCGGGAAAAAGATCGGGATCGTCAGCAGGATGATGGACAGCTCTTCCGTGACGGTGCCCAAAAAGATGTGCAAAGCGACGATGGCCACCATGACCCAGATCGGCGCCATGTTCCAACTGGCGATCAAACCCACCAATTGGTGCTGAATCTGCGTCAGCGCCAGCGCCGAATTCATCACGTCAGCGCCGACGAAGATCAAGAAAATCATGGCCGAACTCTCGGCCGTCGCGTAGAAGCAGCGCATGAATTTGTCCCAGGTCATTTCGCCCTTGGCCATGGCCGCCAGAAAAGCCGTTGCGGCACCGACCGCCGCGCCTTCTGTGGGCGAGAAAAAGCCGCCATAGATGCCGCCAAACACCAACACGAAAACCACTGCGATCGGCACGATGCCCATGGCCAGCGCGATATTGAATTTGGGCGGGTTCGGGTCCACGTCCGGTGCGTGCCCTGGCACCATGCGCACATAAATCGCAATCACGGCCATGTAGCCCAGCATGGCGATGATGCCGGGAATGGTCGCTGCCAGAAATAGCTTGGCGATGTTCTGCTCAGTCAGGATGGCATAAATCACCAGTGGCACGGACGGCGGGATCAGGATGCCCAAAGTGCCTGCCGTGGCCAGGGTGCCGGTGGCCAGGCGGCCTGAATACCCGTGTCGTTTCATCTCTGGCAGCGCCACGCCGGTGATGGTGGCTGCCGTGGCAACAGACGAGCCGCAAATCGCACCAAAGGCCGCGCTGGCCATCACGGCCGCCATGGCCAGCCCGCCCTTCATGCGCCCGGTGATGGCAGCGGTGAACTCGAACAGCGCCTTGCTGATGCCGCCCTGCGTGGCGAATTGGCCCATCAGGATGAACAGTGGAATGACAGACAGGTCATAACTGGCAAAACGCGCAAAAGCCATGCCGTTCATGAAATTGGCAAATGGCGACCAGCCGGTTTGCATGACATATCCGATGGAGCCGGACACCAGCATGGCAATGGCAATCGGTGTGCGAATCGCCATCAGGCCAAACATCATGGCCAGCAGTGTCAAGGTAATGGCAAATGGGCTCATGCGGCGGCCCCTATGTGATCTGAGTGGCCGTGGCGCTCGTACTTGCCAAAACCATAAAGGCATTGGGCCAGCGCTATCACGGCGGTCAGGCCAAAGGCCGGCACCATGGTGGCGTAGGCAATCCATTCGGGCACACCCAGCAGCATGGTGCCTGAATGAGTTTCCCAGGCGTTCAAACCACCCAGGGCCGAACGCCACGTCAAGAAGGCAAAACTCAGAGCCAGCGTGAGGGCGCCCAGGCGGTCCAGGCCAGCGTTGACGTTTTGGGGCGCCCTTGCCGTGAAGAAATCCACAATGATGTTGCCATTGCGCAGTTGGCACAGCGGCATGAACAGGCCGACGGCAGCGCCAGTGGCCAAGCCCACCAGTTCAAAGTCGCCCGGCACGGTTTTGCCCAGGAACTCGCGCCCGACAATGCTGGCGCAGGTCATCACCGTGATGAGCGACATCAGTACCCCCGAGAGAATGGCGCTCAGTTTGGCCAGTTTTTCAAGCATGGGTTGGTCTCCTCTTGTTGTGTCGCCCGCAGGCAAAAATCAGGGGCTGCACACCCCCAGGCTCTTAGATGATCTTGACGCTGATGGACGTCAGACCGGTCACTGTGCCGACCAGGGTGTCACCGGCCACCACGGCCGCTACACCTTCGGGTGTGCCGGAATAGATCAGGTCGCCGGGTTGCAGCTCCCAGGCATTGGAGATGTGTTCTATCGTCTCGCCGATGTTCCAGATCAACTTGGACAAGTTGCTGCGCTGGCGGTCTTTGCCATTCACCTGGATGGCGATGTCGGCATTTGCGACGTCCCCCGCCTGCGCGACCGGGGTGATCGGTCCACACGGGGCGGCATGGTCAAAGGCCTTGCCAATGCACCAGGGACGCCCCAGCTTTTTTTGCTCCGCCTGCAAATCCCGGCGCGTCATGTCCAGCCCCACGCCGTAGCCATAAATGTGTTTGTGCGCATCGGCAGCCTTGATGTTTTTACCGCCACTGCCAATTGCCACCACCATCTCGATTTCGTGCTGGTAATCTTTGGTCAGAACCGGATACGGCACCAAAGCCGTTTCACCGGCGTTGACCACCACGATGGCATCGGCTGGCTTCAGGAAGAAGAATGGCGGCTCGCGGCCCGTGAAGCCCATCTCTTTGGCGTGCTCGACATAATTGCGGCCGACGCAGTAGACGCGGCGCACTGGAAAGCGGTCGCTGCTGCCCACCACGGGCAAAGACACCTGGGGCACCGCTGGAATCACAAAACTCATACAAAACTCCTCAAAAAAGTTACCTCAAAGCCTTCATGCGAGGCGCTCAGGCCAAGCGCTCTTCCCGATGCAAGCCCAAGGCCTGCTGTACTGGACGATCTGAAAAACTGAACAACACGCAGCCGCTGTTTGATTCAAGCCGCAGCGTCTGCCACGAAGGCACTACAAAATGGTCACGCGGGCTGAACGCAAAGGTCTGCTTGCCGTGGTGCGATTCAATGTAGGCAGTGCCCGAGCCCTCGACCACGCTGAAGATCGCGCCATCGGTCTGGCGGTAGGCTTTGCCGTCAAAACCTGCGGGCAGGCGCTGCATGAAAGTCGCCATGGTCGGCATCGGTGAGCCACCCGTCAGCGGGTTGATGTAGCGCAGCTTGACGCCATCCCAGGCATCCACCGGCGCATCCCGCTCCAGCTGGTGCAGCGCCTCGCGCGAGCGCTCGTAGGGGTAGCTGAAGATCGGCGACGACCGGCCCATGGCATTGGCCTCGCGCACCGGTGCCATGTTGTGGCCGTAACGCGCAAAACTGCTGCCTTCGGCCTTGGAGACGAACTGGGTTTTCGCGCTTGCGGTTTCTGCAAAGCCAGCATCCAGGTGAGCGACCAAGGGCAAATCCAGCCCGTCCAGCCAGATCACTGGCACATCGGCATCATTGCCGTGGTCATGGAAAGTCCAGCTCGGCGTGGTGATGAAGTCGCCGGGACGCATGGTGGTGCGTTCGCCGTCAACGGCTGTGTAAGCGCCTGAACCTTCAACAATGAAGCGCAAGGCGCTTTGGGTGTGGCGGTGGGCGGGGGCCACTTCGCCGGGCCGGATCAATTGCAAACCCGCGTAAAGCGACTGCGTGATGCAGGATTTGCCGCGCAGGGCGGGGTTCTCAAGAATCAACACGCGGCGAACCGCTTCTTCGGCCGTGATCGCGTCACCGGCCCGCAGCAGGAAAGGCCTGACCTGCTCGTATTTCCAGAGCGCAGGCACGCAAGGTGAGTTGGGTTGCAGCGGCACCAGATTGTGCAACACCTCCCATAGCGGGGCCAGGTTCAACGGCGACATGTCGTCGTACAAAACTTGCCGAACTGCCTGGGCGGCAACAGCGTCTGGGGGCAGTGCGGCGTTCATGGCAGTTCCTGGCGATGTTGGTGTTGGCGCTGAGCTGGGTGTGAAGGTTGACACAAAACCGGAGGGTCGGACTCAGTTGGATTTGGCCACCAGTTCGAAATGCTCCACCGTCGGCGGACCGTTAAAGAACGGCCCCACAATCGCGCGCCACTGTGCAAACAGCGGCCCCTGGCGGAAATCCACGATGTGGTTCTCCAGCGTGTCCCAGAAAATTTGCAGGATGTAGCGCTCTTTGGACTCAATCCCGCAGTTGACCTTGTAGCCCTGAAAGCCGCGCGCTTTGGAGGCCACTTCGCGCACGCCGCGCTGGATGGCTTCTTCAAAAGCCGCGTTCTGGCCCGGGTGGATGCGGATGTCGGCGAGTTCGAGGATCATGGTGGTGCTCTTTGCTGCAAAGCCAGCATTCTCGCAGGCGCGGCGCTCATCGCTTCAGCGGACGCTGAACGGCGACTGGTAAGGCCGTCCAAATGCCACGCCGCCGGCAATGGTGTGCATTGGCTTCAATACAAGCTTGCCACTGCGCTTATTGTTGCGGGTGTCAACAAATTCCACCGGGCCTTCGATCCTATCGAGCACTGTCAAATCAGCCGGTGCTCCCACTTGCAGCGTGCCGTGTTTGGGGATGCGGGCGATCACGCGCGCCGGTGCGGCGGTCGCCATCGTGACGACCTCAGGCAGGCTGAACCCCATGCCGATGAGTTTGCTCATCACGTTGGTGAGGTACGGCACACCCACAGAGTTCATGGAGAACACGTGGGCGTCGCTGCTCACGGTGTCAGGCAGGCAACCCTGGGCGATGGCGGCTTCTGCGACGGTGTAATCGAAGCTGCCGCCGCCGTGGCCAATATCGAACATCACGCCGCGTTGCTTGGCTGCCAGGGCCGCCGGCAGAAGCTTGCCATCCTGGACGATATTGGTGAATTTGCCCGCGTCGTTGGGCGCGCCGGAATAGCAGTGGGTGAGTACGTCGCCCGGTCGCAGCAGATCCAGGATTTGCGACATCAGCTCACCGGTTTGCACGCCTCCAATGTGGCACATGATCTTGGCGGGCACGCCCGACAACTCGCACGCGCGAATGGCGCGCTTGAGCGGCTCCAAGCCATGGCGTGCAATCACGTTTTCACTCATGCGCACTTTGCAGCCCAGCACAAAGTCAGCGTTTTCAGCGATCGCACGGGCAGCGGCCTCGGGCTGGGCGTAGTCGATGTTGAATAGCTCGGGCACAGGAAAGCCGGCCAATCCCGCGACGGCAATGTGCACAAATGCAAATTGCCTCGTGCGTGACGCGGGCACGATGAAGCGCCTGAAGGCCGCCAGGTTGTTGGCGCCCGCATCGCCCGCAGACACCACCGTGGTGCTGCCTTGGTGTGCAACCAGTTCGTCGGCAGGAATGCCGATTGCCGAGCCATAGGGAAAAGTGTGGCAGTGCAAATCGATCAACCCCGGCGTGGTGAGCATGCCGCCTGCATCGAGCACGCGGTTTGCCCGCGCCGAGTCAATGTTGTCAGCCAGCGTTTCTATCAGCCCGTATCGGATGCCGATATCACGTCTACCTGCCAGGTTCTGGCTCGGATCCAGCACATAGGCGTTTTTGACGAGGAGGTCATACTTGTCCGCAGGCCCCATGGCGGCCAAGGCGGCCGCTGGCAGGCCCAGGCTGCCTGTGGTTGCAGCGAAGGCTGTGGCGGTGTGAAGAAACTGTCGGCGGCTTGGTGACATGGCGGGCTCCTGATTGGATGGACTTGGGCTGTCAAGTGTCTGCCGCCCCGGCCACTGCGTCAAGCAGCTGATGTAGCCGCCGAAGTCGATGTCAGCGGCGCCTAAGCCGCTGCCTCCTCAGTCCCATCCGCATGCCGGGCAAAACGCTTCACGTCCCGCGCGTGTACCGGGGCATTGCCATCAAAGGGCCAGCCGCCGAATTCGGTGCGTCGGTAGTCGGCAAAGGCCTGGTGGATTTCAGCCTGGGTGTTCATGACGAAGGGGCCGTACTGGGCCACTGGCTCTGCAATTGGCTTGCCTTGCAGCATGAGGAATTCGGCCGTTTGTGGGCCATTGACCAGCTCGACGCCAGCACTGGCATTGAGTTCGATGGCCGCGTGTTGTGAGACCAGTTGCCCACCTACTGCCACGGTTTTACCTTTGAAAAAATACAGTTGCCTGCGTGTGCCCGCGCCTTGCGCTGCAGGCAGCGTCCAACGCGCGCCAGGCTGCATTTTGAGCGTCCAAATCGCCACGTCGGCATCCGGTTGAGACGCCCAAGAGTCCGGCGGCGGTGCCAGCGGCGTGACCTGTACCGCGTCCGCCATGCGGCCCGCAATGCAGGCAATGTCCGTGGTTTTGCCATTGGCGTCGCTTGCCACGCGGCGTGGAATGTTTTCCGACCACAACATGGTGAAGTGCGGCTCCACCATCTTGCTTTTGGCGGGCAGATTGAGCCAGATCTGGAACAATTCCAGTGGGTTGGGCTGATCCTTGTTCAAGAGCGGAAACATCTCTGAATGCACGATGCCTTTGCCCGCAGTGAGCCACTGCACGTCGCCACCGCCGAAACGCGCCGTGGCACCGAGTGAATCCGAGTGGTCGATCAGGCCCTTGCGCACGATGGTCACGGTTTCAAATCCGCGATGGGGGTGTGATGGAAAGCCGGGGATCGCCATGCCGTGGTACATGGACCAGCCGTCTTTGCGCTCAAAATCCTGCCCCAGATTGCGGCCGGCAAGCGAGGCATCCGGCCCCATTTGCGCGTTGCCGCTTGGGTAGGCATCGTCGTGGTAAACGCAAAACAGAAACGGGTCGATGGTGGCCCAGGGGAAACCCAGAGGCCGAATGTGGAGGATGGATTTAGCAGTCATGGTGAAGGATGCAGGTGGGGGTCGGAATCGGCTTGGGGTGGATGCGGTCTGAGTTGAGGCTCAAAAATGGCATTTTCAGGGAAAATATCGACATAGAAGACTGAAAGTGCTGGAAGTTCCCGTAAATGCTGAATAGTTAGCTATATAAAACATAGTTCCTTGATTGGCTTTTCATCGCGCCGCCGCGCATTGGCGTTGAACCAGTGCCCAATAAAGCTGGCGAAAACTTGCGAAAACTGGCGAAACTTGCGAAACTTGCGAATAGGCAGCCTGCCAAAGGGCTCTAAAACCGGCTGAAGTATTCTCGCCGTTGCCACGCCAGTTTGTCTTGGGCGGCCTCAAACCGCAGCAGTTCCGCCTGTTTGATATGGGTGTAGTAGCGCACGAAATCAAGCCCCAAACCCTCCACCATGGCGTCGTCGCGGGCCAGCGCAGCCAGCGCGTCACCCAGTGCGGGTGGCAGTTGGGCGGCGCTGCCGTCATAGGGGGATTGGCTGGCCGGCGGTGCCTGGAGGCCTTGCGCCATGCCGTCCAGCCCGGCGTGGATTTGCGATGCCATGTAAAGGTAGGGGTTGGCGGCGGGCTCGCCAATGCGGTTTTCGATGCGGGTGGCCGGGTCGCCGGGGCCACCGATCACGCGCAACATGGCACCCCGGTTGTCGTGGCCCCAGCTCACTGAATTGGGGGCCAGGCGGTTGGCCGAAAAGCGCTCAAAACCATTGACCGTCGGCACCGCCAGCGCGGCCATGGCGGGGGCATGGTGCAGCAGGCCGGCCAGGTAGTGCTCACCCGTGGCACTGAGGGTGAACTGGGCATCAGATGGGGTTGCGCCGTCGGCGGGTGCGTTTCGCATGAAGGCATTGGCACCGTTGCTGATTTGCACCAGCGACTGGTGCAGGTGCCACCCGCTGGACATGATGTTCTCAAACGGCGGGCGGCACATGAAAGTGGCGTGGTAGCCGGCGCGGCGCAGGGCCTGTGTCACGGCGCTTCGGAACAGCACCATGTTGTCGGCGGCCGTCAGGGCGTCGGTCACGTCGAACACGGCTTCGACCTGGCTTGGGCCCAGTTCAACTTCAAGCGACGTCAGCGGCAGCCCTAAAGCCTGGGCGGTATGTTGGACGATGCGCAAGGCTTCGTGGCACCTGTCGCCCCACGCTTCAGACAGCAGGTTGTAGCCGGGGTGGACCGTGTCGACACTGGGGGGCTCGCCGGGCCAGCCGGCCAAATTTGGATCGAGTTCGTCGCCAGCGCAGCCTGGGCCATTTTGTCGAATTCGGTAAATATGGAACTCCACCTCCAGCCCGCATTGCAACGCCAGGCCCTGGGCCGACAGCCGGGCGAGGGCGCTTTGCAAAATCCGCCGGGTGTCCAGGCCGACAGCGCGGCCATCCTGAAACCAGGGCTGGCACAACAGCCAGCCAGTTTTGTGTGCCCACGGCAGTTGCTTGTAGCTCGAAAGAATTGGCAACAACAGCAAATTGCGGGCGGCTTCAAAACCCGGCAAGTCGGCCACGCCGCCGGATTCAAACACCTTCCAGGCGGTGCGGTCTGAGCTGTCCTTGAGCAGCAGGGTGCTGACCATGCCGACACCTTCCGACATGGCTTTGGCGGCCGCCTTGGCCATCAGGGTTTTGCCGCGCAAATTGCCGTGTGGGTCGCACCAGCTGAAGCGAACCTGCTCGATGCCGCAGGCGTCAATCAGCCGGACGGTTTGGGCCAGCGCCGCCTGGCGCGCCACATCGTGAATGCCGCAGCGCTGTGCAAATGAGCTCATTTTGACGCCGCCCGAACTGGGCTGGTTGACGTCGTGATGGCGGCGTCAACTGGCTCAGCCCGAACGGGAATTTGCCACGGCGCTCCCGCGCGTTTGGCCGCCGCCGTGTTGCGCCAAAACGCGTCCCAAGCGCCCGCGGGCGCAATGCCATCAACCGTGTCAGGCCCACGCAAGGCGGTCGCCAGTGCGGCATCTGCCTGCCCCGGCGGCGTGCCGCCTGCCTGCACGGTTTCAATCGCCCTGAGCAACATGCGGCGGTTCGCAATGATGACTTTGTCGCTGGTGGCCAAATGCTCCCGGGTGCGGTCGGCAATGGCCCCCATGCTCTCGCAGGCCCACTGGTCATGCACATTGATGTCGTCCTCACCCATACCCAAAAACGTGCTGGCCTGTTGCTCTTGTGCGCTGAAGCCCCAATCGTTCTGGCGGCCCGACACGGGTAAAAACAGCGGCGCCGGGTTGGCTTTGAGCCGCTGCCCGCGCATGGCAGTTTTGTCCACTGGCCCCGCGAAACTGGTGAAGATGGCGTACCAGTAGGTGTGGGTGTCGTCCACCGGCAAGTGGATTTGCGTGATGGTCATGGTCTCGGACAGCGGGATCACAAAGGTGTGCGGGAAGACGGCTTGTGTCACCCGAACGTGGGTCTGCGCGTCGGTCATCTTGCGCAAGGCGGTCAGTTGCAGGCCATGGGGCATGGGCTCAAAGCGGATGTCGGGCTGGTTGAACTCGCGCATGATGCGCGTCATGGGCCAATGTTCGCCATCGATCTGGCCCGCACTGCTGGAGCGAAATTGGCGGCCCGCTTTGTTGTCGCCGGTGTCGTCTGCGGCTTCGTCGTTGAAAAACACATGCAAAAACGAGGGGTGGGCCGGGTCGATGCCGACCTCAAACGCCTGCAGCCAATTGCAATTCCACAGGCCTTTGAAGGCAAAACTGTGGCTGGCGGGCGCGGCGAAACAATCAAACTCGGGGAAGGGCGGTGGCACGCTTTTTTCAGGGCCGAACCAGGCAAACAGGATGCCGGCTTTTTCAACGAGCGGGTAGTTGCGCTGGTGGATGCGTTCACACAGGCGCTGGCCCGCAGGCTGCGGCGCTTCAGCCGGGGTCTCAAGGCACTGGCCATTGGGCGCGAACTTCCAGCCGTGGAAAGGGCAGCGCAGACCGCCGCCTTGGGCCGCGCTTTCGCGTCGGCCAAATGACAGGTCGGCACCCCGGTGTGGGCAGTCGCGGTCCAGCAGGCCGAAATCGCCTGAGGCGTCTTTGAACAGCACCAAATCCAGCCCCAACACGCGCAGGGCCTTCACGGGGCGCAAGCCCATGGCCGGATCCAGCACCGCATCGAACTCGTCCAGCAAGGCCACCGGCTGCCAGTAGTGGCGCATCAGCTGGCCGCAAGGCGTGCCGGGGCCGATGCGGGTGAGGAGATGGTTTTGTTCAGCGTTCATGGCGCGGGCATTCGATTGTGAAAATTCAAATGATCAGTTCAAATTGACGCAACAATACCAGTTAAAAGCCAAGACTCGATCCCTTGCCTCATGCCATGTCTGAAACCCTGACCCTTTCTTCTTTGCCTTTGTTTCCCCTGGGCACCGTGCTGTTCCCTGGCGGCAGCTTGCCGCTGCGCATTTTTGAAGTGCGTTACCTCGACATGATCAGCAAGTGCCACAAGTTGGGTGCCCCGTTTGGCGTGGTGTCGTTGATCGACGGGGCCGAAGTGCACAAACCCGAGGCAAGCGAGCGTTTCAGTACGGTGGGCACATTGGCCCGGATCGACGAATTCGCCGCGCCCCAGCCGGGTTTGTTGAGCATTCGTTGCACCGGCTTGCAGCGCTTTCGCATCGAGCGGCAGGAAAAGCTGAAACACGGTCTTTGGGTGGCAGACGTGACGCGTATGCCGGACGACCTGCACATTGCCATTCCGGACGATCTTCAGGGCGCGGCCAAAGCGCTGGGTGGCGTGATCAACACCCTGCAAGCCCGCAAGGTGCCGCCAGACCAGATGCCGTTGCACGAACCCTTTGCGCTGGACGACTGCGCCTGGGTGGCCAACCGCTGGTGTGAGCTGCTGCCCCTGCCCGCCACCGCCAAACAGCGCCTGATGTCGCTGGACAACCCGCTGGTGCGGCTGGAACTGGTGAACGACATGCTCGTCAAGGCGGGGATAGCGGGGTGAGTCGTTTGCAAGCGGCGGCATCACCCTGGAAAATCAGTTTGCTATATTTTATATAGCTATAAACGTAGTATTGACGGGAACATTTGGCCATTTTTCCCAGCAAGTTCGGCTGACTCGGTAAATTTTGCCTTCAAGCAGCGCGATACGTGGCGCTGGCCAGCGGCGTAAAATCCGGGCTGGCCCAGGCGCAATCCCGGGCCAGCGTTCTCAGGGCGGGGTGAAACTCCCCACCGGCGGTAGGTGTTGCCAGCGCATTTTGTGCCATCAACGCAAGCCCGCGAGCGCCTTGCCTGCGGTTCCAACTTTCATGTTGACGGCAGGTGGAGGGTCAGCAGATTCGGTGCGGCGGCAGGCAGTTTGCCCGTGGCCTATTCCGAAGCCGACGGTTGATGTCAAAGTCAGGGCGGTGAGCCACTTTCGAGTGAATCGCTGCCTCAAAGTCCGGATGAAAGAGCAACGCAAAATTTGATCACCCTTGAAGTGCCTGTGCGCGTGTCGGCGGGCCTTGGGTTGTCGAATTTGCACGCCCTGATCTTTTGAATTTTTGATTGGGGAATTTAGATGGTCAAGACAGTTACAGCCAGGTTTGCAAGCCTGGACAAAGCGCCCCTCAGCGGGCAAATTGCCATGACGCCTGCGGCGCTGTTGCCAGGCGACACCCGGTTTGCCTTCATCCAGTCGGGCTGGCACGGCAACATCGTCAACAATGGCCGTGATGCGTTTATGACCGAGATGCAGCGCCTGGGCGTTTCTGGGCAGGCGATTGACCGGCTCGAAGTGCCGGGCGCTTTTGAGCTGCCCTTGCTGGCCAAAAAACTTGCCCAGTCGGGCCAATATGCTGCGGTGGTGGCCTGTGGGTTTGTAGTCAACGGCGGCATTTACCGCCATGAATTTGTCGCCGAAGCGGTGGTGCGCGGCCTCATGAAGGTGCAATTGGCCACCGATGTGCCGGTGTTGTCCGTGGTGCTGACGCCATTGAACTTCCATGACAACGAAGAGCATCAAAAGTTTTTTGAAGCGCACATGGTGGTCAAGGGCGCTGAAGCCGCCCGCGCCTGCCTTGAAACGGTGGGCACCCTGCGCAAAGCCCATGCCTTGCTGGAAAAAAATGCGGCCGGCAATGTGGTCAAAACGTCTACAAAATTAGCGTCGCCCAATTTGGCGGTCCAAGGCCGAGAAACCCGCAGCAACAGTCCAGCATGAAACTCTACAACTACTTTCGCTCCAGCGCCTCGTTTCGGGTGCGCATTGCGCTGAACCTCAAGGGCCTGGCCTACGACTACGTGCCGGTTCACATTGCCAAAGGCGAGCACAAAAAAGAGGCCTTTGCCGCAGTGTCGGCTGACACCTTGGTGCCCCTGCTTGAGGTGGACGGCCAGCGTTTGTCGCAATCGATGGCCATCATTGAATACCTGGACGAACGCTTCCCTGAAACCCCGCCCATGTTGCCCAGCGACGCGCTGGGGCGCGCCCAGGTGCGGGCGCTGGCGCAGTCGATTGCCTGCGAAATTCACCCGTTGAACAACCTGCGCATCTTGAAGTACCTGGTGAAGGTGCTGCAAGTGGAGGAAGAGGTAAAAAACATCTGGTACCGCCACTGGGTGCGCGAGGGCCTGGAGAGTTTTGAGCGCCAGTTGCAGGCGCTGGACGCCGCGCGGGCCAAGGTCGGCCTGGCCCCATCGGTCTATTGTTACGGCAACACGCCCACCCTGGCCGACCTGTGCCTGGTGCCGCAAATCTTCAACGCCCAGCGTTTCAAAACCAAGCTGGATGGACTGCCGCGCACGCTGGCTGCATTTGAGACCTGTATGGCACTGGACGCGTTTGTGCAGGCCCAGCCCTCTCATTGCCCCGACAATGAACCCTGACTGGATCGTGCCCGACTGGCCGGCGCCGGCACGGGTGAGAGCGGTTTTCACGACCCGTGCTGGGGGCGTGTCGGGGCAGGCTTTGCGCGGACACGCAGAAGGGTTTTCAGCCATGAATCTTGGCGACCACGTCGGCGACGCACCCGCTGATGTGGTTCAAAATCGATTGCTGCTGGCCCAGGCGATCCAGGCCAAGCCGGTTTTTATGGCGCAGGTGCATGGCGTTGAAGTGCTGGCCTTGCCCGGCGCGGCTGAACTCGATGCGTTTCAAAACATACCGGCGGACGCGTGCATGACCGACCAGCCCGGGGTGGCCTGCACCATCCTGGTGGCCGACTGCCTGCCGGTGTTGTTCACGGATCGCCAGGGCACTTCGGTAGGCGCAGCGCATGCGGGCTGGCGTGGTTTGCTGGGGCACGCCACAACCGGCGCGGGTGTCTTGGAGCAACTCTACCGGGAATTTGTGCCAAAAGTCCCCATGGATACTGAACATACAGCTAGTAAAAATATAGCGGATCAAATTCTAGTTTGGCTGGGTCCGTGCATCGGGCCGCATAAATTTGAAGTTGGCACCGAGGTGCGCGATGCCTTTGTGGCGCAAACCCCAGCGGCGTCCAGTCTGTTTAAAGTGTTGGCAGATGGCCGCGCTGGAAAGTGGCTGGCAGACCTGCCCGGCCTGGCGCGGCTTCGGCTGAACGCTTTGGGCATTACCCAAATTTACGGCAATGACGGCGGCGACGCATGGTGCACCGTCAGCCAGCCTTCACGCTTCTTTTCGCATCGGCGCGACAGCGTCGCCCTGGGGGGCAGCGGGCGCATGGCCGCTTGCATCTGGCTGGACAAGGAGGGTTGACGACGTGGCCGGCGTGGCTGCCAACCCATCTGACGCGGCGCTGGCCACATCCCGCGCTTGAATGGCCCTGCGCCGCGCGGGCGAGGCCATCAGGTAAACCACCAATATCACCGGGGCCAGCCCATAGAGTACAAAGGTGATGAGGCCGCCCAACACCGTGCCATTGCTGTTGCTGGCCTCGGCGACGGCCATCATCAAGGCAACGTAGAGCCAGGCAATGGGAATGATGTACATGGGAACCTCAATAAAACCAATCGTTGGGCGCTCTGCGGCATTGCAAAGCCTTGCAGTACAAGTGTATTGCTGTGTTTTTTGCCTGGCATTGCGTCCCGACAAATGATTTTCTTGCGGCTCCCGGAAGTCGGTCAGAATAAGCAAATGACAAAAAATAGGTTTCGATTTTTATCGAAGCCTGCGATACTAGGGTTTCTACTAATTTTATAGAGATGGCAAGCCATTGCCCAATCTCAAGGAGACAACATGACGACATCCAAGAACGACATCCACCCTGAATTTTGGGCTCAGTCGGCTGAGCAATTTCAAAAATCTTTTGCGGACAGCTGGGCCTCGGCCATGCAGTCGTTTCAGACCCTGGCGCCGCAAGGCTTCGGTTCTGGCGGCTTGGGCCAAGGTGCAGGTGCCGCAGCGCCGCAAATTAAATTTGCGCCCGAGAAACTGGCCGAGCTTCAGCAGCAATACCTGCAAGATGCCATGGGTCTGTGGATGTCAGGCCAGCCAGGCCAGCCCAGCGCGCCGCAGATCAAGGACAAACGGTTCTCTGCCGAGGCTTGGGGCCAAAACCCAATGGCCGCCATGTCGGCCGCCACCTATTTGCTCAACTCGCGCACCCTGATGGGTTTGGCCGATGCGGTCGAGGCCGACAGTAAAACCCGCGCCAGGATCAAGTTTGCGGTGGAGCAGTGGATGGCCGCGTCAGCCCCCAGCAACTACCTGGCCTTCAACGTTGACGCGCAGCAAAAAGCCATTGAGACCAAGGGCGAAAGCCTTGCCCAAGGCATCTCCAACCTGCTGCACGACATGCGCCAAGGCCATGTGTCCATGACGGACGAGCGCCAGTTCGAAGTCGGCAAAAACGTTGCCACCACAGAAGGCGCGATTGTTTTTGAGAACGAGCTGTTCCAGCTGATTGAATACAAACCGCTCAGCTCGAAGGTTTTTGAGAAGCCGTTTTTGCTGGTGCCGCCTTGTATCAACAAGTTCTACATTCTGGATTTGCAGCCTGAAAACTCCTTCATTCGTAATGCGGTGGCGCAGGGGCATCGCACCTTTGTGGTCAGCTGGCGCAATCCGGATGAATCCCTGGGCAACAAGACCTGGGACGACTACATCGAACATGCGGCCATTAAGGCGATTTCGGTCACGCAGGAGATCACCGGAGCCAAAAGCATCAACGCGCTCGGGTTCTGCGTGGGGGGCACAATTTTGACGACCGCCCTGGCGGTGCTGGCGGCGCGCGGCAAAAAGCCGGTGGCCAGCGTCACCCTGCTGACCACGCTGCTGGACTTCAGCGACACCGGCATTCTGGATTTGTTCATCGACGAAGCCTTCGTCAAATACCGTGAAGCCGAAATGGGACAGGGTGGTTTGATGAAGGGCAATGACCTGGCCTCGACCTTCTCGTTTTTGCGTCCCAACGACCTGGTTTGGAATTACGTGGTGGGCAACTACCTGAAGGGTGAAACGCCGCCGCCATTCGACCTGTTGTACTGGAACAGCGACTCCACCAATTTGCCGGGGCCGTTCAACTGCTGGTACCTGCGCAACACTTACCTTGAAAATAATTTGGTCAAACCGGGCAAAGCCATGGTGTGTGGTGAAAAAATCGACTTCACCAAACTTGATTTTCCGTTTTACATCTACGGTTCGCGTGAAGACCACATCGTGCCCATCGCAGGTGCTTATGCGTCCACACACGCCCTGCCGGGTAAAAAACGTTTTGTGATGGGCGCATCAGGTCATATTGCCGGCGTGATCAATCCGCCGGCCAAAAACAAACGCAGCCACTGGATTGGGCCCGAAGGCAAGTTCCCCAAAACGGCCGATGCCTGGATTGCCAGCGCCAAAGAACACCCCGGCAGCTGGTGGACCGACTGGCAAAACTGGCTCAAAGCCCAGGCCGGCAAGCAGATCGCCGCGCCCAAGGCCTATGGCAGCAGCAAGTACAAAACGATTGAGGCTGCGCCCGGCCGTTATGTCAAGGCCAAAGCCTGAGGCGGGTGTCAAAGCCCAAGCAAAACCCCATTCGCGTTGAGCCTGTCGAAACGCAGAAACCCAAGTTCACCCGTCGACAAGCTCAAGGTGGACCCGTAAATTTTTAACTCAGGAAGATAAAAAATGGAAGACATCGTAATCGTTTCAGCCGCCCGCACCGCCGTCGGCAAATTTGGTGGTTCACTCGCCAAGACCGCCGCGACTGAGATGGGCAGCATCGTCATCCGCGAGGCCATCGCCCGCGCCAAGCTTGACGCAAGCCAGATCGGTGAAGTCATCATGGGCCAGGTGCTGGCTGCTGGCGCTGGGCAGAACCCGGCACGCCAGGCCACGCTCAAAGCGGGCCTGGCCAAAGAGACCCCGTCGCTCACCATCAATGCAGTGTGCGGCTCCGGCCTCAAGGCCGTCATGCTGGCGGCGCAAGCCGTGGCCTGGGGCGACAGCGAGATCGTGGTGGCCGGTGGCCAGGAAAACATGAGCGCCAGCCCCCACGTGTTAT
Organism: Burkholderiales bacterium; assembly: GCA_025360385.1. Lineage (GTDB taxonomy): Bacteria > Pseudomonadota > Gammaproteobacteria > Burkholderiales > Burkholderiaceae_C > JANYCG01. The sequence goes on along the minus strand of JANYCG010000026.1, from coordinate 2,093 downwards.
TGAACAGCCGTGACGGCCAGCGCATGGGCGACTGGAAGATGATCGACTCCATGATCGTGGATGGCCTGTGGGACGTCTACAACCAGTACCACATGGGCGTCACCGCAGAGAACGTCGCCAAGGCGTACGCCATCAGCCGCGACATGCAAGACGCCCTGGCGCTGGGCAGCCAGACCAAAGCTGCCGCCGCCCAGGCCGCCGGCAAGTTTGTTGACGAAATCGTCACTGTGTCTTTGGCGCAGAAGAAGGGTGACCCGATCCTCTTCAATGCAGACGAATTCATCAACAAAAAAACCAGCGCTGAAGGCCTGGCCGGCTTGCGCCCCGCCTTTGACAAAGCCGGTTCGGTGACCGCAGGCAACGCCTCTGGCCTGAACGATGGTGCCGCCGCCGTGGTGGTGATGTCCGCCAAAAAAGCCGCCGCCCTTGGCTTGAAACCCCTGGCCCGCATCGCCGCGTTTGGCACGACGGGTTTGGACCCGGCCACGATGGGCATGGGCCCGGTGTCGGCCACACGCAAAGTGCTGACTCGTGCCGGCTGGAACGCGGCTGACGTCGATTTGTTCGAGCTGAACGAAGCCTTCGCCGCCCAGGCCTGCGCGGTGAACAAAGAGTTGGGCATTGACCCCGCCAAAGTCAACGTGAACGGTGGTGCCATTGCGATTGGCCACCCGATTGGTGCGTCTGGCTGCCGCATTTTGGTCACGCTGCTGCATGAGATGCAGCGTCGCGACGCCAAAAAAGGCATTGCGGCCTTGTGCATCGGCGGCGGCATGGGCGTATCCTTGGCGCTCGAGCGTTAAAACACCCGTTTTTGGCACGCGCAGACGGTTTGGTCAGAAAAAGTGCCAAAAGTCCCCGTGTATATTGCATAGTTAGCTATTTAAAATGTAGCTTTAGTTTTTTCAGTGTCCGTTTTATAAACCCAAAGAGGAGTTCAATATGAATCAAAAAGTAGCCTACGTCACCGGAGGCATGGGTGGCATCGGAACCGCCATCTGCCAGCGCCTGCACCAAGAGGGTTTCAAGGTCATCGCTGGCTGCGGCCCCACGCGCGACCACGTCAAGTGGATCGGCGAGCAGGCCGCGCTGGGTTACACCTTCTATGCATCGGTTGGCAACGTCGGTAGCTGGGACTCTACCGTCGAAGCCTTCACCAAGACCAAGGCCGAGTACGGCGTGATCGACGTGTTGGTGAACAACGCCGGCATCACCAAAGACCGCATGTTCCTGAAGATGACGCGCGAAGACTGGGACGCCGTGATCGAAACCAACCTGAACTCCATGTTCAACGTGACCAAACAGGTCGTGGCAGACATGGTTGACAAGGGCTGGGGCCGCATCATCAACATCTCGTCCGTCAACGGTGAAAAAGGCCAGGCCGGCCAGACCAACTATTCGGCCGCCAAAGCCGGCATGCACGGCTTCTCAATGGCTCTGGCGCAGGAAATGGCCACCAAGGGCGTGACGGTCAATACCGTGAGCCCGGGCTACATCGGCACCGACATGGTCAACGCCATCCGCGAAGACGTGCTGGCCAAGATTGTGGCGACGATTCCTGTCAAACGTCTGGGCAAGCCGTCTGAGATCGCGTCGATCATTGCGTGGCTTGCTTCGGAAGAGGGCGGTTATACGACTGGCGCCGACTTCTCGGTCAATGGTGGTTTGCACATGGGCTAAATTGGCTGCTGTGGCGGGGCGCTGCGGGGCCCTAGCAAACTCTGGCAAAACCCGCTTCGGCGGGTTTTTTTCTTGCGTTTTTTGCCCAGCGGCCCGGCCAGTGCGGCTGCCTGCGTGTCACCCACTTTGACTGGGGCATTGAGCCCGTGCATCAGGGGCCTATCCCCGATCACGCGGGGGAACCGGTGACAACCAGGCATGCTGCGCGGCCATTGGGGGCCTATCCCCGCTCACGCGGGGGAACCTTGCTGAGCCCGGATGACTTTGTTTGCGTGATGGGCCTATCCCCGCTCACGCGGGGGAACCGCCGCCGCCGCCAGGCTCACGCCATGCAACAGGGGCCTATCCCCGCTCACGCGGGGGAACCATCTCCGCGCGGCTCATGTAGACCTGGGTTTCGGGCCTATCCCCGC
>JANYCG010000271.1 GCA_025360385.1 Burkholderiales bacterium | reverse complement strand
GTCCAACCTGAAATTGTGCGTGTTCCAGAACCTGGCACAACACACGATCGGCAAGATGCTCGACGCAGGCATCGTGGCCACCGTCAACTCCGACGACCCGGCCTATTTTGGCGGCTACATCAATGAGAACTTCACCCAGACTTTCGATGCTTTGGGACTCCATGCCGGGCATGCGTACCAACTGGCGTACAACAGTTTTGCGGCCAGTTTCATTAGTGCAGATAAGTGTCGTCACTTTGTTGAGCAACTTGACGCACTCTTCGACAGCTTTGTCTGATGGCCGATCTGATTCAACCCAGCCACGCCAAGTTTGTGTTGGCCGGTAACTTGGGTGATTTCGGCTGAGCGACTATGGCCCAGCGAAAGTACAGGATTCGCGATGGGACGGGCCCATTCATCGATGCTGCCGTCGCCGCCTCAATGTCTGAGTCTGGCCAGAACTCTATTTGTTGCCGGTATAAATGAACCCATCAGTCTTGGCGGGGTTCAATCCCATCGCGACCAGCTGCCGTGTCGTGGTGTTGTAGGCGGCAACGCCTGTCACTGTAACGCCGTTGCCCAGAGCACAGCTAGCACCAGTGAATTTGAGCGTGATGTTGTAAACATTTTTGCCCGAAGGCCTGGCAGTCACCTGTCCTGCTGCGGTGCACCCTAGCGCGACAGAGCCAGCAGAAATTACGCCACCGGACGAGACGGTTACTGATGTTGATTGCACCGGAGCATTGCCGGTGACGCCTGAGCCGACAAACGTACCCGCCAGTGTCGCAAAAGACGCTGGCGCTTGGTCGTATAAGTTGCTATAGGCTCCGGAGAACGCCGCTCCAGTGGACGCGGTGATGCTAATGCTGTTTTTTGTGTTCGCTGAACCTGTGAAGGTCGCGTTTGTCACTGTACGAGAAAGGATGTTGAAGTCCGAGCCTGACCCACTGATGGAGTTGCCGGTTGTCGCCAGGCTGCCTGTCAATGCGCCGTAGATGGTGGTGCCACTTGAATATAGCCCCCAAACCTCTCCGTTTTCCAGCACCAAGGCGTTGACGTCGTAACCAGTGCTTGCCTTGCCAACCCAGAGACCTTCGGCCGAAGCTGCTGTCACTGCTGTCGCAGCAGAACCGCCTCCTCCCCCGCCGCAAGAGGCAAGCAGTGCAAGGGCGGCTATGGATGCAAAAAGAACGCGAATCATGAGACCTCCTGTGGATTGGTTTTATTTCAATTGGCGATAGCCCAGTAAGACGATAGCACAAATAGTCTTAAATGGAATATTCCAAATTAGGGTAAAACATCCGTGGCGTGGCCACTTCGATCTACCACGCAAGATATGCTGCTCTGCGGTTGGCGCTCGCACGCGTGCGAAAGGAGGCTGGCATCACGCAAATTGATTTGGCAACCCAACTTGGAGTTGGTCAGTCGTACATTTCCAAGGTGGAGCGTGGCGAAACGTACGTTGACTTGATGCTTTGGGTGGAGTGGATGAACGCGTGTGGCGTGAGTCCCGGAAAGTCACTGGATCGTGTGATCGCCGGCTTTGCTTAGACCAGCGAGGTGCTCTTGAAGTTCTTGTGGTTCCATTCGGTGGGTGACGAGCTTGAGAAATTGTGTTTGTGGGCCTCAATTCCAGCACAATACCTATCGTAAAATTCGCCCAATGCCTGCTGCTGCGCAGGCTTTGTTTTTCATATTTGCAGCCATGTAGAGGACTACCATGTACAAAAACCTCGCAGCCACCTTCGTGGCCGCCTGTTGTTTCTCAAGCGTTTCATTTCCCGCTTCTTCGCAAACCAGTGCAAGCCATCGGCCTGCACCCGCAGCCGCTGAGTTGGTAAAAAATGCCAGTCATTCTGAACCGCTGAAAATCGGCTTTGTCTACGTCGCGCCGCTCATGGACGCGGGCTGGGTGCACCAGCATGACGAAGGCCGCAAGGCGGTCGAGGCCGCGCTGGGGGATAAAGTCAAAACCAGCTATGTTGAAAACGTGGCCGAAGGGCCAGACGCTGAACGCGTGATCCGCGACTTGGCGCAACAAGGCAACCAGCTCATTTTCACCCCCAGTTTTGGCTACATGGAGCCCACGCTCAAAGTTGCCAAAGACTTTCCTGGTGTCAAGTTTGAATCCATCACAGGCTACAAAAAAAGCAGCAACGTCAGCACGGCCAATGCGCGTTACTACGAGGGGCGCTATTTGGCTGGCATTGTGGCGGGCCGCATGACGCAGAGCAAGTTGGCAGGGTATGTGGCGGGCTTTCCTATCCCTGAAGTGCTGCAGGGCATCAACGCCTTCACGCTGGGCATGCGCTCGGTCAATCCGAAGGCCGAAGTCAAAGTGGTCTGGCTCAACGCCTGGTTTGACCCGCCGCGTGAGCGTGACGCGGCCATGGCCTTGTTCAACCAGAACGTGGACGTGATCGCCTTCCACACCGGCTCCAACGCGGTGATGGTGGCGGCGCAGGAGCGCGGCAAGATGGCAGTGGCCTACCACTCGGACATGCGCAAGGTGGCGCCCGACGCGCAGATCGTCGCCGTCACGCACGAATGGGGCGCGTACTACACGCAGCAGGCCCGCGCGGTGCTGGCTGGTCACTGGCAAAGCGGTGACGTCTGGGGCGGTGTGAAAGAGGGCATGGTCAAGGTCGATGCTTTTGGCCCCAAGGTGCCTAAGGCGGTGCAAGCCGAAGTGCTGGCGCGGCAAAAGGACATGGGTGCGGGCAAACTTAAACCCTTTGCAGCGCTGAACGCGGCCGTCAAGGACAACGAAGGCAACACCGTGATCGGCCGGGGACAGTCGTTATCGGACGCGCAGATTCTGGGCATGAACTGGCTGGTGGACGGGGTGCAGGGCAAGATCCCGAAATAGGCCTCCTTGCGCCGAATGGCGTCTGAGCGGGGGCTGGAATGAGGTAAGCTTTTCGTCATGAAAGCCTACCGCGCCGCCATCCTGCGTTTTGACCCCGACCAGCCCCCGCACGAGGCCGCCCAGTACGAGCCGGACGGACTGCTGGTGGTGGGGCCAGACCCGCAGGGTGGCCCCTGCGACACGGTGCATGCCGTCGGGCCGTACCAGGCGCTGGCTTTGCAGTTTGCCCAGGTCGCCGTGCAACCTTTGCCCGGCCAACTTATCGCGCCCGGCTTTGTCGATATGCATGTGCATTACCCGCAGATTGACGTGATCGGCTCACCCGCGCCGGGTTTGCTGCCGTGGCTTGAAAATTACACCTTCCCCGAAGAAAAACGCTTCAATATCCCTGAATACAGTGCGCAGACAGCTTCGTTTTTTATAGCGGAGTTGCTACGCAACGGGGTCTCGACGGCGCTCACGTTTGCCACCTCGCACCCGGAGTCGGTCAAGGCCCTGTTCAGCGCGGCCCAGGAAAAAGGCATGCGCATCATCACCGGCAAGTGCCTGCAAGACCGCCATTCGCCTGACGGCCTGCGCGATGACACCGAACAGAGCCTGATCGACACCGAGGCGCTGATTCAGCAGTGGCACGGCCAGGCCAGGCTGGGCTACGCCATCACGCCGCGTTTTGCGCCGACCTGCTCGTCGGCGCAGCTCAAAGGCGCGGGCGAACTGGCGAGCAAATATGGTGACGTCTGGGTGCAGTCGCACGTGGCTGAAAACGCGGATGAGATCAAGTGGGCGCGCGAGCTGTTCCCTGATTCCCGCAGTTACCTGGCCACCTATGACGACCACGGCCTGATGCGCCAGCGCGCCGTCTATGCCCATTGCATCCACCTGGACGAGGCTGACCGCGCCTTGATGCACAGCACCGGCGCGGTGGCGGCCGTCTGTCCCACCAGCAACCTGTTTCTGGGCAGCGGCTTCTTTGACTACGCCCGTGCCGATGGGGCTGGTTTTGGCTACGGCCTGGGCAGCGACGTCGGTGGCGGCACCAGTTTCAGCCCCTTTCACACCATGCTGGCGGCCTATTACGTAGGGCGCGAGGGTGCTGCGACGCAAGGCCTGTCCTTGAGCCCCCAGCACCTGTGGTGGCAACACACGGCGGGCGCGGCCAGGGCTCTGGGCCTGGAGGGCGTGGTTGGCAATTTGCAGGTCGGTTGCGAGGCGGACTTTGTCGTCATTGACCCAAAGGCCACGCCGCTGCTGGCGCGGCGCACCGCGCGGGCCAACAGCCTGGACGAACTGCTGTTTGCACTGATTGTGCTGGGGGATGACCGTTTGATCGTCAAAACCCATGTCTCAGAGAAAAATAGGCCGTATGTTCCCGTCAGTGCTTAATAGTTTGCTATTTAAAAAGTAGTAGTTTTCGTGCGGGCCGGCTTGCCGGGTCAATGCAATACGGGCGCTCCACGTACTCAAAAAAGTCAAAGTCGGCGTGCAAGGCCATGCCTGACATGTCCTGGCAGGTCATGCCGACAAAGGCTCCGGTGAACTTGGCGTTGCCCGGCAGGCTGGCTTCGTTCGAGAGAATGCTGGCATCGAAGGTTTGCGCCAACCAGACCCAGTCTGCGCCGACGCTGCCAGCCAAACTGTCGCTCGCAAGCCGATACGCCAACAGCAGGCGCTCCTGGTCCACGTCCACCCGCAACTCGATGGCGCAGCCGCCTGGCCACCAGGCTTTGTTTGAACACGCTGCCCAGGGACTCGCGCCCGAACAGGCGCAAATTGCCGGGGCGTGCGCTCAACGTGAACAACTCCTCGGTCCATGGTCACCGCATGGCCCCATCCGGTGCCACCCTCGGCCGTGATCAGGTCGTACCAGCGCCAGAACTGGACGTCTGCATGAGAGAGGCAAGGCACCCACACGCCGCAGGAATCGGGGTCGCCCAACAGATTGAGCTGGCTGGCGCGCCGCAGGGGCCGGGTTAGCAGGCCCAGTTCACCAGGTCGCGCGAGTGGTGGATCTGCACGCCCGGAAACCACTCGAAGGTGGAGGTGGCGGGGCTGTTGGCGCCCGCGGTGTGTGGCATGGTGGCAGGCAAGCGAAGGGTGGGGGGTACATTGTGGTGGAGATTGCATGTGGCGGACATTGCACAGGGCCTGCCTACAATCGGGCTTTCGCCACGAACATCACTTCACAAGCGCAGGCCCTATGAGCATCAAGAGCGACAAATGGATACGCCGCATGGCAGAAACCACCGGGATGATCGAGCCCTTCGAGCCCGGCCAGGTGCGACATTCCGCCGACGGGCACAAGATCGTCAGCTACGGCACCAGCAGCTACGGCTACGACATCCGCTGCGCGCCTGAATTCAAGGTGTTCACCAACATCTACAGCACGGTGGTCGACCCAAAGAACTTCGATGAGAAGAGCTTTGTCGACATCAACGCCGATGTGTGCG
>JANYCG010000006.1 GCA_025360385.1 Burkholderiales bacterium | reverse complement strand
CACATTGACAAAATGCAGGGACACCAGCCCCTGGGCCACCGCCATCTCGGCGAAGTGGCCAATGCGACCCAGGTGGTGCGCATGGCTTAAGGTCATGATGCAGCTGCCGTGCTGCTTCGCGCGTTCAATGCCCATCTGCATGGCCTGCTCACCGACCACCTGGCCATAACCGCGCTGGCCGTCCAGGGTCAACATGCTGCCGATGTCGAGGCTGACTTTGACGCCTGTGTTGGGTTTGAGGCCACCTTCGAGCACAGCATCAATGTAGCGTGGCAACATGCCCACACCGTGGGAGTCATGGCCGCTCAAATTAGCCATCACCAGGTTGGCGGCGACGGCGTCGGCTTCTGTCTTCGAGCTGCCAGCTGCTACAAAAATACGAGCTGCCTGAGCTTTAAGGACAAGGGCTTCAATCGTTTTATCCATCTTTTTACCTCACTTTTACATCACTGCGCCAAGCTGCCACGGTACAAATTCATTCTGGCCGTAGCCGTGTTTCTCGCTTTTGCTCAAGCTGCCCGAAGCGGTTGCCAGCACCAGCTCAAAAATGCGCTGGCCCATGTCGGCCACCGACGCCGTGCCGTCGACGATCTCGCCACAGTTGATGTCCATGTCTTCCTCCTGCTTGCGCCACAGGTTGCTGTTGGTTGCCAGCTTGAGCGAGGGCGAGGGTGCGCAGCCATACGCCGAGCCACGCCCGGTCGTGAAGCAGATCATGTTGGCACCGCCCGCCACCTGGCCGGTAGCGCTGACCGGGTCGTAACCCGGCGTGTCCATGTAAACGAAGCCTTTGGCCGCCACGTGTTCGGCGTATTCATATACCGCTTCGAGGTTACTGGTGCCACCCTTGGCGACGGCACCCAATGATTTTTCAAGAATCGTCGTCAGGCCTCCCGCCTTGTTGCCCGGCGAGGGGTTGTTGTTCATCTCGCCTTCATTGACCTCGGTGTAGTGCTCCCACCATTTGATGCGCGAAATAAGTTTTTCAGCGATATCAGGCCGCACGGCGCGGCGCGTCAGCAAGTGTTCAGCACCATATATTTCTGGCGTTTCCGACAAAATCGCCGTGCCGCCATGCGCCACCAGCAGGTCAACTGCCGCACCCAGTGCCGGGTTGGCGCTGATGCCGCTGTAGCCGTCCGAGCCGCCACACTGCAGACCGATGGTGATGTGGGATGCGCTGCAAGGTTCGCGTTGTGACAGGTTGGCCGTGGGCAGAAAACCGTGGATCAGCGCAATGCCTTTTTCGACCGTCTTGCGCGTGCCGCCGCTGTCCTGGATGTTGAACACCTTGAGGGTTTCGCCCTCACGCAGGCTGCTCTTGGAAAGCCAGGCATTGATCTGGTTGCTCTCACAGCCCAGGCCCACCACCAGCACGGCGCAAAAATTGGCATGGGTGGCGTAACCCGCCAGGGTGCGCTGCAAGACCTGCAGGCCCAAGCCTTCACTGTCCATGCCGCAGCCGCTGCCGTGGGTGAGGGCCACCACACCATCGACGTTGGGGAAGTTGGCCAACGCCTCGGGGCGGTTCTGTTTCGAGAAGTGGTCTGCAATGGCACGCGCCGCCGTGGCTGAGCAATTGACCGACGACAACACGCCGATGTAGTTGCGCGTCGCCACCCGGCCGTCGGCGCGTTTGTAACCCATGAAAGTCGCTTCTCGGCGCGGTTCTGGTGGTTTGACGTCCACGCCAATGGCATAGTCGCGCGCAAAGTCGCCCTTGGCCTCGCCCATCCACAGGTTGTGGGTGTGCACATGCTCGCCGGGGGCGATGGGCTTGCTGGCAAAGCCGATGATCTGGTTATAGCGGCGCACCGCTTCGCCAACCGCAATCGCATGGGTAGCTACTTTGTGGCCGGCCGGAATCAGGCCTTTGACGGCAATGCCTTCAACCGTGGTGCCGCCCACCAGCTGGGACCGGGCGATAAGCACATCGTCAGCAGGATGGAGTCGGATGAAGGGGTTCATGGTTTTTTCTCAGGGGTTGTCGGCATGGCCTCAAATTTCGTGTCGTGATAATTGGAATCTGACCCCAATTAATTCATTTCGTTATTGGTACACGAGGCGGGGCAACCACAGCACGAGCTTGGGAAAGTAGGTAATGATCACCAGGCTGCCCAGCAGCGGAATCAGCCACGGCAATATCGCCATGGTGGTGCGCTCTACCGACAGTTTGGCCACACGCGCCAGCACAAACAGCACCATGCCCATGGGCGGGTGCAGCAGGCCAATCATCAGGTTCAGCACCATCACCAGGCCGAAGTGGACCAGGTCGATGCCCAGCTTCTGGCAGATCGGCACCAGGATGGCACGAGGATGGTGATGGCGGCAGTCGGCTCCAGAAAGCAGCCCACAAACAGCATCAGTAAATTGGCGATCAGCAAAAACACCCAGGGCGAATTGGTGAAGGCCAGCACCCAGGCCGCAATGGCGGTGGTCACGCCCGTGGCGGTCAGCATCCAGCCAAAAATGCTGGCGGCCGCCACAATGAACAGCACCGTGCTGGTGGTCTCGACGGTGTCCAGGCAGACTTTGACAAACATCTTCCACGACAGCGTCTTGTACCAGGCCAGGCCCAGCACCATGGCCCAGACGCAGGCAGCAATCGCGCCTTCAGTCGGTGTGAAGATGCCGGTGGTCATGCCGCCGATCAACAGCACCGGCGTCATGATGGGCAAGACCGCCTGAAAGTTGAAATATTTGTCGGCTGCGAACAGGGCGATCAGGCCGATAAAAACGGTGACCTGCGGCTGTGTGCCCAGTTTGACAATCAGCACCCAGAGGATCACGGGCCAGGCAATCACCACAGCGGTTTCGGCCAGGGCCTTGAGCACCCGCGGCCATTCAAATTTAACGTCGGCGCCCCAGCCGTTTTTGTGCGCGAAATAGGCCACGGTCAGCATCATCAATCCGGCCATCAACAGCCCCGGCAGAATGCCCGCCAGAAACAGGGCACCGACGCTGGTGTTGGCCATCATGCCGTAGATCACAAAGGGCAAACTCGGCGGGATGATGGGGCCCAGCGTAGCCGACGCCGCCGTCACACCCACCGCAAACTCGGTGTCGTAGCCATGGTCTTTCATGGCCTTGATCTCGATCGTGCCCAGCCCGGCCGCGTCGGCAATCGCCGTGCCGCTCATGCCGGCAAAAATAACCGAGCCAATCACGTTGACGTGGCCCAGCCCGCCCTTGAGCCAGCCCACCAGCGCCAGCGCGTAGTTGTAGATGCGGTTGGTGATGCCGGCGTTGTTCATCAGGTTGCCGGCCAGGATGAAAAACGGCACCGCCAGCAGCGGAAAGCTGTCAATGCCGCTGACCATGCGGTGGATGACGACAAAGGGCGGGTTGTCGCCTGTCCACAGGATGTACAACAGAGACGAGCCGGCCATGGCGATGGCCACGGGGATGCCGCCCGACATGAGGATGAGGAAGATGATTTTTAGCATGACTTTAATTTAAAAACTCAGCGGTCTTCCATCGTGGACTCAGGCCGCTCCAGCACGCTGTAGCCGCGCTTCCAGTGGACGCGCAACACCCAGAATGAGCGCACAAACATCGCCGCAAAACCCAGCATGCACACGGTGTAGACGATGTTCATGGGCAGGTCGATGATGGTCATCTTGTAGTTGCCGAGTTTCTGCATCATCTGCCAGGTCATCACCACGGCCATGCCGAAGAAACCAATGCGCAACAGATCCACCAGCACGGCCATCACCCGGCACATCCCTGCCGGCATATAGCGGTAGAAAAAATCAACCTGAATGTGGTTGTTCTTGGCCACGCCAATCGCAGCGCCGACAAACACCGTGCCGATCAACAGGTATCGCGCGATCTCTTCAGTCCAGGCAGCGGAGTCGTTCAGCACATACCGCGTGAAGAACTGGTAGAAAACAGTCAAGCCCAGCAGCCAGAAGAAGCCCAGCGCCGCCCAGGCTTCGGCGGGTGTTCCCGACAGGTCGACGGCGTCGTCGGTGACATGGAATTCTCCGTCGTCGCCCATCACCTTGGGCAGGGCGTCAAGATCTACAGCCGCGCTCATTTATTTGACAGCCTGGATCTTGTCGTAGTCGGCACGGGTGAACCCCATGGACTCCAGCGGCGAGGTTTTCAGCACTGCGTCCTGGAAGCTCTTGCGGTCCACGGTGACGATCTGCAGGCCCTTTTTCTTGAACTCGTCGACCAGCTCGGCCTCGCGCTTCTTGATGTCGGCAGACGCTCTGGCAGCGGCCTCACGCGTGACTTCGGTGAACAGGGCCTTCTCGGCGTCACTCAGCTTGTTCCACAAGTGGGGCGCCACCTGGGTCGTCAGGCCATCGACGATGTGCCCGGTCAGCATGATGGCTTTTTGCACTTCGTAAAACTTCTTGGCTTCGATTGTGGTCAGCGGGTTTTCCTGCGCGTCCACCGTGCCGTTTTGCAAGGCCAGGTAGACCTCGGCGAAAGCGATGGGCGTCGGGTTGGCACCGCAGGCCTTGGGGGTGGCGGTGTAGGCCGGCACGTCGGGCACGCGGATCTTCAGGCCTTTCATGCCCTCGCAGGTGGTGAAGGCTTTTTGCGCCGTGGTGTGGCGCGCGCCATAGTAGGTGTAGGCGGTGACCTGAATGCCGGTCTTGGCACGAAACTCATCCACCATCTCCTTGAAGACGGCGCTCTTGCTATAAGCCAGCAGATGCTCGCCATCGCGGAAGATGAATGGGTAGTAGGCTATGCCAAAGCGCGGATAGCTGCGTGCTGCAAACGAGGGGCCGCTGATGATCATGTCCACCGTGCCCAGTTGCAAACCCTGGTTGATGTCGGTTTCTTTGCCCAGGGTGGACGCCGGGAAGACCTGGATGTCAAACTTGCCGTTGCTGCGTTTCTTGATTTCTTCAGCCGCCCAGACCGATTGCGTGTGGTAGGGCTCCGAGGTTTCGTAGACGTGTGCCCATTTCAGCTTGGTTTGGGCGTTAGCTGTGCCAATCAGGGCTGTAGTCCCCGCAATCAGTGCACATATAGCTACCACTTTAATAGCAAATCGTTTTTGGATGGATGGCTTCATGGGAGTGTCCTCGGGTTGAAATGAAATGGGGGATGGGTCTGGCGCGGGTTTCAGGTGCGCTTCGTGCGGCACCAGCTCGCACTGAATCGGGCGTGTGAGTTGTCCAGGTGGGCATGCATGGCGGCCCGTGCCGCCGGGGCGTCGTGGTCGCGGATGGCCGTCAGGATCGCCTGGTGTTCGTCAATGGCGGCTTGCCATGATTTGGCATTTTCAAAATGGCCGCCCAGGCGGGTGAAGATCGGGCCGCGCCGTGCGTCGTAGAAATTCTGCACCGTTTCAATCAAGACGCCGTTGCCGCCGGCCTGGACGATGGCCGAGTGGAAAGCCCGGTCGCCCCCCTGGGGGATTTCGCCAGAAGCGGCTTCTTCGGCCATGGTGTCAATCGCCTGCTGCATGGCCTGCACGTCTTTGCGTTTGGCCTGTTGGGCGGCGATGGCGGCGGTCTCGCCTTCAAGCAGGCGGCGTGCGCGGATCAACTCCAGCGGGCCCCATTCGGCGCCGCCCAGTGGCTCATTCGCTGCCTGCCGGCTGCTGCGGTCGAGAACATAAACGCCGGAGCCTGTACGCACCTCGACCCAGGCCTCTACCTCCAAAGCGATCAGGGCTTCACGCACCGAGGGGCGGCTGACCCCGAACTGCCGCGCCAGGTCGCGCTCGGCCGGCAACCGTGCACCCACCGCGTATTCGCCCTTGACCAGCAAGGAGCGCAATTGCTCGGCGATCTGACGGTACAGGCGTTGGGGTTCGACGGCTTGCAGGGGCATGGAATTCTGGCTGGGGGCGGCAATTAGGGTATGCCACAATTGGACAAGTGGTAAGGCCAATTTATGATCCCATGAAATCATCGCCGCGACATCCGGCAAAACCCTGTACCCTCACCTTTCCCTTGTTCGCCCATCCGGTCTGCCTATGTCAACGCCACCCCACATTGAGTCGATCCGCCTGCGCCAGGTGAATCTGCCGCCCAAGGTGGTGCGAACCGACGCCATCCAGTCCTTTGTGACGCAGGAGACCTTGCTGCTGACCCTGCGCTGCAGCGACGGCATCGAGGGCACCGGATACGCCTACACCATTGGCACCGGTGGCTCGTCGGTGCTGGCCCTGCTGAAAGACCACCTCGCGCCGCGTCTGCTCGGGCGCAATCCGCTGCACCTTGAGGCCATCTGGAAAGACCTGTTTTACAGCACCCACGCCACCGCTGTGGGTGCCATCACCAGCCTGGCTTTGGCCTGCGTGGACACGGCCTTGTGGGACTGGCGCGCGCGCAAGCTGAACCTGCCCCTGTGGCAATTGCTGGGGGGCGCACAAGCACGAGTGCCGGTCTACACCACCGAAGGCGGCTGGCTGCATTTGAGCGCTGATGAACTGGTCGATCAAACCCTGGCCGCCAAGGCCGAAGGCTTCAGGGGCGCAAAGATCAAGGTCGGACGACCCCATGTGAGTGAAGACGTGGCGCGGCTTTCGGCGGTTCGCGCAGCGGTAGGCTCAGGCTTTGAAATCATGACCGACGCAAACCAGGGCTTCAACCGGCCCGAAGTGGTGCGCCGCGCCGCCGCATTTGAAGGCCTGGACCTGGCCTGGCTCGAAGAACCCTTGCCCGCCGAAGACGTGGCGGGCCACCGGCAATTGCGCGAACACACGCCCATCCCCATCGCCGTGGGCGAGTCGATGTACCACCTGAGCCAGTTCCGCGAATACCTGGAGCAGGGCGCGTGCAGCATTGTTCAACCGGATGTTGCACGCATCGGCGGTATCACGCCCTGGGTCAAGGTGGCGCATCTGGCTGAGGGCTTCAATGTTCCGGTCTGCCCGCATTTTTTGATGGAGTTGCATGTGAGCCTGTGCGCCGGTGTGCCCAACGCCGCCTGGGTCGAATACATTCCCCAACTCGACGACATCACCACCAGCCGCATCCGCGTTGAGGGCGGTTACGCCTACCCGCCAGACACGCCGGGCTTGGGGCTTGAATGGGATTGGCCGGTGATTGGAAAACGCCAAATCGCAGATGTGAAAATAGACCATTAACAGGCCGTTGATAGACCGTTCACCCTGAGCCCTTCGAAAGACTCTTCGACAAGCTCAGGACGAGCGGGGCCGGTTCTCAAATGAAACAAGGAACACCATGAGACTTCAAGGAAAAAAAGTGCTGGTCACCGCCGCCGGCCAGGGCATTGGCCGCGCCTGCGTGCTGGCCATGGCCGCCGAGGGCGCCGAGGTGCTGGCCACCGACGTCAATGGCAAGCTGCTTGAGAGTTATGCAGGCGTCGCCAATGTCACAACGCAAAAACTGGATGTGATGGACAAGGCCGCCATCAAGGCGCTCGTCGACAGCCACGCCGCGTTTGACGTGGTGTTCAACTGCGCCGGTTTTGTGCACGCCGGTTCGATTTTGCAGGCCAGCGATGACGACTGGAACTTCGCCTTCAACCTCAATGTGCGCGCACAGTTCTGGATGATCCAGGCGGCGTTGCCCAAGATGCTGGTGAACGGCGGCGGCAGCATCATCAACATGGCCAGCGTGTGCGGCAGCCTCAAAGGCTTACCCAACCGTTTCGCCTATGGTGCCAGCAAGGCCGCTGTGGTGGGGCTGACCAAATCCGTCGCGGCAGATTTTGTCGGGCAGGGCATTCGCTGCAATTGCATTGCGCCCGGCACGGTGGACACACCTTCGCTGGGTGACCGTATCAATGCCTTCGACGACCCGGCTGAAGCGCGCAAGGCCTTCGTCGCCCGCCAGCCCATGGGCCGCTTGGCGCAGGCTGAAGAAATCGCGCCCATCGTGGTCTACCTGGCCAGTGAAGAATCCAAATTTGCCACCGGCCAGATTTTTGCCATTGACGGAGGCATGACCCTATGAACCAGCTGGACCTCAAAGGCCGCCATGCCGTCATCACCGGGGGCGCCTCTGGCATTGGTTTTGCCATTGCCCAGCGCATCATCAGCTCCAGCGGCAGCGTGACCCTGTGGGACCGCAATGAGGCGGCGCTGCAAACCGCCACTGCGGCCTTGGGCGCCGCTGCGAAAGGCGTGGTGGTTGATGTCACCGCCCAGGCCAGCGTGCAGTCGGCCGTCCAGCAGACCTTGAAACACGGCAACATCGACATCCTGGTCAACAGCGCCGGCATCACCGGCCCCAATATGAAGGTGTGGGACTACCCGCTGGCCGACTGGGAGCAGGTGATGGCCATCAATGTCAACGGCCTGTTCCTGTGCTGCCGCGAAGTGGTGCCGCACATGCGTGACAACAACTACGGCCGCATTGTCAACATTGCGTCGGTGGCCGGCAAAGAGGGCAACCCCAACGCCAGTGCCTACAGCGCCAGCAAGGCGGCGGTGATTGCACTGACCAAATCGCTCGGCAAGGAGCTGGCCGACACCGGCGTGCGCGTCAACTGCGTCACCCCCGCCGCCGTCAAAACGGCGATGTTTGACCAGATGTCGCAGCAGCATATTGATTTCATGCTCAGCAAAATTCCCATGGCGCGTTTTGGCACGGTTGAAGAAATTGCATCCATGGTGGCCTGGCTGTGTACGGAAGACTGCTCGTTTTCGACCGGCGCCGTGTTCGATCTTTCCGGTGGACGGTCTACTTACTGAACACCTACTAAACTCTCCCTGTTCCAACCTCAACAAAGCAGACAGAAAGGCAAGCATGAAACTCGTTCGTTACGGCAACCCCGGCAAAGAAAAACCCGGCCTGATTGATGCCGACGGCAAACTGCGCGACCTGAGCGCCGTCGTCAAAGACTTCAATGGCGACCAGCTCGGCGAGGCCACGCTGGCCAAACTGCGCAAGCTCAAAACCGACAAACTGCCCCTGGTCAAAGGTTCACCCCGCATGGGTTGCCCGGTGGCCAATGTCGGCAAATACGTCGCCATCGGTTTGAACTACCGCGACCACGCCGCCGAATCCGGCATGCCCATCCCCAAAGAGCCTATCATCTTCATGAAGGCCATCAACTGCATCCAGGGCCCCAATGACGACGTGATGTTGCCCAAAGGTTCGGTCAAGGGCGACTGGGAGATCGAGATCGGCATCGTCATCGGCACCCGTGCCCGTTACGTGTCGCAAAAAGACGCGCTGAAATTCGTGGCCGGCTACACCCTGTGCAATGACGTGAGCGAGCGCGAGTTTCAGATCGAGCGCGGCCCGCAGTGGGACAAGGGCAAAGGTTGCGACACCTTCGGCCCCATCGGCCCCTGGCTGGTGACCACCGACGAGATCACCAACCCGCAGAAGCTGGCGATGTGGCTGGACGTGAACGGCGTGCGCAAACAAACCGGCAACACCAAGACCATGATCTTCAGTTGCGCCAAGATCGTCAGCTACGTCAGCCAGTTCATGACCCTGATGCCCGGCGACGTGATCTGCACTGGCACACCGCCCGGCGTCGGTCTGGGCATGAAGCCCACGCCCCAGTTCCTGAAAAAGGGCGACGTGATGACCCTGGGCATCGAAGGCCTGGGCGAGCAGCGGCAGCTGGTGGTGCCATTCAAATTGTGATTGATGTTGAGTTCGCAGCTTGAATTGCTCTATAAATAATAGCTAACTACGTATATCCCATAAGAACTTGAAGCCGATTTGACTGCTAAGTGCTGGTCAGATCGGCTTTTTTTCGCCGCCCGAGCCGCCGCAACGCTGCTGGCTCTCAACTGGCGCGGGTGCACAGGGTGAATTGGGGTCAAACTCATACTCACGCCATCACAAACCCGCCATCCACATAGAGCACCTGGCCCGTCATGAAGCGGCTCCAGTCCGACGCCAAGAACAGCACCGGCCCGGCCACGTCATGCGGCGTGGCAATGCGGCGCAAGGGTGTTTGCGCGGCGATCTGCGCCTTCACGTCTTCGCGGGTGCTGCGGCTGGCGTCGGTGGGATAGACCAGACCGGGGGCCACGCAATTGACGCGCACGCCCAGCGGCCCCAGCTCGGCGGCCAGTGTTCGGCTAAAACCCACCAGGGCCGACTTGGCGGTGGCGTAGTCGTGGTAGGGCACGACAGGCCGGGCCACCAAATTGCTGACCATGTTGATGATGCTGCCGCAAGCGCGGGCCCGCAAGTGCGGCAACACGGCTTGGCAGACGTTGTAGGTGGACATCACCGCGCCATCCACCTGCCGCTGGTAGGCCGGCCAGTCGAGCTCCCAAAAACGTTTGCGGTTCTCGGGGTCAAACTGGTAGGGGCTGAAAGCGTTGTTCACCAGCACGTCGATCTGGCCAAGCTCCAGCAAGGCAGCCGCCACCAAGGCCCCGGCCTGGTCGGGTCGGGTCACGTCGGCCTGCACCGAGATGGCGTCGCCACCAGCGGCTTTGCAGGCGTCTGCCGTGGCATTGGCGGACTGCGCGTCGCGCAGGTAGTTCACCACCATGGAGGCACCCTCGGCCGCAAAGGCGACGGCCACGGCAGCGCCAATGCCGCGCCCCGCGCCGGTGATCAAGACAACCTTGCCTTCAAAGTTCATGCTGAAAACCCCATGGCTGAATTCGCATTCATTTACTTCAACAACGCTGCATCTTTGTCCAGCACGTCAACGACGCTGATGTCACGCTGCACCATGCCCAGCGACTTGTAGGCGTGGGCCGCTTTTTGAAAGGCGTCGGCATCCAGCACGCCCAGCCCCTGCTTTTGCGTGGCGGCGGACACGCTAGCGAGGTTGCGCAGCTTGATGATCTCCAGGTTGGTGGCGGGGTTCTGCCCGTCAATAGCCCGTTTGACGGCCAGGGTTGCCGCCTCTTGCGGCGACTTGATCATCCAGTTGGCGCTGTCTCGGTAGCTGGCCAAAAAGCGCTTGAACAAGGGTTTCTTTTGCTGGAAGGCGTCTTCTTTAACCACAAAAATATCGCTGGAAATGTTCAAGAAGTTTTTGACCTCCAGCACATTGAAGTCATTCAAGCCATTTTGCCGCGCCACCAGCAAGCCGGTGTCGGTGGCGGCTGTAGCGTCCACCTGGCCCTGCATCAGCGGCAAGAAATTAAGCAAACCTGTCACCACAATGGTGACGTCAGACTCATTCAGTCCCGCCTGGTGCAGCAGCACCAGCAGGTTTTGACGGGTGCCACTGGCCAGGCTGTAAACGCCAATGCGTTTGCCCTTGAGGTCAATCGGCTTGCTGATGTTTTGAGATTTGAGCGACACCACATTGAAAACATTTTGTGGGTAGATGTCGTAGATGGCGCGCAGCTTTTCGCCCTTGTCCAAGGCGGAAAAAAATGCGCCAGGGTCGGTGAAGGCCACGTCCGCCTGACCGCTCAGCAAGTTGCGAATGGCATCCCCACCGCCGGCGCCGGGGATGTAGGCCAGCTCAATGCCATTGGCGCGAAAGAAGCCCTTGTCTTCTTCGACCAACAGGTTGGTGATTTCGGTGATGGGTTTGCTCCAACCCGCCACGGTCACTTTGGTCAAGCCGGTCGACGTCTGGGCCATGGCCGGGCTCAATGCAGAGCCAAACCAGCCGAGCAGCGCAGTGGCGGCGAGGGTGCGAAAAAAAGAAATTCGGTTCAAGGGAATCCTCCAAAAAAATAAAAACAACTACACATACGGTTTGAGCAAGTACCGCTCCAGCAGCAAGGTCGCCTGGTACAAGGCCAGCCCCAAGATGGAAATCAAGCTCAATACGGCAAACATCAGTGGCGTGTCCATGGCGCTTTGCGACACGATGATCAGCGCACCCAAACCTTTGCTGGCGCTGAGGAATTCACCCACCACCGCCCCCACCAAGGCCAGCACCACCGCCACCCGCAAGCCCGCAAGGATGCCGGGTAAACCAGCCGGAATCTTCAAGCGGCGAAGAATTTGCCAGCGGCTGGCCCCCAACATGCGAAACAACTCTAGACGTTGCGGGTCTACCGCCTGCAAACTGGTCAGGGTGTTTTCGAGCAGGGGAAAGAAACAAATCAAGGCGGTCATCACCACAATGGGCAAAGTGCCAAAGCCAAACCACACAATGAACAGCGGCCCCAGTGCCAGCTTGGGCACCACCTGCGTGGTGACCACGTAGGGCATCAGCAGACGGCGCAAACGCGTCGACTCACCCAGCAATACCCCGCCCAAAAAACCGATGGCGCCGCCCAACAACAGGCCCAAGGCCACCTCCAGCCAAGTTTGCAACAGGTGCGGCCAAAGGTAGTTGGTGGACAAGCCGCGCCACAAGGCCATGGCCACCAGCGACGGCGCGGGCAGGATCAATTTGGACCAGCCCAAAGCCTGGGCGGCAAGCTCCCAAGCGCCGATCAAGGCCAGCAAAAGCAGCCAGGTTCCGATGCGCGCAGACCTCATGCCGGCACCCCGTCCATGGCAGCGCGAAGTGAGGCGCAAATCGCGTTGAAATCACCGCCATAACGCATGGCCTGTCGGCGCGGCCTGGGCAGGGGCACCGGCTGGTTGCAGATGATCTGCCCGGCCTGCATCACGGCCACGCGGTCGGCCAGGTAAACCGCTTCGGAAATGTCATGGGTGACAAACAGCACCGAACTGCCTTGTGCGCAGCACAGGGTCTGCAACAAGTCTTGCAGGTCCTCGCGGGTGATGGCATCCAGCGCGGCAAAGGGCTCGTCCATCAACAACAACGATGGCCGCGTCACCAAAGCCCGCGCAATGGCCACGCGACTTTGTTGCCCGCCGGACAACTGGCGGGGAGGGTGTTGCACTTGACGGCCCATGCCCATTTGCGCCAGCAACTCATGGGCAAGCGCCTGGTCTTGGGCAGACGGGGCGCGATGCAAACTGACCGGCAGCAAGACATTGTCCAGCACGCTGAGCCATTCGAGCAGGTTGGGGGACTGGAACACAAACCCCACATCGACCCCAAGCCTGGCACCCGGTTTCGGCGCAGCATGGCCGTGTACGGTGACATGGCCATGCTGGGCCTGCAACAAACCCGCCGCCAGCTTGAGCAAACTGGTCTTGCCGCAGCCACTGCGCCCCAGCAGGCAATGGAACTCGGCCTTGGGCAAGACCCAGTCCACTTGCCGCACCACGGCGTTTGCGCCAGCGCCGGGGTAGCGGTAGCTGACCTGGGACATCTCCAGCATGGGCATGGTTCAGTTCCGGTAGGCGCTGAAGGTCTCGGCGGCCAGTTCGGCTGATTGTTCAATTTCAACCATTTGAACCAAATCCAACAGGCTGAAGCGCCCATCGTGGTGCCAACCCGCCTCGGGCGATGCCATCGCGCCGATGGCGCAAATGCGCGTCACGCCCGCCCGGCCCAGCAACGTGGACAGGCGGAACAATTCTTCAGGCGATGCGGCCAAACCCGCCGTTTGCAGCCAGCGGCGCTGGGGTTCCACCAAAGCAACCACGTCATCCAGTGCGGGCACGGCCACCACACTGACGGTGCGATTCAAGGCGCTGGGCACCAGCACCAGCGGCACGCCCGAGAAGTACACACACCACGGCGACGCCACATCGCTCAACACGGCTGATTCGCCGCCGCCCTGCGTCGCAAATTCACGGGCCTGGCGCCAACGCGCCACACTCACGCCCTCCTCCAGCGACAAATCGTGGCGTGGGACGGTGTTGTGCAAGGCAGCCAACTCGCTGGCCAGGTAGTTGGCAAACTCTTGGGGCGTGACTTTGCCGCCTTGTTCCACGTAAAAAACATGGGGCGAATAACAGCCCTGCTGCTCGTAGCTGACAAGGTCCCAGGCCGCCAGGCGGGCTGTGTGCACACCCTGGCGGGCGTCCAGCGCAGAGGCAGACACCATGCCAAAACTGATCTTGTGCCCATGTGGCAAAAACCGGGTGGCGGCCGGTACTTGCTGGCGCACGCCCGCCAACGCCGCGTCGCCGCCGTAGGCCATAACCACATCGGCCTGTTGAAACACCTGGCGCGCCGTATCCGCATCACTGCCGGGCCACCAAACTACGGCCAGGCTGTCGGCAAGTTTGGGCTCGACCTCGACCAGCAGGCGCGCAAACCAGGTGGCCATGAGTGGCTCGGCGCTGGACACCTTGCCAATGCTGCCGGCTTTGACCAGCAAGCCGGAAATCAAACTCCACAGCGGCAGCCCCGGCACGTTGCCCGCCCAAACGTGAACCAGCAAATCGGGACCCACGGCTTGCGCCCAACCGCCTTTGGGACGGGGCTGAAAACCGTCGAGCAATTTAGGGTTGGCAAAGTCTTCGGCCAAGAACCGCTCCAGCTGTGGGCGGCGAAACCGCGTCAGGCAATCCGTCAGCGCCAGGCGGATCATTTCAGGATGGAAGCCGCTCACGATGGGCAGCAGCTTTTCTGCCTCGATGCGGCACGGGTCCTGCGGGTTGAGCAAGCGGGCGGAGGCCTTGGCCACAACGTCCACGATGCGGGAGGACGGCAAAGTTTTCAAGGCCGATCGGCTGCCCTGGCGCACGCGTTCTGCCAGCGCATCCCACTGCGAGGTGTTGAGCACCGGCACCTGCACATTCAAGGTGGTCGTGCCTTTGACAAATGACAAGGTGTGGGTGGCTGTGTCTGCGGCCGCCAGGCCGGGCAGGTAACACGCCTTCGCGTCGAGCACCGTCACGCTGTGGCCGCCCGCAAAAATTCGTCCACCGCCACCGAACAGCCTTTGGCTTGTGCGCCTTCGGCCCGCCCGAGCAGCAAAAATCCGTCATCGACGGCAATACCGACATCCTCGGTCAAGACGGTGGTCACGGAATTGAAATTGCCAAGGTCACAGTGCGCCAGAATGCCACGCTCGCCTTGGGGCACTGAAAGACCCGTCACCGGGTCGAGCACGCGCGACCGAATCCAGGGCGGCCCCCGTTTGACCGATGGCACGCTGGCGTTGCCACGGTCATAAAACTGCGTGCTGAGCTCCGTCATGCCATACATGTTGATGCAGTCCCCGCGGCCGATACCCAAAGCCACAGACAGCCGCTGGTAGAAGGTGTCCATCGGCATTTCGCGGGACTGCCCCTTGAACCCCCCGGTATCCAGCAAGCGGCTGCCTGACGGCATTTGGAACGACTCGCCGCGTTGGGCCAACGCGTCCATCAAATGGACAAAACTGAAGCTGGCGCCCAACAGGCCAACTGGCTCGTGACCCTGCTGCGCCCGGCGCAAAAAGGCGATCAAGGCGTCTGTCTCCAACCCCATTGGCCCAACAAAATACCGGCTGCCTGGCGCGCCAAATTCGCCCAGCGCCAATGCCAAATAATGAGCCAATGAGGAGTTGGGCATCATCGGTTCGGTGGGGAACAAAATCCCCATGCGCAGGCGCTCATGCCCAGCCATAAAGCCCTGGCGGAAGTTGGCCGACATCGACCGGTCGTACACCGCCAAAGCCGGGTGGTAGTGCCGCCCTTTGACGTCGGCGCGGGTGGTGCCGCTGGTCATGAACACGCGCTCGCAAACATCTGGCGATTGACAACTGAGTGTCAGTTCTTTGAACGCGTCGATGGGCACCGCTGGAATATCGTGCCAATGTTTGACCACGCGGATGGTTTTGCCGCGCTGAATGCAAAAACGCTGAAACGGCAGGTTATGGCGGAACTGGTGCGCGAACAGCTTCAAGGCCAAAGCGTTGAACCCGGCATCGATGCCGTGAGCGTCTGATGCTTGCGAGCCCTGGATGAACGCCAGCACATTCCGCACGACCGAAGTCTCGGATTCGACAGACGAATTGGCTGGCAATGGCACTTGGACCCTTTTGGCGTTGGCAATAACGTTGGCAATACCGTTGGCATTGGCATCAAGACCATGAGAACGCAAAGCCGGGTCGGTGTGTTGATGGACGACACACAGCTCTTCTTACGTCGGCATGATCCGATTCAAGTTCACGGGTTTGGCAAGCCATCTCAGCAATGCCAGCCTTCTGGCCGCATCACACCCCGGAGCGAGTGTGCATTTTAGGCCCACGCCGATGGAAACAAAGTACTATTATTTAAATAGCTGCATAAGCCCTATTCATAAGGACTTACGGTGCATTTGACTCTGAATATGATTTTTTGACCGAAATATTCGGCAATTCACCGCGCTTTGGCGTCCGCCTCGCAGCGACGGTGGACACGCTTGGCCAGCCCACACGAGGCCCTCACCCCGCAGCCGCCAACGCCATCTGCTTCAGCCTGAGTGCAATGCGTTCCACAAACTGCAAGCTCACGTGGGACAAAGTGCGGTGGGTGGGGGTCAAAATGCCGACTTCGATCTTGTTGATCTTGGCGTTGGCCAGCGGGCGCCAGACGACTTCGCCGCGAGCCAATTCATTCATGAAACCAATTTTTGAAAAGAAGGAAATGCCTTTGCCGCCAATCAGCAGGCGTTTGACCATGGGGGTGGAATTGCAGGCGATGCCGGGTTGCAATTCGTCCCAGAATTTTTCGAACTCGGGCACGACCAAGCTGTGGATCGGCGATTGGCGGCTGACCTGTATGAAGGCGTAGCTGCGGCAGTCGTCAAAGCTCAGCTCGGCGCGTTTGGCCAGCGGGTGGCTGGGCGCCATCACCACACCCGGCGGGAACGCGGCCTTGGCCACCACAGCCAGCCCGGCGGGCAGTTTGCCCAGGTAGCTGATGCCGATGTCGCTGTCGCCACGGCTCACTTTGTCGGGCACGTCGCTGGGCAGGGCCGAGGTGATGGCGTAACTGACGGCCGGGTAACTCTCGGCAAAATTCTCCAGGGCGGCCGGCAAAAACTCGATCAGCAAAGAGTCCATGGCCGCCACCGAGACATGGCCTTTGCGTTCGCCCTTCATGGCGTCCAGCTCGGTGCGCATCAGGTGGAAGTCGTGCAGGGTGCCGCGGATGTGTTGTTGCAGGCGCTCGCCCGCTGCGTTCAGGCGGATGCCGGTGGGCACGCGGTCAAATAGTTCGGTGCCCAGTTCGCTTTCAAGCCGCAGGATTTGCCGGTTGACGGCGCTGGAGGCCACAAACAGGCTTTGCGCGGCCTTGCGGATGGAGCCGCAACGGGCGACTTCAAGAAAATATTTTAAAACGACAGCGTGCATACACTATTATTTAAATAGCTACTAATGCCCTATTCATAAGGACATACGGCATATTTGTCTCTCATGCCTGGTTTGGCAAGGTGTTGGACTGCCCTCAAGCGGGTTTCGGCTCAGCTTGCCAGGCGCTGACTTGCGGGTGGTCAAACTGCTTGCTCGCCACACCGTCTGCGCCACCTGGCCGGCCAAGGCCACTGACACTGGGCTCAAAGAATTCGCGGTTAATGTTGATGAAGTGTTTGAGGTGGTGTGGGATGTCAAGGTCTTCATGGATCGCCTCGGGCGGGCAGACCGACACGCAGATGCCGCAGTTGACGCATTCGTCAGGGTGGATATAAAAAGTGCGCAAGCCTTCGTAGATGCAGTCCACCGGACAGCAGCTGACGCAGGTGGCGTCTTTGCAGTCGATGCAAGCGTCGGCAATGACGTAGGTCACGGGCAGCACCTGGCGTTCATCGTGATGGCCTCAAGCCCCCGTCCAGACCGGTTTGCGTTTCTCCTGGAAGGCCTTCACGCCCTCTTGCGAGTCGGCTGAATTCAAAGCCGCCACCAGCGCGGGCAAACGCGTGGCCTGGGCCTGCACCGGGGACATTTGCGCGGTGCTGCGCACCACTTGCTTGATGGCCTGTACCGACAGGGGTGCGCAGGCCAGGATGTCATCCACCCACTTCTGCACCGCCGCATCCAGCCCGGCGCGTGGCACCACGTCGTTGACAAGACCCAGCGCCAAGGCTTCGGCAGCGGTGATTCTTTTGCCAGTCAACATCATGCCCATGGCTTTTCGAAAGGGGATTTGCCGTTGCAACAGCGTCATGCCGCCATCCAGGGGCAAACGTCCCACCAAGGCCTCGGGCAAGCCAAAGCTGGCCTCCTCACAGGCCACCACAATGTCGCAGCCCAGCACCATCTCAAAGCCGCCGCCCAGAGCAAAGCCGTTGACCCGGGCGATGACGGGGAGGTTGAGCGTCTCGCGCAGGGCGATGCCGCCAAAGCCGCCGGGGCGCGCTGCCGCCCAATAGTCCAGCCCGGTCAATGGCGCGGTGGCGGACGGGGTCTTCATGTCGGCTCCGGCACAAAAGGCACGTTCGCCTGCGCCGGTGAGCACGATCACCCGCACCTCTTTCGAGGCTTCAAGCTCACGCCAAATGGCTTGCAAGCGCGCTTCGGCCACCAAGTCAATGGCGTTCAGCACTTCGGGGCGGTCGATGGTGACCGTCGCGACGTGGCTGTCAATGCGCAGTTCGATGCTCACTTGGCGGCCGCCAGTTCCGGGGTTGCAACCGGGGCGCAACCTGGAGGTTTTACGCGGGCGGCTGCGGTTTCCGCCAGCACCTCATCGTTGTGTTGCCCCAGGCGCGGCGGCGGCCGGCGCAGGGCAACCGGCGCATCAGACATCTGGATCGGGCTGGCAATGAAGCTGACGGCCTGGCCTTCTCCCTGCCCCTTGAGGATCATCTGGTTGTGCAGGGTTTGCGGGTCCACCAGGGCCTCGCGCAGGTCGCGCACAGGGGCGCACAAAAGGTCCTGAGCCTCCAGCCGGGCCAGCCAGTGGTCACGCGTGTTGCTCTTGAAACAG
This sequence comes from Burkholderiales bacterium, assembly GCA_025360385.1. Lineage (GTDB taxonomy): Bacteria > Pseudomonadota > Gammaproteobacteria > Burkholderiales > Burkholderiaceae_C > JANYCG01. Next base: position 11,462 of record JANYCG010000006.1, on the reverse strand, counting down.
GAGCGAAATATGCCCTGCAATTCGGGCTTGTTGGCAAACTGTTGGTTCAGGTCGCAAAACTTTGGGTCTTGCGACAGGTCGCCGATTTGCAGCGCGGCGCAAATGTCTTGCAGCGGGTTGGCCTTGAATGCGCCCACCAGCACCAACACACCGTCGCTGCATTCAAAGGTGCCCGACAGCGGCATGGCGGCCCAGTTGACCTCGCTGTCTTTCATCATGATCATGGCGGCTTCCTGCATCTGCATGGCCAGCATGGAGTTGTAAAGCGAGACGCTGATTTTTTGCCCCACGCCCGTACGGCTGCGGTGCAGCAGCGCCAGCAGAATGCCTTGCGCCATGTGCATGCCGGCCGAATAGTCGGCCAGCGCGGTCGGGTAGATCGACACCGGAATCGCGTCATCGGCGCGGCGCGCCATCACGCCCGTCATGGCCTGCGCCAGCACGTCTTGCCCGCCCTTGTGGGCGTAGGGGCCGCCTTCGCCAAAGCCAGTGCCCACAGCGTAAATCACACGCGGGTTTAGCGCCTTGCAGTCTTCAAACGAAAGGCCCATGCGGTCCATCACCCCGGCCCGGAAGTTGTTGACCACCACGTCGGCATTGGCGATCAGGGCCTTGACAGCGGCCATGTGGCCGGCGTCGCGCAGGTCCAAAGCCACGCTGCGTTTGTTGCGGTTCAGGCTGCAAAAAATCGGGTTGTCAGCCCCCGCCACTGGCGCAAAAGTGGAACGGCTCAGGTCACCTGCACCTTGACGTTCGATCTTGACCACATCGGCACCGTAGTCGGCCAGCATCTGGGTGCAGACCGGGCCCATCATCACCTGCGTGAAGTCGATCACGCGGATGCCACTTAAGGGAAGGCTGTTGCCCGATGCATCTGTGGCTTGTGGGTCAGAACTCATACGGTCTCCAATATTTCAGGGCGCACGGCCAAGGCGCGGGCCAGTTCAGGCATGTCTGTGTTGCGGCCTGTGCGGTCGCCAGGGTCGGCGCCCTGCGCGCGCAGGGCTTTTTGCACCGTGCCCACATCGACATGGCGCACCGACACGCCGGCGTTCAGGGCCTGTGCGGCGGCCACGCCGGCCGCCTCGCCCATGGCCATGCAGGGCGGAATTTCACGCGAGATTTTTTGCGCCTGCGAGGTGACGGAAAAATGCCGCCCCGCCACCAGCAGGTTGTCAATCTTTTGCGGCAGCAACACGCGGTAGGGCATGTAATAGTCGCGGCCGCGGGCAATGCTGTCGCTAAACCGGGTACGCACGGCCAGGTCGTCTTTGGTCAGCACGTATTCACCTTCCAGCAGGCGGGTTTGGCGCACGCCGGTTTGCGGGGCGACATCCACTACATAACATTTCTCAAAACCCGGCAATTGGCTGCGCACCAGATCCACCAGGGCGTGGATGTGTTTGCGGCCCTGCATTTCGGCCCGGGTCAGGTCTGTGACTTTCAAGCCGTCCAGCCCGGCCATGTGCGGGCAGTTGCACCACACAATGCCGGGCAGCGGCGTCTTGAGCCACCAGAAGCCCCAGGAGCCACCCAGCACTTTTTTGATCTGCCGGTCCAGCAGGGCAAAGGCCTCAGGTTCGTCACGCTCCCAGGCTTCGGCCGCATGCGTGTCCACGCCGCCCAAACGAAACACGGTCGTCACGATGTAGTTGCCGCTGATGTGCTGGGCGCCCGCACTGGCCGCCACGTCGAGGTCGCCGGTGGCATCAATCACCACATCACCCAGGATCGCCTCGCGGCCGCTTTTGCTGTCACAAATCACGCCTTTGACTTTGCCATCTTCCACAAGTGTTTGCGAGAACCAGGAGTGCAGGCGCAAGTTAACCTTGTGCTCTTGCACCATGTCAAGCGAGGCGCGTTTCCAGGCGTCAGGGTCAAACGCGGCGGCAAACACGATGGGATGCGGCGTGTAGGTGGTGTTGAAGTCAAACGTGCCCCAACGCGCCCATTTTTTATAACTGGCCGGGTCTTTGCCCCATTCATTCTCACGCGGGTAGTGGGCCAGGCCCATGCCCGCCATGCGTTCGAGCAGGCTCAGGCAAGTGCCGCGCACGGCGATTTCATTCAGGTGGTTGTCCCACATGTCGTCCAGCACCAGCACCATGCCGCCCGAGGCCAGCCCACCCAGGTGGGTGTAACGCTCCAGCAAAATGGTTTCTGCACCATTGCGCGCGGCGGCCAGCGCGGCAGAGAAGCCGGCCGGGCCGCCACCGACCACCACCACGTCCGCCTTGGCGGCAAGCTTGATCTGGCAGGCGGGTTGTTGAATCCAGTCACCGATATTGCTCATGTTCTGTTCCTCAAAATCAAAGGCTTGACGCCATTCCATTCTTAAATCGTTCGGGAAGTGGGCGTGACGACGAAGACAGTGCTAAATGTTTGCATTGCGCCGCCTTTGGGGCATTTCGGGGTACCGGGAGGCATAACGACCTTCACGAATGATTTAGAAATGGAATCAATGCACCTGCTCTGGCTGCCACTTCACCACGGCCCGCTCCACCAGCGCCACGACGAGGAAGAAGCTGCCCGACAGGCAGGCGCTCATCACGATGGCGGAATACAACAAGGCGGAATCAAAGTTGAAGGTGGCCTGGATGATCAACGCGCCAATGCCCACCGTGGCCCCAATCCACTCCCCCACCACCGCGCCAATCACTGCCATTGAGGCTGAAATGCGCAGCGCTGAAAACAGGTAGGGCAAAGAGCTGAAAAGCCGCAGCCTGAAGAACACCTCGGTCTTGCTGGCCGACAACACCCGCATCAATTCCAAAGCCTGCGGATTCGGCGAGTTCAGGCCGCGCACCATGTTGACCAGCGAGGGGAAGAAACACACCAGCGCGGCAATGGCGATTTTGGGCTCCACGCCATTGCCCATCAGCAGCACCAGCACCGGGGCCTTGGCCACCACTGGAATTGAATTGAGCATGAGCGCCACGGGGAAGAAAATGTCGTTCAAGGTTTTGTTGTGCACAAACACCGTGGCCATCAAAATGGCGACCAGGTTGCCAAGGAAGAAGCCCCCCGCAGCTTCAAGCGCGGTGGGAATCAGGTTGCTCAACAGCACACTGCGTTTTTCAAACAAAGTCTGCAAAACCAAAATAGGCGACGGCGCAATGAAGGGCTTGACGTTGAGGCCCACCACAATCGCCCACCAGCCAAACAGCAAGGCCGCAATGCCGATGGCCGGCAACACACGCCTGCGCCACACCGCCCGGCGCAGACTGACTTTGTAGGCCAGGGTTTCGGCGTCGTCAGCCCCTGGCACCGCGGACCCCATGCCAGGCTTGCCCATGGCCGCGCGGGTCAGGGCTTCAAAACTTAAATCTTTGGTGGATAGACCTTCGGCGGACATATCAGCAGGCCTCCAGCACACGGCGCAAATGGCCCGTCAACGCCACAAATTCAGCGGTCTCGCGGATGGCCAGCGTTCGGTCTTTTGGCAAGTCAACCGTGACCAATTCCTGCACGCGCCCCGGGTTGGCCGCCATCATCATCACACGCTGGCCCAGGTAGGCCGCTTCATAAATGCTGTGGGTGACAAACAGGATGGTCATGCCCAGCTCTTTCCAGACGCGGCGCAGTTCCTCGTTCAAACGGTCGCGTGTGATCTCATCCAGCGCGCCAAACGGCTCGTCCATCAGCAGGATGCGCGGGTCGCTCACCAACGCACGGGCAATCGACACGCGCTGGCGCATGCCGCCAGACAGTTCGTGCGGGTAGGCGTTTTCAGCGCCCTTCAAGCCCACCAGTTCGAGCAGCTCCAGCGGCGTGGCGCGGGCTTTCTTGGCGCCTCGGGTTTTGCTTCGGGCCACCTCCAGCGGCAACTCGACGTTTTGCAAAGCTGAGCGCCAGGGCAACAAAGCCGGGTCTTGAAACACAAAGCCGATGTCACGCCGAAGCCGCGCCTCGGACGGCGTGGCACCTAATACCGCCACCGACCCTTGAGTGGGTGCAATCAAATCAGCCACCACCCGCAAGAGGGTAGATTTGCCGCAGCCCGACGGCCCGAGCAATGTCAAAAACTCACCCTGCGCCACATCCAGCGTCAGGTTTTGCAAAGCGGTGACGGAGCGCCGCTCGGTGAAGAAGCGCACACCCACGTCGCGGCAACTCACCGCAACGGATGCACCCTTCCGGGCACGGGCATCCGTGTCTGGCCCGGCACGGGCAAACCCTTCACCCGCTGGTGAAGCGGGCGCCAAAACGGCAGACATCGGCGAGCCCTCAAGCCGACGCGAAGGCTTTAAGGCGGTAGTCCCGTGTGGCGTTCAGAACGTCCAGCGTCATCACCTCGTCCACCTTAGGCACGCGTTTGGTGAACTGGCCCAGGTCGGCATATTGGGTGATCTGCTCCTGCCACACTGCACGGTCCATCGCGCCCCAGCCATTGGCCTGGGTTTGCGCATTGAAGGCATAACCCAACTGGGTTTCCAAGGCGAGTTTTTCGTCGTCCCGGTTCAGGCTGGGGTACTCCTTGATCAGGATGTCCACCGCTGCATCGCGGTTTTTGTTCGCGTAGGCCCAGCCGCGTGTGGTGGCGCGCAGAAACTTCGCCAGCACCTCGGGTTTTTTCTGCAAGGTCTCGACCGTCGCGTAATACGGCAGCGCGTACAAATGCACGCCGGTGTCCCACAGGCGCAAATCAACGCGTTCTGCGCCAAATGGCTTGAGCGCCGAGGTGTTGGTTTGCCAGCCGGTGGCGGCATCCACCTGGCCTGTCAGCACGGGCGTCAGGTCGTTGCCGATCGGGATGATGGTGAGGTCTTTTTCATTGATCTTGTTCTTGGCCAGCAAGGCCCGCAACAAGACCATGCCGGTGGGCTGGATGCCAATTTTTTTGCCCACCATGTCTTGCGGCGTGCGGATCGGGTTTTTCTTGAGGGAAAAGAAGGTGTAGGGGTGTTGCTGCAAACCGGTGGCAAACACCTTGACCGGAATGTCCTGCGACACCGCCAGCATGTTGGACGGGCTGCTGGACACCTGGCCCACCTCAAACCGGCCGGCCGCCACAATGGCCACGCCGTCAATGGCAGGGCCGCCCGGCTGGATGGCAAAGTCAATGCCCTCCTGCTCGTAAAACCCCAGGCGTTTGGCCACCACCTCGCCGGTCTGGTTGCCGCCAGTGATCCAGCCCAGCTGAAGGTTGATTTTTTCTTTGGCTTGCGCATAGGCGGCCGTCGCCAACCAACTGCCCGCCGTCACCGCGCCACCGGCTGCCAGCGTTGCGCCCAACACCTTGCGGCGCGATGGATTCAAAGAATGTTGCATTGTCAGCTTCTCCTGAAAAGATTCAAAAACACCAACCCCGAAATTCAGACCCGGTCAGACCCGGCACACCCGTACACCCTGCCCAAGTAGGGGCTTGCACCACACCCTGTCAAGCTCGTTCTAGCATTCTGTGCTGGATTTGGTGTCCCCGCAAGTACTGATTTTCTGCATGCGTGATGCCAAAATTAGCGCTGATAATCAGGGCACCCAAGCGACCTGTCTCTGGGCCGCTTGCAAACCTTCCATTTTTTTACGTCAAAGAGAAACCCCATGAAAAAACTACTTGCCTCATTGATCAGCGCCGCCGTCATGGCGATGCCTTTGGCTGTGATCTCTACCCCCGTGGCAGCCAAAACAGCCAACTCTGTTGTGTCAGGCAAAAAGGCCGGCATGGATGTGCAAGCCAAGACCAAATCCAAAGGCAAAAAAGCCGGCAAGAAAAAGATGGCGAAGAAATAAGCTCGCTTGGGAAGCTCTGAATAAATCCGGGTGGATGCAAGTGAGCTTGCGCCGCAGGGATATGTTCAGCGCGCCCCTAGACATGGACTTGGTCTAAAGAGTTACAGACCGTTCGCCCTGAACCGGTCGAAGGGCTCAACCCGAACGGCGCCCAAGGTCTGACGGGGCGACTCAATGCGCAAACTGCGTGATTGCGGCACTTGCCGCAATGCCGGCAAACAGCGTGAACCCCAGCCAGTGGTTCAGCCGGAACGCCTTGAAGCAGCCCTCGCGCGAGCGGCTCCAGATCAGGCGGCCATGCCAAATGGCCTGCAGCGCGGCCAAACCAATTGCTATGTAATATATAGCTGTATAGTTACTGTTTATAGGGACTTGAGCCCATATTGACAGGTAAGTGGCATAAAAACCCAGAATTGCAGCCACATCGAAGCGCCCCAGCGCAATGGCCGAGGTTTTGATGCCAATCTTCAAGTCATCGTCGCGGTCCACCATCGCGTATTCGGTGTCATAGGCCAGTACCCAAAACAGATTGCCCAAGAGCAGCAGCCAGGCCAAAGCGGGCACCACGCCCTGCACAGCACTGAACGCCATCGGTATGCCAAAGCTGAAGGCCACACCCAGCACCGCCTGCGGCATGGCGACAAAACGTTTGGCATAGGGGTAGGCGATGCTGATGCCCAAGGCCGCAAACGACCAGGCCACCGTGGCGGCATGGGTGGTCAGCACCAGGCCAAATGCCAACAGCGCCAGCAACGCGCCAAGGGTCAGCGCCTCTTGCACCGACACCTGGCCGCTGGTGACAGGCCGACCGGCTGTGCGTTTGACGTATTTGTCAAAGTCGCGGTCGGCCACGTCGTTGATGCAACACCCGGCGCTGCGCATCAAAATTGTGCCCAGCGTAAAGACCGACAGCAAATGCCAGCCGGGGAAACCACCCGCCGCAATCCACAAGGCGCTCAAGGTAGGCCACAGCAGCAGCAGCCAGCCTGCGGGGCGATCCCAGCGAATCAACTGCAAATACAGTTTGAATTTCACAAGCCAAGTCGCGCGCCAAGTCACGCGCAAAGTCACGAGCCAAGGGCCCGCAAGTCCAGCCGCCCCCGGTACATGGGCGGGCACCAAAAGTAGGCCCCCGACACAGGCTTGGACATCTGGAACAGGGCATCCACAATGCCGTCTTCTTCACCCACCATGCGCCGCAATTGCGCCTCAAACGCGTCCAGGCTTTTGCCAAAAGCCGCAAACATCAGCCCCGACTTGTGCCCCGCGGCCCAAGGCATGGAGCGGCGCAGCACAAAGGCCTGAGGGTTGAAACTTTCTTGCTCGGTGCGTTGGGTGTGGGCCGACTTGGGCGGGCGTTTCAGCTCTTCGTTGTCGCGCTGCCGCCGGCCAACCATCCTGTCCTGGGCGCTGGCCGACATGGCTTCGAAGGCGTCGAAGTCATGTACCCACTGCTGCACCGCCAGAAAACTTGCGCCATCCAGGCCAGCGCCCTGCCCCTGCACCAGCGCCGCTGTTTGCGCCTTGTCGGCCTTGGGGTTTTCAGTGCCGTCTTCGTAGCCCGTCAAGTCACGGCCACGGCCGCTTTTGCCTTGGTGGTGGCGAAACCCGTCGATCACGCGGTCCAGGCGCAAGGCGGGTGCGACAGCTTTCTCCAACTGCCGCGTCAGGTGCACCAAATCGCCCGTGTCCTCGCCGCGCAACCAGCACAGCAAAGCCGTTGGTGTGGCCGGCACGTCAATCCGGCCCACGGCCGCGGTGCTTGCCGCCGCTGCGCCTGGGGTGGCTGGGGCGGCGGCTGGGCCGCTCAAATGCGGAAACATGCGCAAACCGGGCACGCTGACGCCCAGGGCGGCAAGACACTGCGGCCCCAACGCGGCCACTGCCCTGTCACCATCGGCCAATGCGGCCAGTCGCTTCAAGCCCTCGCGTAAACCGGCAGGCTGAACCATAGAAAAGAACAGGTATCGGCCGACACGGGGCAGGGGGCCCAGAATACCGGGCTGCGCAAGGGGCTTCAACACGATCGTTTCCTTTTTGGTGGGTGCAGGGTTCAACACAGGCGCATCACGACAAACGTTTCACACCTGGCAGCTCACAGGCGTAAATCGCGTTGCGCAACGCGGCAATCGCCTCGTAACGCGTGAAGCTGCGCCGCCAGGCCAGCACCACGCGGCGCGTCGGTGCATCGCCTTCAAACGGCAGGTACTTCACCAGGGCATCCTCGGCCTTTTTTCGGCTGGGCTTCTGGGCCAGCGCCTCTTTGGGAATCGACAGGCGCGGCACCAGGGTGATGCCCATGCCGGCCGCCACCATGTGGCGGATGGTTTCCAGCGACGAGCCCTCAAACGATTTGCGAATGCCTTCCGCATTGCTGGAGAAGCGGGCGAACTCGGGGCACACCTCCAGCACGTGGTCGCGAAAACAATGGCCAGACCCCAGCAGCAGCATGGTCTCCAATTTCAGTGCTTCGATGGTCACATCGGCCTGTTGCGCCAGTGGGTGGTGAATGGGCACGGCTGCATAAAACGGCTCGTCATACAGCTGGGCCAGCGCCAGCCCGGAGTCCGGAAAAGGCTCGGCCAGAATCGCGCAGTCGATCTCGCCAGTGCGCAGCATCTCCAGCAACTTGACGGTGAAGTTCTCTTGCAGCATCAAGGGCATTTGCGGCGTGTGGGTGATCATCTGGCGCACCAGGTCGGGCAACAGGTAGGGGCCAATGGTGTAGATCATGCCCAGTTTCAAGGCCCCAGCCAGCGGGTCTTTGCCGCGTTTGGCAATGTCGCGGATCACGCCGGCCTGCTCCAGCACGCTTTGCGCCTGGCGCACAATTTCCTCCCCCAGGGGCGTCACCGTGACTTCATTGGCGTTGCGTTCAAACAGCTTGAGCTCCAGCTCTTCTTCGAGCTTTTTCACGGCGACCGACAGCGTGGGCTGCGAGACATGACAGGCATCAGCCGCCTTGCCAAAGTGGCGCTCGCGGGCCACGGCGACGATGTATTTGAGTTCGGTGAGGGTCATGGGCTTTGATGATAGCCCTCGTCATTCAGAATCAACGCCTTTGCCAATGTTGAGCGACCCAGGCGCTCGACCACCTGATCACCTCGGCCAGGGGGGTGTCGGGTTTTTTGACAACCCATCTACGGTTTGACCTCCAGGATCGCTGGATCTGCCCCTGTGGCTTGTGACAAGACTTGGCCATCACCCCTGTAACTTGTTGATGTCTATGCGTTTTTTCAAAAAGCATCTCGCCACGGCCGCATTCATTTTTTTTGAATGGCTTGAAAATTGCTTGAATTTGCTGCCGACCATTCGGGAGCGATATCCGAGTTCATCAGGCGACAAAAACATTCACCTCCCAAAGGAGCACGTTCACATGAAACTCGATACCGCCAGCACCCCTAGCGCTCAAAAACCCGCCCATCGCTGGGGCATTGCCCGCTTGCTGGCCATTGCGCCAGTGGCCGCCGTGATCTGCGCCGCACCGCTTTCAGCGCAGGCGGGGCTGACCTTCTCCACTACTTTTGTCGGTGCAAACTACAACGCCACGGTTCAGTCGGCCATCGCCAGCGGACTTGCCGAATATGGTGCGCTGTTCAGCGACAACGTCAACATCAGCCTCAATTTCGTCAATTCAGGGTCCGGTTTGGGCAGCAGCTTGACTTACAACTTCCAGGTCGGGTACCAAACCTACTACAACGCCTTGGTTCTTGATGGCACCAGCGCTGCCGATACCACGGCCTTGGCCCGCTTGGCTGTGGATGGTGCAGGTGCCTTTGACCCGGTCAATGGCAGCCGGTTTATAGAGCAGGGGCGGGCCGGCCTGGCTGCTGTGGGCATCATCGTCGACACCAGCGGCATCAACGGCTACGTTGACGGCGAGATTGACCTGAACCTTGGCATCATGAACCTGGACCGAATCACCACTGATCCATTTAAATACGACTTGAAGGCGGTGCTCCAGCATGAGGTCGACGAGGTGATGGGTTCGATCTCGAATGTAGGCAGCAGCAGCAAGCCCCGCCCGGTTGACCTGTTCCGCTACACCGCAGCAGGCGCACGTACTTTCACCACTGCGGGAGATGATGCCTATTTTTCAATCGACGGCATCAACCAACTCGCCCGCTACAACCAGTCCGGAAGTGGCGACTACGGTGACTGGTGGAGCGTTTTTGGTGGCCAAACACCCCAAGTGCAAGACGCGTTCTCCACGCCGGGCGCCTCGCCCAACCTGGACGTTGAAGTCACGCTACTTGACGTGATCGGCTGGACGCGCACCGTCCAGCAAAACACTGTGCCCGAGCCTGGCAGTTTGGCGCTGGTGCTGATGGGCCTGCTGGGTTTTGCCGCCAGCCGCCGCAACAAAGCTTAAGCAATGAGGCAAGGGTGTGGCCTGACTGGGCATCGCCCAGGTTGGGGCCTGGCAATCCCTTTGCCTTCAGCTAAATAGCTGTGTATTCTTGCCCCCGGGCGTTCCGGTCGGCCGCCCTTTCCGCGTAGATCAGGCTTCAACAGAAAGCCTCTCTCATTGTGTCCAGACGCCTTACGATCCAATCTGTCGCCGTTTGCCATGGTGGTGGGCCCTACTGAATGCGGCACCATCAAGGGCGCTGCGGACAACGCCAAACTCGGCAACCTGACCGCGATGCTGGAGAACATCCGACGCTCCCTCAAAAAACTCAACTTCAAAGGGGTTCCGAGCTCCAAAGACAAAGAGCTGGTGCAAAAACTGGCTGACCAAAACACCAAGGACGCGGTTGAAAAAATCATGGACAAAAGCCCGGTCATCAACAAGCTGGTGGCCCTGGGAAAAGTCAAGGGGGTGGCCGCCACGCCTGACATTGGCACCGGCAAGATCACCTGGTTTGCCTGATTTGGGCTGAATGGCCTGTGGTTTAGGCCTTCAAAAACTCCGCCTTGCCCCCCAGCCAGCGGTTGACGTGTCGATCCGCGAGGTCGGGGTATTGGTCCAGCATGGCGGGCGCGGTGGCGCGAGCCCAGTCCAGCAGCGCAGTGTCAGTGGCCAGGTCGGCAAAACGCAAGAGCGCATCACCCGATTGCCGCGCACCCAAAAATTCGCCGGGGCCGCGGATTTCCAGGTCGCGCCGGGCGATCTCAAAGCCGTCGTTGGTCTCGACCATGGCCTTGAGGCGCTGCCGGGCCATCTCACCCAGGCGGGGTGCGTCCCCCGTGGAATACAGCAGCACACAGGCTGAAGCGGCGGCCCCGCGCCCTACACGGCCGCGCAACTGGTGCAGTTGCGACAGGCCAAACCGCTCGGCATGCTCAATCACCATCAGGCTGGCATTGGGCACGTCCACACCGACCTCGATCACCGTGGTGCTGACCAGAACGTCGATGCGCCCGGACGGCCCTGGCGCCGCGCCGCACGCCCCGGTGAACAAGGCCATCACCGCCTTCTTTTCGGCCACCGGCATGCGCGAATGCAGCAGGCCCACCGTGACACCCGGCAGCGCCTCGCACAGGTCGGCATGGGTCTGCGTGGCGTTGCTCAGATCCAGCACTTCGCTTTCTTCAATCAAGGGGCACACCCAGTAGACCTGGCGGCCCTGCGCTACCTGGGCGCGGATGCGTTCGACCACCTCGTCGCGCCTTGCGTCATTCACCAGCCGGGTGATGATGGGCGTGCGCCCGGGCGGCAATTGGTCGATGGTGGAGACTTCAAGATCGGCGTAATAACTCATGGCCAGCGTGCGCGGGATGGGGGTGGC
>JANYCG010000326.1 GCA_025360385.1 Burkholderiales bacterium | reverse complement strand
AGGGCCTATCCCCGCTCACGCGGGGGAACCTGTGACCATCTTGCAGTGTCTGGTTCGCGCTGGGGCCTATCCCCGCTCACGCGGGGGAACCTGAGCTTTCCCGGCGAGTCTGAGAAGATCGTCGGGCCTATCCCCGCTCACGCGGGGGAACCTGTACTCTATTGGATCCATGTTGGGGTACCAAGGGCCTATCCCCGCTCACGCGGGGGAACCTGGGGCGTCTGCGCCTTCCTGCCACTGGACATGGGCCTATCCCCGCTCACGCGGGGGAACCGGCGAAGAAAGCTGGCTGATCTATTGGGGCGAGGGCCTATCCCCGCTCACGCGGGGGAACCTCTCTCACTTAACTTATTGAGGTGAAAGAGAAAACAACCAAACCCATTCAGATTTTTAAGGAGCGTTTACAGACTTGCTGCGCCGGGTTAACCACATCCCGTCCATCTCAACCAATTCACGCGAAGGTGTTCCAAGGTGAGCCAGGCCGATGCCGCCCACTTCATTCAAGTCACGCCACACCATCACCAAACTACCCCTGGGTTCTTGATCATGCCAATCGGACACGATACCCCAGGTACGTTCGCGCACGCCCCTATTCATGCGTGGCGCGACGAACACATTGGGTGCAGCTTCCAGCATGACCGACGCAAGAAAACCATGGAATCGATCGACTACATCACGCGTCACTATCATTACCAGCGCCATTTGCCTCCTCCGTACGTAGCACCTGCTTAATTTTGTCGATCATCGACGGAATAACTTGCTGCTTTCGAAACACTTGCGCGGCTTCACGGCGCACCAATCGATCCACCGTGTCCTCTGCACCTTTGGCCACTTGTTTTGCTGCGGCAAACGCGATTTGCAACGTGACGGCTTCACGAAACAAATCGGCGATGTCCAGCACAAACGACTGCCCTGAATCCTCATGAATAAAGCCCAACGGTGGCAGCGCAGCAAGCGACTGCACCGCGATCGCCGCCGCAGCTTGAACCGCCGTGGCCGCATGGTTGAGCGCCTGATTAGGAATGTCAGCCGCCATGGGATTGGCCCGGTCGTAGTGCCGCCCATTCCATTCGATGCCGTGCTTGTCGGCCATCAACTTGTACATCACTTTCACACGGGAGCCTTCAATACCGCGCAGCGTGTCCAGATCACGGTGGGGCAGTATTTCGCCCAGGCGCAAGGCATACATGTGACGCGCAACGCTGATGCGCCGACGCGGGCTGCCCCACAACTCGGCTTGCCGCCTGGCCACATCGGAACGATCAGGCATCAAAGGCGGCGCGGTATAGGTGCGCACGCCGTCCACACCCACTGCAGCCATCAACGTGCCGTGGCGGGCCAGCAGGCGCAAGGCATCGTGCGTCACGCTACTGCCCGGCCCGAGCAAGATCATGGACACTGCTTGATGCGGAATTTGATCCGCTTGCGGAGTCAATGAATTGGCCCCGCGCATGAAATGCAAACAACCGTCAATGACACACAGCTCGCCCCGCTCCAGCCAGAGTAGCCCATGGCGGTCTGCGTGCGGGAAACGGGCTGTTTCCAAGCCCAGGCGGCCTTTCAGCATGTAGGCATTTCTGCCATGTCAACCACGCGCCGGACGCAACATCAGAAGACCAAAACCAAACGCCCGATGTCGCCCAAGCCCGCTGGCAAGGAGTTGTGCGAAGGCTTGTGAGTTGGTCACGCGCAGCTGCCCTGTAAGCACCGCATCCGGCCCACCGACCAAACGACTGTGGCGCACAGCATCCGCGCTGCCTTTCTGGCTTCTCCGCGTCACCCCCAACTGCTGATAGCGGGTCATGCGGGCATCCACCAGTTCTGCGCCACCTTGGCGCGCCAGCAAATCGCGCAGCCACTGCGCATACACCTCGCCACGATCAAGCCTGCTGTCACCGGCCTTTTCAGCCGCAGCCAAGAAGGCATCCCGCTCACGCCCTGTTTTACCTTCGCGGATGATGGGACGCACGCGCACATCAAACCCAAGCGTGTGGCCCACGGCCCACTGCGTGGGGAAGGGGCGCACGTTCATACCGCCGTGCTGGCGAGTCTGGCCAAGCCCCAGCGCTGCGGCCACGTCAGGGTCAGCCAGGACAGCAAGTTGCGCCAATCTCGTAGCGTCCAAGCGGCTGTAGGCCAACAGGCCTTGCTCTGCATCGAGGTAGCGAAACGGTTGTGGCGCTTGTTCACCAAAAGCCGCATGCAGCAGCGCATGCAGCGCGTAACCCAAATCGCCTTCCTTGTCCAACAAACGGTGGCGTGCAGCCCATGCCGCCAGCCGTTGTGGGTCAGGCCGGGTATGCAGCAAATAGAAGGACTCTGAACTCATGACTTGTTTCCTGAGATTTGGATGAGGCCTTCTCGCACCGGTCGCCAGCCGCCATGCACGCCGCTGGTCCAGTTGCGTTCGTCACATACATCGACCAAGCGGTCACCCGGCAATTGCCCTTCACCTTCCGGCCACTGGGCGCGCAAACCAAGCTGGCTGTTGGGTCGTGGGGCAAGTTGCAGGGCTTGCAATACCGAATCAGCCTCAGCCCAACCCGCCACCAAACGGCCAACGGGCAGGCAAGGTTTGCGACCGATGAACAGGGGGCGCTGGGGCCGATCCAGTGCCTGCGCAACATCGTCCAGTGTGGGGGACTCGTCGGCGGGCTCCAGCCGCAAAGCAAGCAGGGCTGTGAGGTCGGTGTGGTAGTCGCGGTAACGCAAATGGGGGCTGTCATAAGACGCTGCGCCACCTCTGCGGTCTTCCACCGTGCCCCACGTTGTCCAGGCTTTGTCGTTAGCTCCCAGCTGCGCGGTTTGAAAATCTGTTAGCCGTTCGCCTTGCGTCTCCAAGCGCGCGCCCAAGCGCAGCCGCGTTTGCAGACGGTTGTGCAAACTATCCTCACCCCGATCCCAACCCAAGGCGTTGGCAATCAGGCCCGTCACCATGGAGAGTGCAGGAAAGTCGCGGATGACACCCAAGTTGTCAATGGTTTCGCCCCCAAACGCAATGAGCGGGGACGACAACCTGATCAGCAAATGGCGCGGCATGTCAGGCTGCCTGTGCTGGCGCTGCGCCTTGGGTGATGTAGGCCTGCACCCACGTGGCCAAATCATTCAACGGCAAGCGTTGGGCGTTGGGCACGCTCACCTTGTCCAGTGCGAGAAAACGCCTTTCCAACGTGGCACCGTAAGCATCGTCGAGCTTGCCGATTTCGTCCGCCAGCATCTGCATAGCAGTTGCGCGAAGTGCAGCGTGGTTAGTCGGCAGGGCATTTTGAAATGCACCCGCCAGGCTGCGCGGCTGCCAGTCGCCCACCTCCACCAGCAAAAACTTGGCCCAGTCAAACGGCGCCGTCGATCCGCGCTTGGCACCGGGGCTAACCGTGGCAATCAGGTGCAACAGGTGCTGCACCACACGGCCTGCCAACTTGCGCTTTTCAGAGGGAAGGGTGGCCCAGTCTTTGGCCGCTTCGCCTTCCAAGTTGGCAATGAGTTGTGGCACATCGACCACCACGTAGCCGTAGTAGAGGCCAGAGGCCAGTTCGGTGTCGAAGATACCGGCGGAACCCAGCTCACCGGCTTCGCGCAGCAAGTCGTCCACCACGGTGAAGTAATCGTTCTCGACTTGCGCTTCATGCACTGTAAAAGCGTGTGCCACATACACAGCGGCATCACGGCTGGCCAGCACGTCAGACGTGACCATGCGACCGAACAAGGCGGCCTCCAGCCCGCTGCCGTGTTTCAAGGCTTCGATGTTTTTCTTTTCGTCTTTGAGAAATGTGGCAATGGCGGCCTTGAGCGCCTTCGCTTCGGTATTTTCCTGCGCCAGTTCAGCACAGCGTTTGACAAGGTAATCAATTTCGGCGCTACCCATCAACACAGCCTGCCCTGTTGCCAAAGCATCTTTGCCCTTCGACTCTTTTCCACCTTTGTCCAACAGCCCGGCATCTCGTAACCCTTCGCCTGCGGACTGCGCCAGGTCTTCAGATAGGCCCGCTTCAATCAATTTTTTACGAATCAAATCCAGCGTCTGCCTGGAGCGCACGGCCATGGGCACACCCAGACTTGCCAGCGAGAAATGATCCTCAGCCACCCGCCAGTGGCGCTTCAAACACTGCGACGAGATGCGCGTGCGCACCGCATCGCCATAGGGCAGGCGCTTGGCAAGACCGGCATCGTCGCGGTTCAGCAGCGCGCCGGGGTAGTTGTGCAGGGTGTGGATTTGGATAAAACGGGGCAGGTTCATGAAAACTCCTTGGGTGATGGTTTGTTATGACTTGGATTCGGCGCGGGCCAGCGTTGAAAAATAAGGGCCTGCAATTTGGAGGCGAATTTCCTCAGCATCGGCTTGGTTACTGCGCAGGCTGCTACTTTCTTTGAGTACCAGTTCGCCCAGCTCGCGCCAGTTCGGTGCCACGCCTTTACTCGCCATCAGACGCAGCACGCGGGGCAAAAGCTGAGTGAAGGCATCACCCCGCGAGGTGAGTAATTTGGTGACACGCGATTCAGACACGCCAGCGTGCGCCAACTGTCTTCCCAGCTTCTGTTTGCCGTCATGCCCAGCCAACGCCATGCCATGGGCAATCAAAGCCCAGCGCGGCCAGGTGTCTGCATGCCATTGCTCAGGGGCTAGGCCTGCCGCAGTCAAGGCCCTTGCCAAGGCGGCCACCTGGTGGGGTTGCAAGGCTTCTGGCTTGAGTCGGGTCAGTGCAGCGCGGTCGCCGGTGCTGGCATGCTGAATGTGAGCCGCCAAAAGACTGAATTGGCTACGTTGAATGGGTGACTCATCTTGAGGGCGAGACTCTTCCAATGCGCTTGAATCTTCGTCAGGCGATGGTTCAGGGAAAGATACCTGGTTCATTTTTTCACTCCATTCAAACCGGTTGGCAGTGCCGAGATTTCCTGCTCAGCACGATGATTAAATAGGTCCAACGCCGTAGACCGCGCTCGGTAGCGACGAGACCCGCTTCGGGGACCTTCAACAAAAGCCTTTTCAAGGGATATCAGTGCGCGCTCCCTTAAATCCCTTTGCCAGTTGACGCGATACGATTCACGATCATTGGCTTCAATATCTTCTGTCAGGTCTAGGAAGAACCTTGCATCCTCACCTTGCTCAAATTGATTGGCGAAAAAGTCTGCGCGGTCAGTAATATTTTTTTCGTAAGGCCGACCTGGTGGAACACCGTTCACCAGCAATAGGGCAACGGAAGACCAAACGGCACTTCGAAAGGCTGTGATCTTGTGAATATGCCACCGGGCAGTAATGGCCAATTCATCCCGACTTTTTTGAAACAAAAGTGATCTGACTCTGGCCGATATGGGAACACGCCGCTCGTGATAGCCTTGCGTGACACTTTTGTTTCCAGTAGGACCACCACGTGAAACACCGCACAAGACGGCGCTAGACAATTGCCCCGGCGTTGCCCCATTCAATTTCAACGCTGATGTTGGAGAATAAAAACAGGCACGTTCTCCACTGCCGTACTCGATGCCAAACAAAAGACTTGATGACAACTTGTAGTCAAACCCTCTTGCCCGGATCTTCAAAGCAACGCCGAATGGCTTTGCCAATTCATTGACGGATGTCCAAATATCGCCGGTTACACCCTGTCGATCCCCACTATTGATGCGCGACGCTTTCGATGACGATGTGCGG
>JANYCG010000324.1 GCA_025360385.1 Burkholderiales bacterium | reverse complement strand
CCGGCTCGGGGTTTTCGATTTCCTTCACCCGCTCGTAGCCCACCTGCGCCAACCAGCGCTTGAAAGGCTTGGCCTTGGGCGAGGGAATGGACTGGATGATTCGGAACAGGCCTTCGGTGTTGGCTCAATTCACCCGCTGCGCGCCGCCCGCCGTTTGCACATCAAGGGGTGGCAATTTGCCCCCACCCTTTGGCTAGCCGGGGGTCGCCGCGGCGCAGGTCTTTAAGGTAGCCTTCGGGTTGCACTGAATCGGTCAGCGCACCCACCACATCGACAATGGCAAACCACCGTTCCTAGTCGTGCCAGACGCGGCGGACGGTGGTTTCCCGAATGACTGCGATGTAGTTTGCCGGCTCGGTGATTTTTGCGCTGTTGAACATTTCCCCCCCGTGTTGGACTTTATTGGCTATAAAATAAGCACCGCAGGCAAGCGCAAGGTTTGTAGAGGCCGGTGGCAACACTGGCAGCCCGAATGGGTGGGACACTCGAACTTGGGGCCTGCATCTTTTTATTTCGGCGGTGCGAAGCACACCAAGTGCGCCATGCTCTCCGTCAGCGCCTCCAGGCTGCCCGGCCAAAACTTCAAACCGTAGCCAAGTTCACCCGTTTTAGGGTGGCGGTAAATCGTAGGCCGCAACATCCTGAAATAGCGGTCTTCCGCTTCACTGTATTGCGTCAAATTCACCGCGAAGAACAGGCTTGACGCGACCGTATCCGCCATTTGCAGCCCGGCTAACTGATCGTGGTTAACAGCGCGCACCTGCTGGGGGCGTATGGCATTCCAGTCAATCCGCGCATCGGTGCCAGGCTTGTCCTTCAGGTGCAGCAGGTAATTGCGCAGGTCTTCATACGACATGGCGCTGCGATTCGAGAAAATGAGTTCACAGCTACTGTCGCCCTCATTGTCTTTGCGTGTGTCCCGGCATAACCATGACACGCGCTCCACCAGCAAGCGGGTTGCATAGCGGTACAGGCGAAACGCCTCGTTCTGAAATTTTTCAGGCTCCGTGATGGAAGGCTTGTGAATGAGCACACTCACCGTGCGCATGGGGGCCGTGGCCAGCGCCCGTACATACGGAACCCGGTGTTCGTGCTTCATTTCCCGAAAGTGCAACGCCTTCTTGGGGTCTTTGCCCAACAGCGTGCGCACTTCTCGCATCACGCGCACGGCCTCCAGGTCTTTGGCTTTGCGGAACACCACGGCGGACAGCACCAGCCAGCGACTGCTACCTTTTTCGCCCGGCAGGAATACAAAGCCCTCGTCGCCGGACTCGTCGATGTAGGCGGTGAAGCTGGTGGTCATTTACTTCTTCCCTGCCAGTTCTAAGAATTTGTCCACTGCACTTGCAGCATCAACTACTTCTTGTCTTGGGATATTGGGCGCGCTGGGGTGGGAGTAGGGGTTCATCACCACATTCTTGAACAATTCAATTCGTTGCAGGCAGGCGCTCCAGTCGGCTTGTGAAACAGTCGCTGGTTTGGGTGCAATCTTGATCGCATCCAACAGATCCTGTGCTTGGTGATCTTTGGAGTCCACTTTGTAGTTCAGTTGAACTTTTTGAAACTCGCAGCCGCCTCGTAACCCATACTCAAACGCCTGTCGCGTGTAGTTCGCAGCGGCCTCCACATAGCCTAACGCCAAAAGCTCACGCCCTTTGGCAAGAAGAGCCTTCGCTGGTCGGTTTTGAGTTTTTCGGATCAGCGGCACGGGTGCGCTTGCCGTTAGGTCGCCCTCGTAGATTTCGTAACAGAGCCAGTCGCTACCTGGAAGGTGGTGGCGCGCCAAATCAAACCAGCCTTTATCGTGGGACAGCAGCACTACTTGCCAACTGGAGAAGTGGCTGCCTAACAGCGTAAGCAACGGAAGCCGGTTGGAATGATCCAAGCCGATGAGAACATCATCCAATACCAGCAGCTTCAAGTGCAGCGTTGTCTGCGGTGCGCAGGCCAATCGCGCGCCCAAATACAAAGCCAAACCGAGTGCTGATTGCCGCGCTTCGTTCAAATAGAGTTGTGGCCGTTCAATGGGGGTTCCTTTGAAGGAAATCTCCAACCCGATGAACTGGTTTTTGAAGTTTTTGTCAGCCCATGACTTGGCGTAGTTGAATGCCACTGGCGTAAAAGTGAAATCAACTAACGCCAGGCCGTGTGGGCTGAGCGTGGCCAGAATGTGCTGCGCCTCCACCTTCAGCAGGCTCAGCGCTTTTTGTATCGCGTTGTTAAACGCAGCGCATCGTCCTGCACAAATTGCCAGCGTCTTTGGAGTGTTGCGCGTTGGTTTGCCCTCCAATACGGCCTGCCATAGCTCTTTGATCGTCTTGGTAGTTGCCAAATCACGGTAGTCAGCCAAGAACCCATGAACTGCAAGTTCAAAAAGGTTAATGACGTCATCGCCATGTTTGTAGTTTGTGTTTAACAAGCTGCGGTAATCCAGCAGCGCACTGAACTTGGCTGCCTCCGTCACATTTGCATTGGGCGGCTGTATTTGTGTTGGGTGAACCGCTACCGCCGCTGGTCCCTGTGCCGCCGGGCTACCCAACACCCGCACAACCCCAGCACCAACCTGCCAGCGGGCGTGACTAGCGTCGTCAAAGTCCACCTGCACGGCCACATTGCCGATGCCCGCACTTGAAAACGAGTTGCGCAGACCCAGCAGGTTGGGCGGTGTGTCGTAGCTGAACATTCCCCGCAACGCATGAAACAGCGAACTCTTACCACTCCCGTTCTCCCCATAAACCAGCAAATTTTTTCCGTCCAGCTCAAACGTGGTGGGTGCCGGGCCAGGGAAGGCGCGAAAGTCGATGAGGCTGAGGGTTTTGATCTTCACGACGCGCGGCCCTTGGTGGGTTTGACGCGGGCACCGGCCTTGGGTTTGACCGCTGGGGCTGGTGCAATGTCCGCCAGCAAATCGGGCGTGGCCGGTGCGGCCAAATAGTTGGCCTTGCTCACCACCTTCTTACCCGTTTTGGCCTCCAGCGCTTTGCGGGCGTTGCCCGCAATTTTTCCGCCTTCTTTGGCAGATATGCGATTTTCATCAAAACCCAGCGCATCGCTGCGCCGGGCAATCTCGGTTGTACTGGCTTCGCCCAGCATGGTGAAGATCAGCTCCAGGTCGGTCATGTGGTCGCGCAGCTTGTTACCGGTCCTCACCACGTCCAAGCCCTTGAGCTGGCTGTGCTCGGTGGGCGTGACACCAAAGGTAGCGCGGGCGATTTCGGCGGTGAGGATTGAATACTCTCTGCCCTCAGCCACGCCGCGCGCCTTCCACTCGTCAGTCAACTCCCCGCGCACGGAGATGGAGCGCAGCCGCTTTTCGATCCATGCCTGCGGGTAGCCTTTGGCCTGGTACAGCTCGCGGGCACGGGCGCTGGCCAGCTCGGGGTTTTCGATCTCCTTCACCCGCTCGTAACCCACCTGCGCCAACCAGCGCTTGAAGGGCTCCGCTTTAGGCGAGGGGATGGACTGGATGATGCGGAACAGGCCTTCGGTATTGGCGCAGTCAGTTTCGCGCTGTTTGCCGTCCGGGGCCTGCAGTTTCAACCCGTGACAAAACGTCACGGGTTGGCTGCCCTCGGCATTGAGGCGCTGTTTCAGTTTGCGCCAGTAGGCACCGGCATCCGGGCTGGCCGTCAGGATGGCGCAAACATCCACTACGGAAAACCACCATTCCTCGTTGTGCCAGACGCGGCGGATGCTGGATTCCTGGAAGACAGCGATGTGGTTTGCGGGCTCTGTGGCCGTTTTGGTTTTCTTGTTCATGGTGCTCCCCTGTTGCAATTACTATGGTTTTGATAGCTGCTTACGCACATTCCACGAGGGCTAGCAGCCAATTTCATGCCTCACCTTCAATCAGGCGCACCACCTCCAGCGTTTGCAGCTCAAACAACTGTCCGTAAATGGGGTGGCGAGGGTGGAAGACTTCATCGGCTTTGCTGGTTGCTGCCATGGCGAATGCCACGCGTGCGACTTCAGCCTTGCCGCTAGATGTGTCGGCGCTTCGGGCTACTAGTTGCGGCCAGTTGCCGACGCCCGCTGCTGCACAGGCGTCGAACAGGCGAATGTTTTTGGCGTGCAGGTCTTCGGGGAAGAAAAGTTCGTAGACCAGGCCGTTGAGGAGGCGTTCGTGTTCGGGCGCTCGTACCCCCAGTCGAACTGCATCAACGCAGCTTTCAATGATCTGTCGTTGCCAGCCGTCGCACTGTGGGATGGGCAGTGCCTGCATTTTGTCTGTGAAGGCGCGCAAGTAGCCTCCTTGCATACGGGTAGAAATCTGGTCATAGAACCACTCGATGGCAGCAGAGTTCAGCACCGCTGTCAGCCACTTTTCGGCGTTGGGGATGAAATAGCCGGTGTTGGCGCAATACATGCCCGATTCATCCCACGCCAGGCTTTGATGCAGATAGATGTCGGGGTAGACGATCTTGGGCGTGGCAAAAAGGTCCCAATACGCGCACGATCGCAGTTCCCAAAAATAGTGGCCTTGATCGGTGCGGTCAATCAATTGCTGGCGGCGGTCTTCGGCGGTGAACCATGCGTAAATCGATGGATGCGCCTTGGCGAATACATTTTCTGCCTTGTCGGCGGGCAGGCCAGTCCATGGGTGCTTGACGTTCTCGGACGACTCAATCTTGATGAGATAGCGTTCTGCATAGTCCACATTCCACCGCTTGATGTCTTTGCCACGCAAAAAAGGTTTGATGATTGCAGCGGACTCGGGGTGGCCGGAAACCAGTGATTCGCGCTCTTCGCGTGAGATAGCAAAAGCCTCGTTCAAGCCGGTCAATATGCCGCGATAGAACTTTCCAGTTCCGTAATCGCCCAAAGGTTGTCCAGCTTTTTTCATTCGCTCAAGCAAGCGGCGTTTGGTTGGTGGTTCCAATTGCCAGCCACCGGGTTTGAGTTCGCATTGCGGCACGACAAAGCGTTCGGCAGCAAAAACGTCGGGGAAATCGCTTACCCGGTAGTTGGGGTTGGTGCCATCCCAGTTCAGAACCGCGACATCGTTTTTGGCATCGACCAGCGACACGGGTTTCTCGCGTTTGGTGGCGATGATGATGGTTGGATAGGCCAATGCGTCAAACACTTCTTCGTCGCCAAAGTCGATGATCTGGCGCAATTCCGTGTGTGTTGCCATGTACTGGCGTAGGTCGGTGCCGTATTTGGCGCGGAACCACCGGTTGCTGGTGATGAAGCTCAGGCAGCCATGCGGGTTGAGCAACTGAAACGAGCGCTCATAGAAATACACATACAAATCAGCGGTGCCGTTGTAGGTGGTGTAGTGCGGCTTGAAGCGAGGCTTGTCGTCTTTGATGGACTCTTGCCGCACATAGGGCGGGTTGCCAATGACGATGTCAAAACCGCTTTGGAAACCAAACATCCACTCGGGGTCGAAGAAGTCGGCGTGACGGTTTTGGTCAAACGGGTCCCAGGCGGTCATGCGTTCGGCATCGCCGGGCTTCAGGGTCAGCTCGGCCTTGAGCAGCGTGGCCAGCTCATCGCGCAGGCGCAAAATTTTCTCTTTGCGTTTGCGTTTGTCGGCAAAACGCTTGGCTGCAAAGTGGCTGGCGTTGGCGTCGCGCAGCTCGGCTTCTTTGTCGGCCACCTCGGGGTTGGCCAGCAGGTCTTGCTGCACGCCGCTACGGGGGATGGGCAAAAGGGTGTTGGCCGCGACTATTTTGGTTTCAAGATTGGGTAGTGGTGCTAAATGACCCGTTAAGCGCTGATGGTCGGTGCCCAACTTTTGCTCTACCACCAGGCTGATAAAGAATCGCAGCTTGGCAATCTGCACGGCGATGGGTTGAATGTCCACGCCGTAGAGGCATTTTTCTATCAGGTAGAGCTTGCGGGCGTAGTCGGCATAGTCGGGGTCGGCAAAGTCGGCATCAAACTTTGCCAGCGTGGCCAGGGCGGCGGTGGTTTGCTCGTCGCGCAGCGTGGGGTCTTTGAGCTTTTTGGCGCTGGCAAGCTGCTCGGCCAGCGGGGCGCGATTTTGGGCTTTCCACAACGCGTTGTCGGGGTCCAGCTTGCGCAGCACGGCTACCAGCTTTTGCAGCATGCCCATGGGGAACGCACCGGAGCCACAGGCCGGGTCGAGCACGCGAAGGCGCTCTATGGCGGCAATCAGCGTGTGCGTTTCGGCGTTGGTGAAGTCGTGGCTGGTGTGGCGGTAGCTCAGCAGGCGGCGCAGGCGGTCACGTGTCAGGTTAAGCAACGGGTTTTCCAGGCCACCCACGGCCAGGCCGCCGTGCATGGGGTTGACTGCTACCGCGTCCAGGTCCAAATCGCCCGGGCCTGCGTCCAAGTCCAGCAGCCCATTTGCTACAAATGGCATAGCGTCTCGCTCAATATACACGGGGACAATAGGCCTCTCCAGGTAACAAACCAGGGCTTCGTCCACCATGTAGTCCACCACCTCACGCGGGGTGTAGAAGGAGCCGCTTTTTTTGCGGGCGGTCGTTTTGGTGTCCGGGTTGTAGCTGGCCAGCAGGTTCTCGAACACCTTGCCAAGCAGCTCAGGGTCTAGCGCCACTTCCTCTTCCACCGGCG
Organism: Burkholderiales bacterium; assembly: GCA_025360385.1. GTDB lineage: Bacteria > Pseudomonadota > Gammaproteobacteria > Burkholderiales > Burkholderiaceae_C > JANYCG01. The sequence continues at coordinate 5,591 of JANYCG010000324.1, read as the reverse complement.
TGTTTTCTTCGATAGTGAATTTGTAGCTGTCAAAAATTTTGAGCAGGCCGCGCGGTTTGTACTTGCGGTTTTTGGTGCCGAACACGTCGTTCAAGTCCACCTCGTCGGCACCATCGCCAAAGAACAGTTCGTTGGGGATGTGCATGGGGTTCTCGGGCCGCTCCGAGAAACCGTCCACGCGCAGCACGGTTTGCTTGCCTTCGGCGACAACTAGCCCCGCCAAGGTGGCGTCGCGTTTGATGTCTTCTGGGGTGACGAGCTTGTCCAGGCATTCAAACAAACCACCATTCAGAAACGGCACTTTGCGGAACAGGGCTAGCGCTGTATCCGGGTCTTTGAAATCACTTTTGTAGCGGTAGGCGGTGTGGATCAGGTATTTGTCCATCCGCTTGGGGCCAGCAGTGGCGCGCCACACGCGCTGTTTGTTGCCGTCTTCGTCTTCCTCCGCCGTTTCGGTGTTGAGGGTGGCGAAAAACAAGTTTTGCAGAATTGCTTTGTAGTAGTTGCCTTGTGTGCCGTGCTGTTGTGGCGGGGTGTTCAGTAGCCCTGCCAAAGCCTTTTCGTCAAACAGAGCGGCGGGCACCAGATGCTTTTCCTTAAGGAACCAGACGAAGATAAGCCGGGTGAGCAGGCGTATGAGTGCGACCGTGGGGCGGTTGTTGGTCGTCGGGTCATCAGATTTCTCCAGAGGCTGACCTTTGGGGAACACCACGCCCGTGCGTGCGAGGATGGCCCAGTAGTACCACTCGGCCAGGTCTTTGTAAAAGCGGTCGTTCAGCGCTTTGACATCCAGCACTTTGAGCCAGGCTTCATAGAGCTTGTCGAAGCTGGAGGGGACGTATTTCGCATCCACCGCGGTCAACGCCATGCTTTCCAGAATGCGCAGGTGGGCGGCGTGTGGCGTGCCAAGGTCAATGTCTTTGATGAGGGAGACTTTGCCTTCGATCACGTCCAGAGACGCATCGCGCTTGTTGGCGCGGCGGTGAATCACTGAAATGGATAGCAGTGGCGTGCCGCCGACTTGTGCGTCGTTGCGCGGGTGCCTGAAAAGCACGATGGCGGGCATGGGGAACAAGCGATTCAGCTCGCGGGTGAGTGCTGCCAACCGCGTGCGCGACCACGCACCAACCTTCAAATCCAGTGCCAGGAAAACAAAGCTTTCCACCTGCCAGGCTTGCACCCCACCGGTGTCTGCCAATAGGCGCATCTGCCCGGCGGCCAAGGCGGGTAGCTCGTCATTAGTGAGCTGAAACAGGAAAGCGGCGCTTTGCCAATCGGCCAGGCTGGCATGCGCAGGGTTGAGCTGCTTGCTGCCACCCAACAGGTTTTCAACTTCTTTGGCAAACGCCTGGGGTTGGGTTGGAAGCTCCAGGGTTTTGTGGCTGGCGTAGCCCAGTTTGCCAAGCAACGCGGTTGCGCCGGTGCGCAGATCGCCGGTGGCCAGGTTCGATAGCGCGGTTTGAAGCTCGGCGCGTAGTTGCTTGTTGCTCATGGTGTGGTGGCCGATGGTGGCTGAATGACCAGCCAGGTGATGAGCTCAAAGTCGTTATTGCTCTTCACTGTCTTGGTCGCATCCATGAGTTTGCCGCCACGGCTTGTAAACAGGTTGGTGGCGTTTTTTCGGGTGAACTGCGCCACGATGGCCGCTACGGTTTTGTCCAGCAGTGCGGAATACGCGCTCATGTCTTGCCCATGGCGGGTTTGTTCGTCAAACAGCTTGCACAGGTCGGCATAGGGTTCGGTCTTGCCCTGGCATAGGGCGCGGAAGATTTCCAGTACCTGCTTCGGCGCGGCAAAGTTGTAGCGAACTGCACCGTCAGCATGGATGTATACCAAAAAGTAGGGGCTTAGCGGATTGACGGCTTGGGTGCTGGCATCAGTGCCCAACGCAAGCTTGTGTTGTTGGCGCAGGCAGTAGATGACACCGGGCTTGACGGTGGCGTGCTCGGTGCTGGCGGAAAAACTGGGTACGACGCCATACAAGCCCAATGGCGCGTCCTGCAGTTTGGTGCGGTTGGCTTCCACATAGTTGCTCAGGTCTATACGGAAGTCGTCCAGGCTGAATTCGTTCAGCGCCACGGATTCGTTGAAGTCTTCCAGGTCCAGCACTTCGTCTTTCAGGCGCATGAGCTGCTTGTCGCGGTATTTCAGGTCTTGGTGAATCAGCTCTTCCAGTTCCGCATTGGTCAGCACGTTGTCCTCATTGGTGGCAGAAATGTCCACCAGTGCCATGCGCGCCTCCACCCGGTTCTTGAGGTTGATGTATTTGTTCAGGTCGGGCGTGGGCCAGAAGTTGACGAGCTGGATGGTGTCGTTCGGGCTGCCAATGCGGTCGATGCGGCCAAAGCGCTGGATGATGCGCACCGGGTTCCAGTGGATGTCGTAGTTGACCAGCAGGTCGCAGTCTTGCAGGTTCTGGCCCTCAGAGATGCAATCGGTGGCAATCAAAATGTCAATCTCACCGTCTTGCGGCATCTTGGACATCTTGGCGCGCTGCTTGGCGCGGGGGGCAAAGTTGCTCAGTATCTGGTTGAATTCAGGCGCACCGAAAGTAGAGCGGTTGGGGCGCGCGCCGCCAGACACCAGCGCAATGTGGCTGCGCAGGGTGGTGCTGGCCCATGGCTCCAGTTGTTCGTACAAATAGGCGGCGGTGTCTGCAAACGCGCAGAACACGATGATCTTGCGGTTGGGCTCACCCCGGTTGTTGGTGGTGTGGCGGGTAGCAACCTTGTCCTTGATGATGGTTTTGAGTTCTGTCAGCTTGGCATCGCGCTCGGGTGTCACACCGCCAGCACTTTCGGCCAGCATGGAAAGCTGGCGTTTGTCAGTGGCTAAGTGGTCCAGCCAACGGTCCACGTCCATGTGCTCCATACGGTATTTGAGGGTGCCGACCTCGAACGCTTCACGCAACTCTTCGTCTTCTTCCGCCTCCATCAAAAACAGGGTGGCTTGCAGGTCTTGCGCTTTGCCGTCGCGCAGCTTTTGGTAGGCCTTTAAGCGCTCTTCCAAGTCTTCAATCTTGCTGACGGTGCGCTCCATGGTGATGGCGAATGATTTGACCGAGCTTTCCAGCCGCTTCAAAAAGTTCACCTTCATCATGCCAATCAAAAACTTTTCACGGTTCTCCTGACTGAAGTTGCGCACATTGGTTTCGCCCTGGTACTGGTCTTTGTATTGGGGCAGCACATAGGTTGACGGCTTGAACAGAGCGAGCTGGTACTTCTCAATCTCTTCGTTCAGCTTGTCGTAGGTGGGGAAGCGGCCCTTGCTGTCAATTTCAGAATACATCGAAATCGGCTTGGCACGCCTGGGGAATTTGCCGATTTGCGCCATCGAGGCGCGGTAGTATTTTTGAATGTGCTTGCGGGAACGGGCGATGGTTAATTCGTCCAGCAAGGTGAAGAAACCTGCGGGCAGCCCGTCCATCAGGTCTTTAGGGTCGCGGTCGCCAGTGCCTGTTACGGGCTGCTTTGCCCACGCGGTAAAGGTTTTTTGGGCGGCGTCCAGTGTTTGTTTGATGCTGGCAATGCCGGTGGTGGGCATCAGCGCATGGTCGCGCCCCTCGGACACCAAATAGAGCTGGTTGCGCAGGTCTTTCAAGTCGTTGTTGACGGGTGTGGCGGACAGCAACATCACCTTGGTTTTGACCCCGGCCTGGATGATGTCTTGCATCAAACGTTCGTACCGGCTTTGCTTGATGACGTTGCCATCCTCGTCGCGTTTGCCTTTGACGTTGTTGCGGAAGTTGTGCGATTCGTCAATCACTACCAAATCGAAGTTGCCCCAGTTGATAGTTCCCAGGTCAACGTCACCAGCCCTGCCAGATTCACGGGACAGGTCGGTGTGGGACAGCACCATGTAGCTGAACCGGTCGCGCACGAAGGGGTTGAGTTCGGTCATGTTGCTACCGAGATAGACCGTCCAGTTCTCTCGCAGCTTTTTGGGACATAGCACCAGCACACGGTGGTTACGCAGCTCAAAGTATTTGATGACGGCTAGTGCCGAATAGGTTTTGCCCAGACCCACGCTGTCGGCCAGGATGCAGCCGTTGTGGGTGTTGATTTTTTGAACGGCCCCTTTGACACCATCTTTCTGGAATTCAAACAGGGCTTTCCAGATTTCTGTGTCTGTGATGGCGGTGTTGTCAAAGAACTGGGCTTGCTCCTCCTGGCCGGACAGGAATTTTTCAAAAACGTGAAACAGGGTCTTGAAGTAGATGAACTCCGGGGAATGGTCTACAGAGAGCTGGGCCAGGTACTCAAGCACTTTGGCTTTGACATCCTCAACCAGGGCGGTGTCTGACCACAATTCATCAAACCATGCTTTCAGGTCGGTGCGGTCACGGTCACTATCGACCACCATGTTCAACTCGATATTCGGCGCGGCAGACAGCCCCAGGCCGCGCTGGGTGAAGTTCGAGCTACCCATCAGGGCGTGCTCACGTCGGCCGTCGTCAACGTGATACAGCTTGCCGTGCAGCAGGTTCGCTTCACGGATGGAGCGGATTTCGACCTTGCTGGTGATCCATTCGGCGCAGCGGCGGGCCACTTCCTTTTGCTGAAGGCGGTTGGCAAGAGCTAGCCCCTCGTCTTCAATTTTGAAAGCCTTTTTATCGGTCTTCTCAGGGTCTAGCGTCTGGATAAATTTGGGCTCGCCAAACAGGAACTGAAGGGATTCAATGCCGTCGAGCTGATCGCTAAGGGCTTGGTAGGCATAGATGGTGAAGTAGGCGGACACGACTGAAAGGCGGCTACCGATAGTTGCCTTCTCTTTCAGGAATTCTGCAACTTTACCCCGTGTCCTGTTGTCTCTGATACCTGATTTCAAGTGAGTCCCTTTTTCCTTTTTATATGGCCCTGTCATCGCCCGCGTTGGCAACTTGTGCGATTCAAGCCTTAGGTTGCGAACCAGAAGGCCCCTTTGGAGCTGACGACCGAGACCGCGCTGATGCTTTGGCGCTGGCCCGGTCTTTCAACCACCGGGGTCTGTCCCTTTTTGGCCCAGTCTTGCCATGCACTGCATCGGCCCGAAAGCCCGATTCGTCCCAGAATAGGATTTTCGCGCCGCTGGCCCGTGCCTGCTCGGCGATGGCCGGCCAGAACACGTATCTCTTCAAGCGGGTTGTGAGGCAAAGTGCGTCTGCCTCGTTTCATGAACTGATGGAACGGAAATATTCAATGAAGTTTCGCAAATCGTCCGCTATATTTTTGAGTTATGAGTAAAACTCACATCCCCGCGTAATTGGGCCCGCCGCCGCCCTCGGGGGTGACCCACACAATGTTTTGCGTCGGGTCCTTGATGTCGCAGGTCTTGCAGTGCACACAGTTCTGCGCGTTGATCTGCAGGCGGTCCGTGTTGTCGTCATTCTTGACAAACTCGTAGACGCCGGCCGGACAATACCGTGCTTCGGGTCCGGCAAACCTGGCCAGGTTGATATTCACCGGAACACTGGCATCCTTCAAGGTCAAATGGGCCGGTTGCTGCTCTTCATGGTTGGTGTTGCTGATGAACACACTGCTCAAGCGGTCAAAGGTCAGCTTGCCATCGGGCTTGGGGTAGTCGATGGGTTTGCACTCGGATGCTGGCTTGAG
>JANYCG010000314.1 GCA_025360385.1 Burkholderiales bacterium | reverse complement strand
CGTTGGCGTTTGGCCAGCGGGGCCATCACGGAGTCGATGCCCACCAAGCTAACGCCGCGCAGAATGAAGGGCATCACGCTGGTTGACAAATCCATGCCCTGGGCCAAACCACAGGCCGCCACCACGCCGCCATAACGGGTTTGCGCCAGCGCGTTCGCCAGCGTGTGGGAGCCGACGGCATCCACCACACCGGCCCAGCGCTCTTTTTGAAAGGGCTTGCCAGGTGCAGACAGGCTGGCTCGGTCGATGATGGCCGTGGCCCCCAGGGACTTCAAATACGCTTCTTCGCCGGGCTTGCCGGTCGCGGCCACCACGTTGTAGCCTAACTTGCCCAGCAAAGCGATGGCCACGCTGCCCACGCCGCCCGTGGCGCCTGTCACCAAAACTTCGCCGGACGCTGATCCCACGCCATGATCCTCCAGCGCCATCACGCACAACATCGCGGTGTAACCGGCCGTGCCGATCGCCATCGCCTGGCGTTCTGTCAAGGCGCTGGGCAAGCGGACCAGCCAGTCGCCTTTGAGCCTTGCCTTTTGCGCGAGGCAGCCCCGGCGTGTTTCGCCTACGCCCCAGCCGTTGTGGATCACCCGGTCACCGGCTTTCCAGAGGGGGTGGTTTGAGTCCAGCACCACACCTGCGCCGTCAATGCCTGCCACCATAGGCCAGGCGCGCACCACGGGGCTTCTGTTGGTGATGGCCAGGCCATCTTTGTAGTTGAGGGTTGAATAGGCGACGGACACCGTGACCTCACCGGCTGCATTTTCGGGCAACCAGGTGTCGTCCAGTTCGGCGACGTGCGCCTTGAAACCGTCAGAATTTTCAAGTAGAAGTGCTTTAAACATAATAAAATCAATGTGTTATATCGTTAATTTCAGTTGAAACATTAACTTGACACAGGTCAAAATTTGAGGTTATCCTCAGACCATGCGCCGCCCCAATATACCCGCCCTGCCGATGACCTGGCCTGTGGTCGCGTCTGCGCCCTGGTCGGGGGCCTTGCTGGCGCTCGTGTTCGTGGCGCTCAGTGGCCAGGCCCATGCGACGCCGGCTGGTTCGGACGATGACATGGACAGGTTTTTGGCAGACAAGGGTTTGCTCGGCCAAATCAGCGACACCACACAATCCGTCACCCAAGTGACCCAGGGACTGGCGCTGCGGGTCGGCAGCAAAGCCAGCGAACTGGTGGTCAGCGCCATGGGGTTTTTGGGCGTGCCTTACAAACGCGGGGGCAACAGCTTTGAAGCGGGCTTTGACTGCAGCGGCTTCGTGCGCGCCTTGTACGAGCAAACCGCCGGCCTGTTGTTGCCGCGCAGAGCCGAGCAACAGGCGGCCGTGACGCAGGCCATTGACAAAGCCGACCTGCAACCTGGCGACCTGGTTTTTTTCAACACCTTGAAACATGCTTTCAGCCATGTTGGCATTTATGTCGGTGAAGGCAAGTTCATCCACTCGCCCCGCGCCGGGTCTGCCGTGCGGGTGGAAGACATGCACAAAGCCTACTGGACCCAGCGTTTTGACGGTGCCAGGCGCGTCGACACCCAAACCGCTGCACTGCGCGGCGCAGCGCAGGACTAGGGAAGCGCGGAATTTGCTTCTTTTTTTATAGCTGTATACGCAATGTAGACAGGAACTTCAGCCGGTTTCCCTTGAAATTTAATTTTTTTGACCGAGTCAGGACGTTTTACTGCGCCCAAGCGCGCCACGCGAAGCAAGTCGGCTCCTCAAGGCCCGCAACAGCTGCCCTGCAAAAAATTGACGCCTGACGTAACATCTTTCTGCGAAGCAGTATTTGCAGTCATCAATTTAAAAATAGGAGCCAAGGCATGGCGAAACTGAACGTGAATGGTGCGGTGCGAGAGTTTGAGGCGGAAGGCGACACGCCATTGCTTTGGGTATTGCGCGAGCAATTGGGCCTCACCGGCACCAAATATGGTTGTGGCATTGCGGCCTGCGGGGCCTGCACCGTGCATATCGATGGCGTGCCCACCCGCACCTGCGTGCGGCCCGTGTCCACCGTGGAAGAAAAAGAAAAAATCCTGACCATCGAAGGCCTGGGCCTGAGCGGTTTGCACCCGGTGCAAAAAGCCTGGGCTGCGCTGGACGTGCCGCAGTGCGGCTTTTGCCAAAGCGGCATGATTATGGCGACCGTCGCCTTGCTCAAAGAGAAACCGAACCCGAGTGACGCCGACATCGATGCGGCCATCACCAACATCTGCCGCTGCGGCACCTACAACCGGATTCGCGCGGCCATCAAGGTCGTGGCCAATGGGGGCAACACCAAAACCGCCGCTTTGTCGATTCAACATGCTGACGGGAGCACCACATGAACGCCATCGACACGACCCCAACAGCAACACCCCGCCAAGGTTTGAACCGCCGCGCCTTCATGGGCAGTTCGGCGGCGGCCACGGGTGGCCTGGTGGTCGCTTTTCACATCCCCTTCAGCGGTGAAGCCGCTGCGCAAACCCTGCCCGCCGAAGTCAACGCCTGGGTGGTGGTCAAGCCGGACGACAGCATCGTCATCCGCATCGCGCGCTCCGAGATGGGCCAGGGCACTTTGACGGGCTTGTCGCAATTGGTGGCTGAAGAACTGGATGCCAACTGGGCCAAAGTCAGCGCGGAATACCCAACACCGGGACAGAATTTGGCCCGCAACCGGGTCTGGGGCAACTTTGGCACCGGCGGCAGCCAGGGCATTCGCCAAAGCAACGACTATGTGCGCAAAGGCGGCGCTGCGGCCCGCATGATGCTGGTGCAGGCCGCCGCCAACGAATGGAAAGTGCCGGTCGCCGAATGCAGCGCCGCCAGCAGCGTCATCACCCACACGCCCACCGGGCGCACTGTCAGCTACGGCAAAGTGGCCGAAGCAGCGGGCAAGTTGACAGCCCCCGCAGCCGCCAGCGTCGCTTTGAAAGACCCGAAAGACTGGAAGATTGCCGGCAAACGCCTGGCGCGCCTGGACACAGTCGACAAAACCACCGGGGCGCAAATTTACGGCATGGATTTGAAGCTGCCCGGCATGTTGAACGCGGCCGTCAAAGACTCGCCCGTGTTGGGTGGCAAAGTCAAATCATTCAATGCCGCCGCGATTGCTGGCAAACCGGGCGTGAAAAAGGTCTTCAAAGTGGGCGACACCACCTTGGTGGTGGTCGCCGACACCTGGTGGCGCGCCAAAACTGCACTCGATGCCTTGCCCATTGAATGGGACAACGGCAACCATGACAAGGCCAACAGTGCCGATTTCGCCAAGGTGCTGCGGGCCGCGCTGGACGCGCCAGAAGCTGCTATGGGCAACCAGAACGGCGACGTGAAAGCGGCGCTGGCCGGCGCTGCCCGAAAGATCGAAGCGGTTTACAGCTACCCGCACCAGAACCACGCCTGCATGGAAACCATGAATGCCACGGTGCGCTACACGCCGCAGCGCTGCGAGGTCTGGCTGCCTACGCAAAATGGCGAGGCAGCCCTGGCTGCTGCAGCCGACGCCTCGGGCCTGCCGCAAGCGCAGTGCGAGGTCTACAAACTGCATTTGGGCGGCGGTTTTGGCCGGCGCGGCGCAACCGATTACGTGCGCATGGCGGTTGACATAGCCAAAGAAATGCCGGGCATCCCCATCAAGATGGTCTGGTCGCGTGAAGAAGACATGTTGCATGGCAAATTCCATCCGGTCTCGCAATGCAAGATGACGGCCGGGCTGGACGCACAAGGCAATCTCACGGCGCTGCACATGCGTGTGGCAGGGCAGTCCATCCTGTCGCAAGTGGCGCCGCAAAACATTGTCAACGGCAAGGACGTGGTGGCCTTCCAGGGCTTGAACCCACCCAGCCCCGAAGCGCAATTCACCTACAGCATTCCCAATTTGCTGATTGACCACGCGATTCGCAACCCGAATGTGCCAGTGGGTTTCTGGCGCGGCGTCAACCTGAACCAGAACACAATTTACGTCGAAAGCTTCATCGACGAAATCGCCCACGAGACAAAACAGGACCCTCTTGCCTTGCGGCGCAAATTGCTTGCCAACATGCCCAAAGCGCTGGCCGTGCTCAACGCCGTGGCTGACAAAGGTGCTTGGGGCAAACCGGCTGCGCCGGGCGTGTTCCGGGGCTTGGCACAAACCCATGGCTTTGGCAGTTATGTGGCGGCCTGCGCCGAGGTGTCGGTAAGCAAAGAAGGCGTGGTCAAGGTGCACCGCATTGTGGCCGCCACTGACTCAGGCCACGCCGTGAACCCGCAGCAGATTGAAGCCCAGGTCGAAGGTTCGTTTGCCTATGGGCTGTCGGCCGCCTTCTACCAGGAATGCACGGTGAAGGACGGCAAAATGGAGCAGGACAATTTTGGCAGCTACAACGTCATCCGCATGAACGAAATGCCGGCGGTCGAGTCCATCGTCATGCCTTCGGGCGGCTTCTGGGGCGGTGTGGGTGAACCCACCATTGCGGTGGCCGCGCCGGCCGTCCTGAACGCGATTTTTGCCGCGACGGGCAAACGGATTCGCGACCTGCCGCTGAAAAACCACGACCTGAAACGGGCTTGAATCGGGTGTGCGCCGAAGCGCACATTGGGACCGACAGTCCTTGCTGGCGTCGTTTGAGTTACGTGGCCGAGATTTCGGCCCGTATGGAAGCGCATTTTTGCCCGATCAAACACGCCCGAAAAATCCTGGGCACCCCCACCCACTCCCCGCAGTTTCTGGCCTACGGCGATGCGACCGATTGCGAAAAAACTAGAGGAATACCGGGTCGGTTTGGGCAAAGTCAAATAGTGGCTGGCCCGGTCACGGCGGGTTCGGTGCCATGGTCTGCTGACGCCGGTTTGGTGGTTCTCACGCCGGGTTTTGCCAGCAGCTCCAGGTAAAACGCGTCGCCGCCACCCTTGGCAACACCATCGACCAAGCTGGTGATGGTGGCAAAGTGCACCACAGCTGCATCGGCTTGTGTGGTGCCAAATTTGCAATCAAAGTCCCAAAAATCGACCCCTTCAGGCAGGGGCACGCGGCGCTGCCGTTTGACATATTTTCGAATCTCGTGTTTGGTCGCCTCCAGCACGCGGTCGCGGTTTTTGCCTTCGGGGTTCAGCTGGAATGTCTTTTTCACAAATGCTTTCTGGAATGGTCTGGCTGAGACAGTATGAGACTCACGCCATTTGCGCAACGACACGGCCGATCAAAGTGCCCGCCTTGAGCTGGTCCAGCGTTTCAGAAATTCGCTCACCGGGTCGGGTTTCTACCGGCAAAGCTTTGATTTTGCCGGCTTTGGCCAAGGCCACCACGTCACGCAGTTCCTGCGGGCTGCCCACGTAAGAGCCCTGGATCATGATGGCGCGCTGTATGGTGGGCACGATGGAAATGCTGACTTCGCCGCCAAACAGGCCCACCACAATATAACGCCCGCCTTTGCGCAAGGTAGCGTAGGCCAGCTGAAATGTTGCTGCCGCGCCGACCAGGTCGAGGGCACCGTAAATCATGCCGCCCGTGGCCGCCTTGAGTTGCTCCAACGCGTCGGCCGCACCCGCATTCACGGTGGCAGCCGCGCCAGCCGCTTTGGCGGCTGCAAACTTAGCCGGGTCCAGGTCTGCCACCACGATGCGTTCATGCCCCAGCGCCCGCAGCATGGCCACGGCAGAGAGACCCAAACCGCCCGCGCCCAGCACCAGTACCCATTCATCTTTGGGAAGGGGTAGCAACTTGACGGCGGCCGAATACGTGGTCAGACCCGAACAGGCCAGAGTCGCAGCCCAAGCGGGGTCCAGGCCTTTGACATCGACCAGATAACGGGCGTGCGGCACGATCAGATGGTCGGCGTAGCCGCCGGGGCGTTGCACGCCCAGGTAGCGCGGTGCCATGCAGTGGTTGTCCATGCCTTCGAGGCAACGGGCGCAACTGCCGCAACCCGTCCAGGGGAAGACCAGCATATCTTGGCCCAAGGGCACGTCTTTGGCGTCAGGCCCGGCAGCAATCACCGTGCCGTAGGGCTCATGTCCCAAGGTCACAGGCAGGGTCATGCCGCGGTCGGCCATGCGGAATTTTTTGCCGCCGCCCAAATCGAAGTAACCGTCACGGATATGCACGTCGCTGTGGCAGACGCCGCAGTATTTGATGCGCACCAGCACTTCGGTGCCGATGGGAACGGGGGTGGCCTTCAAGGCTGACTGGAGTGGTTTTCCCCATTCGACAACGTCAAAACTTTGCATTCGAATCCTTGAGTTAAAAATGAGTGGCAATGGGCGAGACCCCTGGCCCAAGTGTATGCGGATGGGCCCGGCCAATTTTCACTCTAAACCCGCGCCGGATAACCCGTGATGTCGCGGATTTCCTGGTACAGGGGCTGCAATTGCCGGTACATGCGGCAGTAGACGCGTTTGTAGAGCGCATCGTAAATAGGCACATGCTCCGCCTGCGGCATGAACACCTGGCTGGTGCGCGTCATGGCCGTGACTGCGGACGCAAAATCCAGATGCAATTTGAGCGCCACAGCGGCAATGATGGCGGCACCCAGGCCGCTGGTTTCATACAAATGCGGGCGCTCGCAAGGCAGGTTGAAAATATTTGCAGTGATCTGCATGGCCGCGTCGCTTTGGGAGCCGCCACCGGCCACCCGAAGGCGCGTGATGGCTTGGCCGCTGCGTTTTTCGATGCGCTCTTTGCCTTCACGTAGCGCATAGGCCAGCCCCTCCAAAATGGCGCGGTAAATATGGCTGCGGGTGTGCACATCACCAAAACCGATGATCGCGCCCTTGGCCTCGGGCCCCGGCACCTTGATGCCGGGGTTCCAGAACGGCTGCAGCATCAAACCCAACGAGCCCGGCGGCACGGCGTTGACGAGTTCATCAAACAGTGCCTCGGGTGAAACCCGCCGTGCCTCAGCCATTTGCCGTTCATGCAGGCCAAACTGGGCCTTGAACCAGCTCACCATCCAGAAGCCGCGCGAAATCTGGATTTCCGTGTTGTAGTGTCCGGGCACGGCGGACGGGAAAGGCGGAATCATGGGCAAGGCCTCGGTGTATTTGGCGGTGCAGGTGTTGACCGTTGCCGCTGTGCCGTAAGACAGGCAGGCCAGCTCGGGCGTCAGGCAGCCTGCGCCCAACAACTCGCAGGCCTTGTCGGCAGCGCCCGCCAAAATCGGCGTGCCCGGCGCAATGCCGGTTTGTACGGCCACCTGCTGTGTCACCTTGCCGATTTCGGTGCCTGGTGCCACCAGCTCGGGCAACATGCCGCGCCGCACGGCCAGGGCCTGCCACTTCCAGTCGCCCTTGGCGGCCCATTGACCGCTTTTGTAGTCAAACGGGATGTAGCCGACCTGGCTTGCCACGGAATCCACAAAACGCCCCGTGAAACGGTAATTGAGGTAGCCCGACAACAACAGGTATTTGTCCGTGGCGGCCCAAATGTCAGCTTGGTTTTCAGCGATCCAGTTGGCCTCGGCCTCATGTGAAAAATAGGCGATGGTGTCGGCCATGCCCAGCAGCTTGAAGGCCGTCCGCCACCACCAGGCCAGTTGCGGCGCCCGGGTGGCGCGGCGCTGGTCCATCCAGATGATGGCCGGGCGCAAGGGCTTGCCGTCTTTGCCGAGGTTGACGACCGTGCCGCGCTGAGTGGTGATGATGACGGCCTTGACCGATTCACGCGGCACGCTAGTGCCCGCCCACAAACCCTGGCAAGCCTCACAGACGGCCTGCCAAAACGCCTCAGGGTCGCATTCTTTCCAGCCCGGCTCGGGTGCGGTGTAGCTGTCAATCGGCACCTGGTCCTTGGCCACCAGATTGCCCGCCAGGTCAAACAAAAGTGCGCGGACACTTTGGGTGCCGTTGTCGATGGCGAGGATGTGAGCTGCAGTCATGGGGGTCCCAACGTGTTGTGGTGGATTCAAACCTTGGAGGCCACGCAATGGCGGGCTAAACCAGGGGCGGCAGGCTGTCATATTTTTGAATCGAAGCCTGGTAATGCAGCACTTCGGCGTCCCATTTTGCATCCTCCCGGGCAAATCAAGCGCCAAATCAAGCGCCAGGCCGACACCACGCAGTCCCGCAGCGCCTGGCGGCAACCAAAAACGGGTTTTCCCGTTTCTTGCGAGTAGAAAGTGCTTTATGTTCCCATAAACAGTGAATAGTTAGATATACTATTAGTAGCAAATAAAAATCGCATTGGATGTTAAAGTTGCAGAAATTTCAAGCCGCCACCATGACCACACGCAGAACTTTTCTCGCCGCCAGCGCGTCAGCCGGCCTGTTGACATCCGCCCTGCCCGGCTTTGCGGCCACCGCGCCTTGGCCCAGCCAGACCCTGAAAATCATCGTGCCATTTGCCCCTGGCGGCACCTCTGACGTGATCGCACGGGTCATTGCCAACCTGCTGGCGGAGCAGCTCAAAACCACGGTGATCGTGGAAAACCGCACTGGCGCCAACGGCAATATCGGCGTGGGTGCGGTTGCGAATGCCACCGACGGCCACACGATGCTGCTGACTGACATGGGCTCCGTGGCAATGGCGCCGATTTTGTACAAAGACCTGGTTTACAAGGCACCGGATTTGCAAGGCGTTAGCTTGCTTGCGTATTCGCCGCACATGCTGGTGGCGTTTACCGGCGCGCCCTTCAATACCCTCAAAGAGATGGTCGAATTCTCCAAAACCACCAAGATCAATGTGGCGTCCAGCGGCACCGGGTCGCCCACCCACCTGGGCATGCTTGAAATCGCCGAGGCCACTGGCATGAAATGGCAACACGTGCCCTACCGTGGCGGCGCACAGTCGGTGGCCGACACGGCTGCGGGTGTGACCCACGTGGTGTTGAATGGCATGTTGGCCACCCTGCCCCTGGTCAATGCTGGGCGCCTGAAGGTCATCGGCATCAGCAAACGCAGCCGTATGGCGCTGGTCAGCCACATGCCCACCATTGCCGAGCAAGGCCTGCCCAACTTCGAGTCGGGCACCTACCAGGGGGTGGGTGTGCCGGCCAGCATGCCCAAGGCCAATGTCGAAAAACTCAACGCGGCGCTCATCTCGGTGATCCGCTCGCCCGAAGCGCGTAGCCGGCTGGTTGCGGCGGGGGCCGAAGTGATGACCTCCACGCCGTCCGAGCTGGGCAGCTTTCTGGCCAGCGAGCGCAAACGCTGGAGCGCGGTGATCGACAAGGCGGGCAATCG
>JANYCG010000287.1 GCA_025360385.1 Burkholderiales bacterium | reverse complement strand
CCCAGCAGGCCGCAATTCATCAAAAACCGCGCCTGTGTGTTGTAGCCCAGCACCTCCAGCCCCGCCGTTTGCCCGGCCAGGGCGATGCCCGTGAAGTTGACGTGGGCGGTAATGTCTTTTTCACCCACGTCCACCAATGGGTTGCCGTCCGCCAGGTGGGCGCGGTGGCACATGACCGTGCCCATGTGGCGTTGCGGGTGGTAGTACTCGCTTTCAGGAAAACCGTAGTCGATGAAAAAGGCAGCGCCCTGCGTCAACTTGTCAGCCAGGGTGGCGACAAAGGCATTGGCCTCTTGGTGGATTTCAGTCAGGTAGTCGTGGTCGCCCGCTACCGCCACTGACGGGCGCAAATCAGTGGGCCGATCGGCCCAGCAAAACGGGCCCTCCCCCTGTGCCTGCGTGCCTACACCCCGTTCAAACCACTGGCCACCAACGCGTGCCAGCAGTTTGACCGGCATGGCGTCCAGCACTTCATTGCCCAGCACCACGCCACGCATCGTGGGCGGCAACGCGCTGACCCAACGCACCAGCGGACCAAACTTGGCCAGGCTGAGTTGCTGGCGTGACCGAAGCGAATCAGACACATCCACAATCGAGTAGCGTGCAAGTGGGCATTGCAAGCCTTGCAGTTCATCCAAAATTTGCAAAGCCAAGGCACCAGAGCCTGCGCCAAACTCCCAAATTTCTTCTGTTTTTGTAGCACTCAGCGCTTGTGCTATCTGAACTGCGACAGCTTTTCCAAACAACGGCGTCATTTCCGGCGCGGTGACGAAATCACTGCCTTCACCCTTGACGCCAGACGGAAAATGGCCAAACTTGGCGCTGCCGTGGGCGTAATAACCCAAGCCGGGCGCGTACAAAGCCAGCGCCATGAAGGCATCAAAACCGATCCAGCCGCCCGCCGATTCAATGGCGCGATGGATAATGCGGGACAGCTCAGGGTCAGTCATCGTGCGGCAATTATCGCCACCGTCCTGACCCCATTCCCTTCTCTGTCTTGTTGAAAGCCTGAATCGTCCCATGCCTCTGTCCCGCCCAGGTTCTCGCCCCGCCCCCCTGGTGATCGTCACCGGCAGCGCAAAACGCCTCGGCCGCTGCGTGATCGAAGCCTTTGCAAGGCAAGCTTACGATTGCCTGATCCATGCCAACCGGTCGGCTTTGGAGGCGCAGCACCTGGCGGCTGAACTGAAGCTTTTGGGTGTTCGGGCCGAGGTGGTGCTGCACGCCATCAACGACCCCCAAACGGCTGCCAATGCCCTTTTGGACGCGGCCTTGCAATGGTTTGGACGCCTGCCGTCGGCCAGTGTGTTGTGCGCAGCCAGTTACGACGCCGACGACGCGCTGGCCCCCAACCCAGCCTTGATGCAACAGCAGCTCGCCTTGAATTTTCTGTTCCCGGTGCATTACTGCGCAGCGCTGGCGCAGCGGCTTCAGGCTGGACCGGTCGACGCAAGCGACCGCAGCGTCACCTTGTTCACCGACTATAAGGTGCAGCGGGTCAACCCTGATTTTTTTTCGTACTCACTGAGCAAACACGCGCTGGATGGCTGCCTGCCCTACCTGGCCGTCAGTTACGCCCGGCTGTTTCGCGTCAACGCCATTGCACCCGGCCCAGTGCTGGCAGCGCATGGCATGACCCAGGCTGCCCTCAATGACAAGGTCGACGGCGCTTCAGCCAGTGGCCGCCACCCTAGCCCTGAGGACATTGCCCACACGGCCGTGTTTTTGGCCGGCACACCGTCGCTGGTCGGCCAGGCGATTTGCGTGGATGCCGGGGCACGGTTTGACGCACGCACACGCGAGGTCTGCCTGAATGACTGAATTGTCTACCGCGCCTACGGCCGGGCCGCGGCCGTTTTGTTTTGAAGTCAAAACTTACGTCAAGCGCATCGTGATTGGCTGTGCAGACGACGAGCAACTGGCTGCGCAGGAAGTCGTTTTTGATGTCCTGGCCTGGATTGCGGCAAAGGCAGCGCTGTTGGTTGACATGCGGCATCCCGAATTTGACTACTGCGTGTTGACTGACGCCATCGACGCGGCCTGTGCGGCACCCGGCATCAAAGTACTGCAAGAGTCGCTGGCGTTTGACGTGATCACACGTGTGTTTGCCGCGTCAAGCCAGGTCGCAGAACTTGAAGTGGCGACCCTCAAGACAGAACGGTACGCCAACACCCAAGGCATAGGATTCCGCATCCGGCTGACCCGGGCGCAATGCCTCGCGTTGCAGGCTCAGATACAACACTTGACCGGCACGCATTGACAACGAAACATCAGCCTCCAGCCCATTTCATGAACAGTCCCGCCACCCCCAAAACCGACGGCACAGGCTCGCAAATCCTGAGTCTCATCGGCCTGCGCTTCAATGCCAATCTGGGCGTTCTGACCCATGAGATCGGACGGCCGCAACCGATTCAGGTGGATGCCCAACTGAACCTGGGGCTGCAGCCCCTGATGCCGCAAGACGACGAGATTTTGAGTGTGCTGGACTACCGCAAAGTGCGTCAGATCATCATCGACGATTGCACCGCAGTGCATGTGAACCTGCTGGAAACCTTGATTGGCAAACTTGCCCATCGCCTGATGCTGTTGCCGGGCGTCGTCGGCGTGCGCGTCAAAATTGCCAAGCTCGAAATTTTTGACGACTGCGAAGTCGCGATTCGGGTCGAAACGGGGTGCTGGACATGACCATGACAACACGCTGGGTGATGCAAGCATGAGTGCCGTCTGGATTGACGCGCAGCCAGCCGCACAGGCTGCACCCGCGCCGGCCGACTTCAAGATCGGGCGGGAAAGCCTGAAGCTTGAAAAACGCCTGTGCCGACAGGTCGGTCAGGCCATCATCGAGTTCAACATGATTGAAGAAGGCGACCGGGTGATGGTCTGCGTGAGCGGCGGCAAAGACAGTTACGCCATGCTCGATATTTTGCTCAAACTCAAACAGCGCGCACCCATCGACTTTGAGTTGATTGCCGTCAACCTGGATCAAAAACAGCCCGGATTTCCCGAGCACATCCTGCCGGCCTATTTAAAAACCACCGGCGTGCCGTTCCACATTGAGAACCAGGACACCTACAGCATCGTGAAGCGGGTGGTGCCTGAAGGAAAAACCATGTGCAGCCTGTGCAGCCGCCTGCGCCGTGGCATTTTGTACCGCGTGGCCAACGAACTTGGCGCGACCAAAATTGCGCTTGGCCACCACCGTGACGACATCTTGCAAACTTTCTTCCTGAACATGTTTTTTGGCGGCAAACTCAAGGGCATGCCGCCCAAACTGGTGAGCGACGACGGCAAACACATCGTGATCCGCCCGATGGCCCAGGTGGCCGAGAAAGACCTGGTGCGTTGGGCCGCGCACCGCGCCTTTCCGATCATTCCCTGCACTTTGTGTGGCAGCCAGGAAAACTTGCAACGTAAACAGGTGGGTGCCATGCTGCGCGACTGGGAGAAGAAATACCCGGGGCGCATCGAGAGCATGTTCAGCGCTTTGCAGAACGTGGTGCCGTCCCACTTGATGGACGGCAAACGTCACGACTTCAAGGGCATCCGAACCACTGGTCTGGCGATGCCTGATGGCGACATGGCCTTTGACCCGCCAGAGTTCAAGGCACCCGGTTTGCCGGGCCTTTCAATCGTCCGCTTGGCTGACGGCTAACCCGCAAGGCGAACTTTCATGCAGCGCCGCAGCGTGGCCCTGCGAGAAATTTAGAACCAATAGCCAATATTCATGCGCAGGCCACGAATGTCGTTTTGCCCGGCCAGGTAGGTCAGGCCCGCGCGCAAATAACTGCGCTCGACGTTGGCGCTTTTGTTGGTGCCCAGGGTCACGCCAATTTCGTTGTACACGTTTGAATACAGGTCGGTGCCGCTGTAGATCGTGTTGACAAAAGACACCTCCAGCGCCAGCGAGCGGCCCATCATCTGGGTCGGGAACGACGCCATCACACCGTTACGCAGCACCGTATTCCTGATCTTCGGGTCAAACGAATAGTCTGGCGTGGTCAGTTTGGAAGACTGGTAAATGCCCACCATGTTGCCAATGGCCAAGTCAAACCCGCCCATGCGCAGGGTGTACTGGCTGGTCAACGACGCCGCCAGCATGGCTGCCGCCGAGCCCAAATCGACGCTGCCGCTGATGCCATACCCCAGACCCGGCGTGACGGCCCATGCGTCCGTCAGCGGCAGGCGGTAAGACGCACCCAGATTCACGCCATAACTTTTTGCGCCGCCAACATCGGACACCGTGATCGGCGCGTAAAGCGTGATTTGCCGACCAGGGTTCGCGTCCGGACGGATCGTGTAAGACAGGGGCAAAGTCACCACCGAGTTGGTCAGCCCGCCCTGCGTGAAACTGCCCACGCTCATGCCGACCCCGATCAGGTTGTTGACGCTGTCGCTGCCCGCGCCGCCGCCCTTGATGTTTGACGCCATCTGGGTGAAGTTGCGGTCAAAGTCGTCGCCGACCATACGCGCCTGCAAGGAGCCGGGGTTGCCGGCAATGGGGTCCACCGGCGAGAACTTGACCAGCGCCAATTGCAAGCGGTTCAAAATGTCGCCGCCGGTTTTTTTGATGTAATTCTTGATGTCTTCGACGTTGGCGTCGCGCGTGGCTTGGGCCGAAAACGTCACAGTTTCACCCAAAGACGGAATGATCAACGTCACGGCGGATGAATTGGCTGCGGTCTGCAAGACCAAGGGCAAGCCCCGGTAACCCACGCGAATCACGGCTGCGCTGTTGTTGTTGTAGGCCGCGTTGATCGCGCTCAAATTGCCGCCGCTGGTCTGGCTGAAAGTGCCGTCCACCGTGGCAAAGCCGACTGGCGCGGACGTTGCGCCGCCCGTCATGGTGTCGTTGGCCCCGTTGTAGGTGCCGCCGACGTTGACGGTCAGGTCAAACGCCTTGTCCGTCGCAAACGGGCCGGCCAGGGCGGGCAGATGGGAAAGCACCAGTGCAAGGGCAGCTGCCCGCAGGCACAGGCCTGAGCGTGAGGCGGCGTGAAAAATACGCATAGAAACTCCTGATCCGTTGACGTGAAAGAACAGCTTTCATGGCAGGAGCGCGCAAGGCGACTCCGGATGAAAGTCAAGGTAAAAAATAGCCCGACAATTCGGGGCTGAACCCCAGTGCAAATGGTACGCTGAATGCACGCTTTGTTACAAGAGAGCGGGGGAGAATTTATCCAAGTGACCCTGCCATTTCCCCAGACTGCCCGGCAAGGCTCACAAGCCAGCGGGATGAGATTTTCCTGGCGGCATCGAACAAAAGCGTCTTAAAGTCTCATGGGTATTTAATACTTTGCTATTATTAAAGTAGCAATCATTTTTTCAGGAATTTTTAAATCGTGCCTGCCACCTTCCCCGAACCGACCCGAATCATTGCCGTGCGCCATGGCGAGACGGCCTGGAATGTGGCAACGCGCATACAGGGCCAGCTTGACATCGGCTTGAACGACAAGGGCGTTTGGCAGGCGCAGCGGCTGGCCATGGCGCTGGCGGGGGAAAGCTTTGCGGCCATCTACACCAGCGACTTGTACCGCGCCTGGGACACGGCCCGCGTGGTGGGAGATGCCGTTGGCATGGCCTTGGAGCTGGAGCCGGGCCTGCGTGAACGCGGTTTTGGTGTGTTTGAGGGCAAGACTTTTGATGAAATTGCCCAACGCTGGCCCGAGCAATCTGTGTTGTGGCGCAAACGCGTGCCCGACTTTGCACCTGAAGGCGGGGAATCGCTGCTGGACTTTCGCGCCCGGATTCTCGAATGCGTCAACCGCCTGTCCGTCAAGCACGGCGGCGAACAAATCCTGCTGGCCGCCCACGGCGGCGTGATGGACGTGTTGTACCGCGCAGCGACGCACCAGGAGATTCAGGCCCCACGTACCTGGGACCTGGGTAACGCCGCCATCAACCGACTGTTGTGGACACCTGACGGCCTGTCCATCGTCGGCTGGTCTGACACCCACCATCTGGACGATGGCGAAACGCTGGACGAAACCAGCACCTGACCCAGGCGGGCGCTATTCTGCGAACAGTTCGGGCGACGCGCGCGGCGGCGTAACGCCCAAATGCCGGTAGGCCGCCAGCGTGGCAATGCGCCCCCGCGGCGTGCGTTGCAAATAACCCTGCTGGATCAAATACGGCTCGATCACGTCTTCAATCGTTTCGCGCTCCTCGCCAATGCTGGCGGCAATGTTGTCCAGGCCCACCGGGCCGCCGTCAAAACGGTGGATCACCGCTTCAAGCAACTTGCGGTCCATCACATCAAAACCTTGGGGGTCCACGTCCAGCATGGCCAGCGCCTTGTTGGCGATGTCCAGGGTGATGTTGCCGCTGCCTTTGACGTCGGCATAGTCGCGCACCCGGCGCAGCAGGCGGTTGGCAATGCGCGGCGTGCCGCGCGAGCGCCTGGCAATCTCAAAACCCCCCGCGTCGTCGGTCGGCACCTTGAGCAGGCCCGCGCTGCGCTTGACAATGCGGGCCAACTCTTGCGCCGTGTAAAACTCCAACCGCGCGACGATGCCAAAGCGGTCGCGCAGGGGGTTGGTCAACATGCCCGCACGGGTGGTGGCACCGACCAGGGTGAAGGGCTGCAAATCCAGCTTGATGCTGCGCGCGGCCGGGCCTTCGCCGATCATGATGTCGATCTTGTAGTCTTCCAGTGCGGGGTACAGAATCTCTTCCACCACCGGGCTGAGGCGGTGGATTTCGTCGATGAACAGGACGTCGTTTTTTTCGAGGTTGGTCAAGAGCGCCGCGAGATCCTTGGGCTTTTCCAGCACCGGACCACTGGTCTGGCGCAGGTTCACGCCGAGTTCATGGGCCACGATGTGGCTGAGTGTGGTTTTGCCCAGGCCGGGCGGCCCGAACAACAAGACATGGTCCAGCGCCTCGCCGCGCATTTTGGCCGCGCTGATGAAGATTTCAAGCTGCTCACGGATCTTGGCCTGGCCCACATATTCGTCCAGCAGCTTGGGCCGCAAGGCGCGTTCAATCGCCTCCTCTTGCGGCGACGCGGGCGCGCCGGAGATCACGCGTTTGGCCGGCGCGGGTGCGAAGTCATCGGTCTGGATGGTCATGGCTGGCTTTGTTTTCTATTTTGCCAAGGCCCGCAACGCCAGCTTGATCCCCTCGCTCACGCCCACCTCTTTGGGCAAGGCCTTGAGCGAGATTGCGGCTTCCTTGTCGCTGTAACCCAGCGCCAGCAGGGCTTGCAAAATATCGGCTTGCGCATCGCTGGCGACGCTGTTGGGCAGGCCGATGTCGGCGCCCAATTTGCCTTTGAGTTCCAGCAGCAAGCGCTCGGCCGTTTTTTTGCCGATGCCGGGCACTTTGACGAGGCGCCCGGCCTCCTGCAAGGTGACCGCTTGCGCCAGCTCCGCCACACTCATGCCAGACAACACCGACAAGGCGGTGCGCGGCCCGACGCCAGATATTTTGACAAGCTGGCGGAAGGCTTCACGCTCGGCGACGGCCGCAAAACCGTACAACAGCTGGGCGTCTTCCCGCACCACAAACTGGGTCAGCAAGCTGACCTTTTCACCCAAGGCCGGCAGGTTGTAAAAAGTGCTCATCGGCACGCTGACCTCGTACCCCACACCATGGCAATCCACCATGACCTGAGGCGGGTTTTTTTCCACCAAAATGCCTTGCAGCCGTCCAATCACGTCATGTTCCGATCAAGTTTGAGACCCATTGCCGCTCACGGCGACACCAGGCCGCGCCGCGCTGCTTCAAGCGTCGCCTCGGCCCGCGACGACACATCCAGCTTGCGATAAACCCGCTTGACGTAATCCGCCACGGTGTGTTTCGACAGGCCAAATTGCAGCGCAATTTCAGGCATGGTGTAGCCCTTGGCGACCCGCTGCAAAACATCGGTTTCCCGCTCGCTCAAGGCAACTTGCGCTTCCACTTGTTGCAACAACGCGCTTCGACGCTGGGTGGCGCTGGCAAAGTGGGCCAGCACGCGCCTCGCAATAGCAGGCGACAGCGGCGGCTCGCCTTGCGCCATGCGCAGCAGCTGGGCGACCAAGGCGTCGTGCGGCTGCTCTTTGAGCAGATACCCAAAGGCGCCCGCCTGCAACGCCGGAAAAAGGTGCTCGTCGTCGTCGTAGATGGTGACCACCACGGGCAAGGTGTTGGGCTGGACGTTGCGCAAGCCCGCCACCACGTCTACCCCGCTGCCATCAGGCAGGCCCAAATCGATCAGGGCCAGGTCAAACACATGGGTCTTCACGCTGGCCAGCGCCTGGTCACGCCTGGCCACGCTGATGATCTCCAGGTCTGGAAATGCGGCTTGCGCGACCTGGCCCAGCCACGCGCGGATATCCGGCAAGTCTTCAACGATCAAGGCGCGTTTCATCATGGGTCGATGTTAGCGGACGGACTCAAAGGCAGGGTCACGGCTACCCGGACGCCACCCAGAGCCGAAGCGCCGAGCGCGTAGCGCCCGCCCTGTTTGCGGGCACGCCGCTCGATATTGCCCAGGCCCATACCGACCTGGCCTGCCGCACCGTCCATCAGGCCGACCGGCAGGCCAGTGCCGTCATCCTGTACCTCCAGCGTCAGTTGACCTGACTGCAGCGAGACGCGGATTTGACAATGCTGCGCCTGGCTGTGGCGGATGACATTGCTGAGTGCTTCACGCAGGATGCGCGTGATCTGCGCAAGCAGGCGGGCACTGAGCACGGTTTGGGATGCGTTGGACACCGCAGCGCCCGGCGCGGCGGTGCCCTCTTCAAACAGCCACTCGGCCTTGATCGACGCGGCCATCAAACGGCCCACCGATTCGCTGCGCCAATCCGCCAGGGCATCGGACAAAAAGCTGGGCTGGCCGTTGAGGCCCCGCACACTCAGGCGCAGCTCTTCAATCGCTTGGCGGGCCAAATCCGCACTGCGGCCAGCGCCACTGGCCTGGGTAATGGACAGCAGCGTGGCGCCCAGGTCATCATGCAGGTCAGACGCAATGCGGGCGCGCTCCTGCTGCGCGCCGCGCTCAAACTGCTGGTGCGAATTGAGCCCGGTTTGTACCAGGCGCACAATTTCTGCAGCGCGTTTCGCGTCATCGGGCCGGAACAGACGCTGGCCACGTTCAGGCAGGGTCAGGCACAGGGGGCTCAGTGCGTCGATGCCGCGAATCCACATCTCCTGCCCCTGGTGGCGCACCTGCACGGCAGCAGACTCACCCGCAAGGCCTGGCTCAAGCGCCTCACCCGCCTGGCGACGCAAGGGTTGAAACATTTTGTCCCACAACGCCTCCCAGCGGGCATTCAGCAAGTGGGGGGCCAGGGGCTGGCTGGTGATCAAGGCCACGATGTCGGGCAGCACATCACCCGTGGCGGGCAAAGAGCCGCGGGCAAGGCGCGACCAGACCATCTGGCGCAGCGGGAAATAAACCCAGCCCGCCAGGGCCAGGGCCAGGGCCAACGCGCTGCCGCTGGACAGCGGCAACGTGGCAAGCAAAAACAAGTCGAGAACAATGACCAGCAGGCCGCCCAGAAACCAAAGCCAGGCCGTTGCCCACCAGCGCTCTAGCTGAAACAGGCCCAAGCGAGTCACCAGAGGAACCAGGCCTAAAAAAATCAGTGATATCCAGCCAAACCCCAGCACCATGGGCGTCTTGAAGTTGTAACCCAGTACACCGAATAAAAAACCGACCAAAGCCAGGGCGTCGCTGGCCAGGAACAACAGGCCCAGCCATTTGATCTGGGCGCGTTTGACCGGGTCATGGCGTGTGGCGCGCCATTGCAAAACCCCCATGCCCAACAGCAGCAAATTCAAGACCACTGTCGGCATCCGGTAACCCAGTGCGATACCCGGCACCTGGTGCAACACGTCAACCATGAGCCAAGCCCCGCTCCAGAGCCACAAAAACGGCAGCATGCCTGGCAGCTTGAGCCGGGTTGGGTGACGCAGCAGCACCATGCACAAGGCGATATTCATCAAATAGCCAGAGGCATGGGCCAACTGGTGGGCCTGCGCCCAGCCGGTGGGCCATTGCGTCAGCAGGCGCGAACTGGACCCGGCCGTCATCAGCATGAAATAGGCGTAACAAATGCTGGCTACGGCATACCATGCCGGGGCTCTGTCCCGCTGCGTCAGAGTCGAGTCCGCCAACCGTCCCAAAGGACGGTAGACCCACACCGCCAACCCAATCGACATCGACAGCAAGCCCAAAACCCAGGGCAGCCAAAAGTAAAACCCCAGCTCGCCCAGCCGCTTCGCTTGAATCGTCGCACGCTCCACCCCTTGCGCAGTTTCGATCAACACGGTGGGCTGTTGAAGCAAGCCCCACAGCACCCGGTGCTGGGCATGAAATTCATCCTGCTGCGCGTACAGGTTCAGCAAACCCGAGGCCTCCACCATCACGTCAGGCGTCAACACCACGCGACGGCCATCACCCGGGACGCCCGACAGCGCACGCACATCGGGCAATACGCGGGCGCTGCCATCGGTCGCAGTGGCCTGAACGCGACCGTCGGGCGTCAAGCTAAAACGCCAACCCGTCGACGGCTCCAACAAAGCCCGACCGAGGCCGATCAATGCAAAGATGCCGATCAAAAGGCTGGCCGCGCCCACCCGTGCGCGCAACCCCCAGCGCGGCCACCCGCTGGCAGGCAGGCCGAGCGCCAGCGCACCAGGCGGGCCGTCCTTTGACGCGACAATGGGGTGACTTACAACATCCATGCCATGATTGTCCGCCACCTTTTCTCACCCCCCAACAACACCCGCCTGGCCCACCTGTGCGGCCCGCTGGACGCGCACCTGCGCACGGTTGAAGTGGCCCTGCAAGTCAAAATCGCCCACCGGCACGAGCAGTTCAAAGTGGACGGCCCCAAAGCCGCCGCCCAACGCGGCATGGAGACGCTGCAAGCCATGTACGAGATGGCGGCGCGGCCGATTGACCCGGCCACGGTGCAACTGATGTTGTCAGGGGACGGTGAATTTGGCGCTGATTTTGCGGGCCAAGACGGCCCGGCACTTAAAACCAAACGCCCCGACCTCAAACCGCGCAGTGTCAACCAGGCCAATTACCTGGACAACATTGCCAGCCACGACATCACCCTGGGCATTGGCCCGGCCGGCACCGGCAAGACCTACCTGGCGGTGGCCATGGCGGTTGACGCCCTGCAACGCAGCAGCGTGCAACGCATCGTGCTGACCCGCCCGGCCGTGGAAGCGGGTGAACGCCTGGGTTACCTGCCGGGCGACCTGGCGCAAAAAATCGACCCCTATTTGCGCCCGCTTT
The DNA here is from genome assembly GCA_025360385.1 of Burkholderiales bacterium. Lineage (GTDB taxonomy): Bacteria > Pseudomonadota > Gammaproteobacteria > Burkholderiales > Burkholderiaceae_C > JANYCG01. The sequence continues at coordinate 7,046 of JANYCG010000287.1, read as the reverse complement.
ATGACGCCTTGTACGACCTGATGGGCTTCGAGCAGGTGCAAAAAGCGCTGGAGCGCCAATTGATCGAAATCGCGCCCTTGGCCTTCATGCGCGGGCGCACCCTGAACAGCGCCTTCATCATCCTGGACGAAGCGCAAAACACCACGCCCGAGCAGATGAAAATGTTTTTGACCCGCATCGGCTTCGGTGCCAAAGCCGTGATCACGGGCGACGTGAGCCAGATTGACTTGCCCAAAACGCAATTGAGCGGCCTGATCGACGCCGAACGTGTCTTGAAACGCGTGGACGGCATTGCGATATGCCGCTTGACCAGCGCCGATGTGGTGCGACACCCCCTGGTCGCGCGCATCGTGGACGCCTACGACGCGCCTGGGCGCGCCAAACCCCAATCCGCCTGACATGCTGAAACACCTCGACCTGTCGCTGCAATTTGCGCTGGCAGACGCCGACGCAGGCACAGGCACCCAGGCCAACGTGGCCTTGCACCGCGCCGCCTTGCCGCGCCATCTGGTCACCAAATGGATCCGCCATGCCTTGCAAGCCAACGCAGAGATCACCGTGCGGGTGGTCGGCGCGGACGAGGGACAGGCCCTGAACCGCGACTACCGCAAAAAGAACTATGCCACCAACGTGCTGACGTTCGACTACGCGCAAAGCCCCATCGTGCAGGCGGACCTGGTGTTGTGCGCCCCCGTGGTCGCGCAAGAGGCCAAAGCCCAGCGCAAAGCCTTGCAGGCGCATTACGCCCACCTGCTGGTGCATGGCACGCTGCATGCGCAAGGGTATGACCACGAGACCTCTGGCGCCGACGCCCGTGCCATGGAGGCGTTGGAGGTGGCGATTTTGGCCCGCCTGGGCTTCCCCAACCCCTACTGAGGGGCTCTGAGGCATGAAAGTGCCGAATGTTCCCTTGAATACTACATAGTTAGCTATTTATTTAGGAGCGTTTGTCGAATGCCGGCAAACCGCCCAGTGGCCAAATTGACACGGCCTTGACGCAGGCTGGCAACACATTCAGACCCCTGGGCAGGCTCTGCCTGATGCAGCGCAGGCCTATGCCAAAATCCATCGTCCACTGCTAAAAATAATTTCGCACCATGCCCACCCGCCTCAAACGACACTTGCCCTGGGCTTTGGTCTGGGTGGTTTTGACCCTGCTGGGCGGCCTGCTGTTTGCGCGGTCAGAGTTGCTAACGCTCAAAAATTCCTTTGACGAAGACAGCCGCAGAGCGCATTTGTTGCTGGATCAAAAATTCACGCTGCTCGACAAATTGCTGCAGAGTCTGGCCAGCGGCGCCCACCTGACGCTGGCAGGCGTTGCCAACGCAAGCGCCGACGACCGCAACCGCGCCGACCAGCGGCTCATCAACTTGCACCCGTTCATCCAGCAAATCCAGCGGCGCGCGGGCGAAGACGCGTTTGCAGACCAGTTGCTGCGCACCAGCGACGTGGCGTCGCGCCAACTGCAAAAACCTTTGATGGTGGACCCAGGCGTCACCCTGGGGCCAGGCAAAACCCGCTATTGGCTGGTGTTGGGCACGGCCAGCGCAGGTGTGGCGCTGCTGGTTGACCTCAACCTGCTGCCGCCCTGGCAAGACTGGCCGATGGTGCGGGATGCCAGCCCAACGCGGGTCACGCTGGCGCAGGCCGACCGGGCCGACGGTTCAGGCCCGCCTGACCCGCTGGCGCAGGATCTGCTGGTGCTGCAAGCCGGCAGCAACCGTTTGGCGCAGCCCCATGGCTGGCATTGGCACTTTGAGCAGGCGTTTGAGTCGCCGACCCAAACCTTCAAGCTGGTGGCCCACCACCGCGTCGGCTGGAGCGACCTGCCTTGGAGCCACACGGCCACCTGGTCGCTGACCGTGGCCCTGGTGCTGCTGGCCTTGCGTGCGTTGTTGCGCCAGCGCCATGACCAATACCGCACCGAAGAGCTGTTGCGCCTGGGCCAGATGGGACGCGTCAACACCTTGGGCGAGCTGGCGGTCGGCATGGTGCGTGAATTGGGCGAGCCACTTAAATTTGCAGTCGAGGCCAACCAGGTGGCGGGCCAGTTGCTGAAAAGTGAACCGCCCCAGCTGCGTTCGGCGCAAGAAGCAGTGGCCTTGGCAGCCACCCAGTCCGGCTTGGCCTTCGACGTGGTCGAACGCCTGCGCCACGTGGTGCAACGCCCCGACCTGAGCCGCGAGATTGAGCGCCTTAACCTGTTGGGTGCCACCCATGCGTCGCTGGATTTATTGAGCACTGAATTTGCCCGCCTTGGAATCGTGCCCAAGCTCGACGTGCAAGGGCCGGATTTCAGCGTGATGGCCGCGCCCGACGCGCTGGAGCAGATCATCCACAACCTGCTGATCAACGCCTTGCAGGCGCTGGCGCTGGTGCCGCCGCACGAACGCCTGCTGACCCTGGTGGTCAGCAGCACCGACAATGCCAGCAGCGACAAACGCGGCCAGTTGGCGGTGCAAGACAGCGGCCCTGGCCTTGCCAACAATATTGTCACGCAAATTTTTGAACCTTTTTTCACCACCAAACAAGGCGCTTTGGGTTTGGGCCTGAGCCTGTGCGACACCTACGCCAGCGCCATGGGCGGCACCTTGACAGCCTACAACCGCATGCCGCGTGGTGCAGAGTTTTGCCTGCGCCTGCCTTTGGCCACCTAGCGCGTCATGCCCCTGGCCCCGGCTGCCACTGGTTTACCCGATGTCGGGCAAATTGACATCTCACGGTCGCTAAAACCTCTGATGGTCACCCAGCAGCGCCAAGTGCTTGAATTCAAATGAAATTGGCTGCGCGCCAGTGTCATGGCGCGAAATTTGCATAGTTGCTGAGTGCCTGGCGAGTGTTGCTCAGGCACAAAAATTTAACTTATTTGGGAGCCCCGCGCCATGCTGTTCAAACGCCTTCGCAAACTCATCGCACCCCTGCTGCTCAGCCTGCCGCTGCTGGCTCAGGCCGGGCCGTTTTCCAGCCTGTACGTGTTTGGCGACAGTTTGTCGGATCCGGGTAATTTGGCCATTTTGGCGGGTGGGGGCAACTTGCCGCCGCTGCCTTGCGCGACCGGGTTTTGTGGCCCGTATTACCTGAACCAGCAACTCTCCAATGGCCCGGTCTGGACCCAATATTTGGCGGCGGGTTTGGGGCTGCCGTTTATTCAATCACAGTCATTTGCTGTGGGGGGCAACAACTTTGCTTTTGCTGGCGCCCGCACGGGCCATGAGCTTGACCCTAGCTTCCCGCCCGGCGTGTTGGATCAGGCCTTCGGCATCTTTGGCCACGGCGGCACACTGGCGGCAGTTGACCCGAATGCGCTGTACGTGGTGGTGGGTGGCGGCAACGACATGCGCGCATCGCGCTTTGCCAACCCCGGTGTGACACCGGCCGATCAATTGGCGCATGCAGCAGATGCCTTCACCGCCGCCAATAACCTGGCCACCACCATTGGTTATCTGGCCAGCCTGGGTGCCAAAAACTTTTTGATCTCCACCCTGCCCGACCTGGGGCTGACGCCTGAAGCGGCCCTCTACGGCTTGCAAGCCGCGTCAACAGACGCCGCCAACAAATTCAATGCCCTGATTGGGCCTTTGATGGGTTTTGAACAAAGCCAGGGCCTGAACATGGCCTTGCTGGACATGGCGGGGCTGATTCAAGACATGGTGACAAACCCGGGTGCGCACGGCATCACCAACGTCGACAAACCGTGTTTTGACACCGTCACTGGCCAAGGTTTTCAGTACAACGTCGGTGACAGTTGCGCCACTTCTGTGTTCTCCGACGTGTTGCATCCGTCCGCCTTCAGTCACAGGTTGATCGCGGCGGCCGCGCTGGAGGCCCTGGGCGTACCAGAACCTGACAGCCTGGCCCTGTTTGCCTTGGCACTGTTGGCTGGGGTCGCCACACGGCGCCACGCAGTGGCTGCAGGCCGCAGCCAGGCCATTGCAACCTGAACGCACCAGTTATTTGTCGTTTGTTCCCTTGTCTATTGTATTGTGCGCTATATTAAAAATAGCAATTTTGTTCTTTTGATTTCTTAGGTTTCTTTGGTTTTTGCTTTATTTTTCACACAAAGGAGTAGTTTGTATGCGTCCATCCATCAAAGTCAAACAGTGGGGGCGGCTGACCGCCGTCGCGGCGGGCTTGCTCAGTTTTGGGCCGTTCGCGGGGGCGGCGGTGACGTCGATTCAGGCCGACGGGTCTTACAGTTTGGGGGGCGGTGTCGTGACCTCCTTGACCGCTGGCCCGCAATCCAGCGGCAATGTCGACGTCCTGACATTCCCCGGCCCCTACGGCCAGGCTGACAGCGCGGGCATTCACACCTATGGCTCAGACGGCGGCTACTTTGGCAGCCGCTCCTCCGGTTTTGGCACCTATGACGTGACTGGGCGTTTCCGGATTGTTGAAGACATCTTCAACAATTCTGCGGTTGCCCAAAACGCGACATTCAATTTCTTCATCACGCCGGGGCAAATCAGCAACCAGATCGCCGGGCCGCTCACCGGTTCTGACTTTTTAACTGCTGGCCTGGTATTTGACATCCGCCGCGACAACAACCTGATTTACGGCAGCAGCGGCACAATTTTGTCCAACAGCGGAGGTACCACGTTCACCACCACGGGTGATGCCAGCTTATACAGTGGCGCAGGTGCCGCATACACGGTACTGGGTGGCAGCAGGTCGGTTGACCTGGGGGTCATCAACGCCGGCGGCCACATCACCCTGAGCTACCAGCTCGACAGTTTTGCCAGGGGCAGCTCTGCCGCAGGCGCTGGCGCTTATGTCGATCCTACAGATTATTTTGTGCCGGATACCTGGGTCGAACAAATCATCAACGAGCCGTGTTATGGCGGCGGCTTCTTGGGCAGGGCGTTTAATAATGAGGGATATGGCAACGGATATGGCGGAGGCAATTTGCCCGAATGCATCAAGGGTCAGGTGCTGATTCCCGGCCACACCGTCCACGTGGATGGTTATTTTGTGCCCGCCGGGCAAGCCAGTGGTTCCATTGGCCAGTCAGGCGACCCGTTTGAAATCGTTTTGGATGGTGGCATCAACACATATACCGATCCGAGAATTGGCCCCTTTGGTTCCGACGTGGTGTTCAGCGACGTGCCTGAGCCCTCCAGTCTGGCTTTGCTGCTGGCAGGGATGGGCATTTTTGGCTGGCAACAGCGGCGACGGCGGACCGCGACGGCCTGAACGCAGGTTCAGACCAGAACTTGAAAAAAGGGCCCTCGCGGCCCTTTTTTATGGCCTGCTGTGGCGGCCTGCTGTGGTGGCCTGTCTGAATGGCCACCTGCACTTGCCCTAAGTGAAACATGTCGCGCCCATTGCATGGCATCAAAATTCCATTCGTTTTCAAGGCCTTGAATGGGGGTGACAAAGTAAAAGGCAATTCACGTCATCGCAAGCTGGCGCTCAAATGCGTCCACCAGATCCAAGGTGTGCTGGCGCGGCGTAAAACCTGCGTAGCGGGCGGCAAACGCCTGGGCTTTTGTTCTGCAGTCAGAATTCCCCAACAAGGAAGCAACCACAGCCACATAGTCCAAGGGCCGCACCTGCGCGGCTGCGTTGATTCCGCCGCCCGTCTGCGCCACCCGCTGCGAGATTAAAAACTGCTCGACCTGCGTGGGCATGAGCAACAACGGCACCCCCGCCAGCAGCGCTTGCGCCAGCGTGGCTTCGCCCCCGTGGCAGACGCACAGCTCACACCCGGGCAAGGTGCTGGCCAAATCAACCGGGCCTTTTGAATAACTGATGAGGGGGCTGATGACTGGCGGCGGCTTGCCCATCGCGACGTCGGGCATGTAACACACGGTGCGGCAACCCAACTTGACCAGTGCCTGCAAAACCAAGGCATGGTCAGGGTGCTCAGACTTCAAGTAAGCGAACACTTTCGAGCCGCCCAGGTCGGCGGACAAGGCCGGCCGTTCTGATGGGTCTGGCTGGCCGGAAGGGGGCCATTGTGGGGCCAGCCCTGTGTGCGGCGACATGCTGGGGCCCCACCAGCGCTGGCCCGCTGGCAATACGTCACGCCCATAGTGGTCAAGCTCGGGCCAGGTCAGTAATAGGGGCGCATCACCGTACATCACCTGGCTGGCCCGCTGCAAAGCTGCCGTGCCATACTGTGCCAACACGGTGTTGACGCTGGCCAGCAGTTGGCTGTCCGCAGCGGCCAGGCGGCCAGGATGAATCGGCTCCCAACTGCGAATGGACGGCATGGGCACCGAGTCTGGCGGGATGAAAAACCCAATGCCAAGCGCCGCAGAAGGGATGCCCAGGCTGCGTGCTGCCAACAGCGCAGTTGGTGAATAGTCGGCCACCACCAGGTCAGGTTTTAGTTCACTCAGCAGGCTGTGCCAACCTGTGAACAGGCCCCGCAGAGCATCGGCGTTCAAATAACCGCAGGTCATCAAAATTTCGGCCAGACTAGCCTCGGGCATGGGCACGCCGCGCACCTGGTGCAAAAAAATCGGGGCCTGAAAACGCGGCGCATTCAAGTCGCGCAGCAAAGCGTCGGTGTGCACCAGTTCCCGCAGGCACAAGCTAACCCGGTGTCCCCGCGCCAGCGCCTCTTGCGCCAACGGCTTCAGCCGCCCCGCGTGTCCCAGGCCGCCGCCCAATTCCCATGCAAAATGAATGTGTGCCATGCGTGGGATTGTTGCGCAAAATCATGGGTTGCGGCCCGGCTTTTCGTCATGACATCCTGTCGCCAAAACCAGGCCGTTGTGTCCAATTGCCTCTGCCACCGCCGCTGCCTACGGCTCCAACGGGCCCGACAGCACCACGCTGCAATTCAACAATGAAAATCAGCTAAAGTTCCCGTGTACATTGAATAGTTTGATATATAATTTATAGCAAAAATTTAAACTCAGGCCGTCAGCGTCACCCGTGCAAACCGCCGTTTGCCGACCTGCACCACGTACACGCCAGCGCCAAGCTTCAGGCCTTTGTCGCTGACCGGGTTGGAGTCCACCCGCACGCCGCCGCCGTCGATCAGGCGGTTGCCTTCGCCGCTGGACGCCACAAGGCCGGCCATTTTCAGCAGGTTGGCA
>JANYCG010000268.1 GCA_025360385.1 Burkholderiales bacterium | reverse complement strand
GCGCCTGACTTTAAAGCGCCACTGCCGCAGTACGTCGGCGTTGTGGTGTTGGGGGGGGCGCTGGAGCGCTCGGAGTTGTGGGCCAGGCCAGGGCAGGTGTCGCTCAAGGGCGAGGCCGAACGGATGACGGTGCCCGTGGGTTTGATGCAGCGCAACCTGCACCTCAAATTGCTCTACACCGGTGGCGAGAGCGACTATGCCAAGAAAAAATACTCCGAGGCGGATCGCGCCAAAATCTACTTCGACCTGATGGGTGTGGACGCCACAAGGGTGCTGTACGAGTCGGAGTCGCGCACCACCTACGACAACGGCGTGATGAGCGCCCGCGTGCCAGGTGTGGACATCAAGCAACCCTGGCTGCTGCTGACCACGGCCGCGCACATGCCGCGCTCGATGGCGGTGTTTCAGAAAGCCGGCTGGAACGTCACGCCCTACTGCGTGGACTACCGCACGGCCGACACGACCGACTGGGATGCTTATTCATTCACCGGCGGCGCAGAAAAATGGCATTACGCACTGCATGAAATCGTCGGTTATGCGGCTTATTGGCTCACCGGCAAGATTTAAGAGACAAAAAGGCTTTAAGTTCCCGTGTCTATTGAATAGTTAGCTCTATATTACGTAGCAGAGGCAACTTTTAGCCGGGACGCGAGCACCTTGTCCACGCGTTTGCCGTCCAGGTCGACCACCTCAAATTTCCAGCCTGACGACTCAATGCACTCACCCGCAGAGGGCAGACGGCCAGAGACGGCCATCAGCAGGCCGCCCACGGTGTTGTAGCGGCCCTTGTCTTCTTCGGGCAGGTCGTCCAGGCGCAGGCGGTCTTTGAGCTCGCTGATGGGCATCAGGCCGTCCAGCAACCAGCTGCCATCGTCGCGTCGCGTCGCCCAGGCGTCGATGGGGGCGTTGGCTTGCAGCTCGCCAGTGATGGCCTCCAGCAGGTCGCCGGGGGTGACCACGCCCTGCACCACGCCGTATTCGTCCACCACAAACACGATGCGCTGCGCATTGCCCCTGCACTGGGCCAGCAGTTCCATGCCGCTCAAAGTTTCAGGTACAAACACCGGCGGTTTGACATGGGGTTCGATGCTGCCGGGGTGGTTTTGCCCCAGTTGCAGCAGCTTGCCCATGCTGATGACGCCCACCACATCTTCCAGCGAACCACGGCACACCGGATACCACGAATGAGCCCCTGTCTCACCGTCAATTGTCACGCTAGTCCCCGCCAATTCTAAACACTTTGCTACTGTATTTGAAGCGTCCAGCCAGGCCACGTCGGCGCGGGGCACCATCAGCGAGGGCAGCGGCCGGTCGTCCAGGCGGAACACGTTTTGCACCATTTGGTGCTCGTGGTGTTCGATCACGCCGGCGTCCACCCCTTCTTCAAGGCTGGCGGCGATTTCCTCTTCGGTCACAGCGCGGGCGGCGTTGGTGTCGATACGCAGCAGCTTCAAAGTGCCCTGGGTGGTGGCCGACAGCAGCCGCACGAAAGGCCCGGCCGCTTTGGCCAGCCACAACATGGGCCGCGCCACCCAGCGCGCCACGGGTTCCGGGTAAAGCTGGCCGATGCGCTTGGGCACCAGCTCGCCAAAAATAATGGTGGTGAAGGTGATGGCCGTGACCACCAGCGCGGTGGCCGAGATGGCCGAGGCTTTGTCGGCCACGCCAAAGCTGCGCAGCCACTGCGCCACGCCCTCGCTGAAGGCCGCCTCCCCCACTATGCCGTTGAGCACGCCAATCGAGGTGATGCCCACCTGCACGGTCGATAAAAACTGGTTCGGGTTAGCCAGCAAGGTCAATGCCGCGCCTGCGCCCTTGTCACCTGCCTCTGCCATGGCGCTCAGGCGAGCCTTGCGGCTGGCGGCCAGGGCCAGCTCGGACATGGCAAACACCCCGTTGAGCAGGGTGAGCAAAACAATAAAGAGAAATTCCATCAATCACGGTTGAAAATGCACACCATGGCACTTTACTTGATTGGGGATATCCAGGGCTGCGACAGCGCCCTGGCCGCACTGCTGGAAAAAATTGATTTTTCGCCCAGCCGCGACACCGCCTACTTGCTGGGCGACCTGGTGAACCGGGGGCCGAATTCTGCGGGCGTGTTGCGCCGACTGATGGCCCTGGGCAATGCAGCCCAATGCCTGCTGGGCAACCACGACATGCACCTGCTGGCGGTGGCGCACGGTGTGCGCCCAGCGCATGGCGGCGACACCATCCACGACGTGTTGCAGGCACCCGACCGCGAGGCCATGTTGCATTGGCTGCGCCAGCAGCGGCTGGCGATTTTGCAAAGCCACCAGGGCCAGGACGTGCTCATGGTGCACGCTGGCGTTTTGCCAGCATGGACAGCGTCTCAAACAATCGCGTTGGCGGCGGAAATCGAAACCGTTTTGCGCGGGCCGGAATGTGGCGACTTTTTACATCAGATGTACGGCAAGGAGCCCCGAGTCTGGCGCGACACACTCACTGGCGCGGCGCGTATCCGCTGCATTCTGAACGCGCTGACGCGCATCCGCTTTTGCACGCCCGAGGGCGAAATGGAGTTTGAGGCCAAGGGCCTGCGCGCCCAGGACGCGCCGCAGGGTTTCGTGCCCTGGTTCGACGCACCCGACCGCCAGACGGCCGACGTGGTGGTCGCGTTTGGCCATTGGTCCACTTTGGGCTGGCTCAACCGGCCCAAGCTGCTGTCGCTGGATTCCGGCTGCGTATGGGGCGGTTGTTTGAGCGCCTTGCGGCTGGCCGAACCTGCACAGGGCGCTCAAGAACTCGTTCAGGTGAAGTGCGAGGCCGCCCAGGCACCCGGGAATTGATGGGGGTCAGCCCACTGACCGCAGGCCCGTCACGCCGTCTCGACGGCCTTGAACAAGGCGGCGACGCGGCGCGTGGTCTTGATGTTGGCCGAGATGCTGCGGCCTGCAGGTTTGATGGCGGCTTCCCAGGCAGGGGCGGCGATTGGCACTGAGGCGGACTCGTACGGTTTGTCAAAAAACGGGTCGCGCGATGCGGGCGCGGGACGGCTGAAGTCGCGCCGAGGCGCGCGGCCTGCATCACGACCGGTGTCGCGACCGGTGTCACGATTGAAGTCGCGCGATGGGTCCCGGCGCACGTCGCCCCTGGACTCACGCGTCGGCTCAGGGCCCGGCTCGCCTTCGGTCTCCCGGTAGACTTCACTCGCGTCCTTGCTGCCCTCGGGGGCCGAGTACATGCGCCGCCCGTCATTGATGCGGCCCTGCTTGCGGATGTCGGGTGCGTCTTCGTCAAACTCGATGGCTTCGAGCTCGATCTTGGATTTCAGCAGTTTCTCCAGGTCAGCCATCAAACGACCATCCGACTTGGAGACAAAACTGACCGCCAGCCCCGAGGCCCCGGCGCGGCCCGTGCGGCCAATGCGGTGGATATAGTCTTCGGCGTTGAAGGGGATGTCGAAGTTGAACACGGCCGGCACGTCTTTGATGTCCAGCCCACGGGCGGCCACGTCGGTGCACACCAGCAAGTCCACTTCGCCTTTTTTGAAGGAATCAAGCGCTTTGAGGCGTTCGTCCTGGCTCTTGTCGCCGTGCAGGGCGGTGGTCTTCAAACCCTCGCGCTCCAGCGAACGGGCCAGGCGGGCGCAGCCGAGTTTGCTGTTGACAAACACAAAGGCCTGCTTCATCTGGCGCTGGCGCAAAATTTGATGCAACGCATGGCGTTTGTCTTCGTCGCCGACGCTGTAAAAATGCTGCTCGACCGTGCTGGCGGTGGCGTTGGGCCGGGCCACTTCGATGGTGATCGGGTTTTGCAGATAACTGCCAGCCAGGCGTTTGATTTCAGGTGAAAAAGTCGCCGAAAACAGCAGCGTGGTGCGCTGTTTGGGCAGGTAGCTCAAGATGCGCTGCAAGTCCGGCAGAAAGCCGATGTCCAGCATGCGGTCGGCCTCGTCCAGCACCACGTATTCGACCTGGTTCAGCACGGCAGTTTTTGCCTCGATGTGGTCCAGCAGGCGCCCTGGCGTGGCCACCAGCACCTCGACCCCGGCTTTGAGCTCCAGGGTCTGCGGCTTCATGTCCATGCCGCCAAACACCACGGCGGTGCGCAGGTGGGTGTATTTGGCGTAGGCCTTGACGGCCTGGGCCACCTGGTCGGCCAGCTCGCGCGTGGGCAACAGCACCAGGGCGCGGACCGGATGGCGGGCCGGCGAGGTGGAGGTGTTTTCATGCTTGAGCATGCGTTGCAGCAATGGCAGTGCAAACGCTGCGGTTTTGCCGGTGCCGGTTTGGGCTGCGCCCATCACGTCGTGGCCCTGGATGACCACCGGAATGGCCTGGGCCTGGATGGGGGTCATGGACTCGTAGCCCAGCTCGGCCACGGCGCGGGCCAGCGGGGCGGCCAGGTTCAGTTGCGAGAAAGAGTCGAGCCGCGAGGCTTCGGCCAGCTCGGCGGCGGCTTTGTGGCCTTCGGTGACGTGGTCAGGCCCTGCGGGGACGTTGTCAGGCCCTGCGGTGGCATGACTTAGCCCTGCGGTGACGGGGCTGGACTCGGGTGTTGCAAGTGCTTCAGGTGCTGTAGAGGTCATCAATGCTTGGCGAAAGGTTGAATAAATAGGGGGAGGCAGGCGGGCCTCAAAGAGCCCCTGATCCAGACCCTGTCCGTTCTAGGGCAACTTTCAATTATCGCCGATCAGCGCATCCCTTGCCTTATCGGCTGAAACCACAGCCGAAACCACGGCCGAACCCGCGCCTCGACCAGGGCAGCAGAACTACAACTGCCGCTGCGCAAAGGTGTCGCAGCCCTTCACGCTGCCATTTTGCAGGCCGGTGTTGAACCAGCGGCCGCGTTGCGCACTGGTGCCATGGGTAAAGCTTTCGGGCACCACATGGCCAGTGGCGGCCTTTTGCAGGGCATCATCGCCAATTTTGGCGGCGGCATTCATGGCCGATTCAATGTCACCCTGGTCCAGTTGCAAGGCGCTTTTTGAATGGTTTGCCCACACGCCGGCAAAACAGTCGGCCTGCAACTCAAGCCGCACGCTCAAGGCGTTGTATTCAGTTTGGCTGAGCTTGGCCCGCATCTGGTCCATCTTGGCGCTGATGCCCAGCAGGTTTTGCACGTGGTGGCCCACCTCGTGCGCAATCACATAAGCCTGCGCAAACTCGCCGGGTGCGCCCAGACGGTTTTTAAGCGTGTCGTAAAACGCCAGGTCAATGTAGACCTTTTGGTCACCAGGACAATAAAACGGCCCCATCGCGGCCTGGCCTTGCCCGCAGGCGGTGGACGTGGCACCGCGAAACAACTCCAGTTTGGGCGCTTTGTAGGTGGCGTTGCCTTTGGTGAAGACGTCCGTCCAGACGTCTTCGGTGCTGGCCACCACCACCCGCACAAATTTGGCCTGCTGGTCGTTGGCGGGGGTGGCGTGCGCGGGGCCCTGGTGCTGCACTTGCGGCGCGGGGCTGCCGCCGCTCAAAATGCTCAACACCGTCATTGGGTTGATGCCGAAAAAGTACGACGCAGCCAGCGCGATGGCGATGGAGCCCAGGCCAATGCCGCGCCCGCCAATGCCGCCTCCGCCGCCGCCGCCACCACTGTCGTCACGGCGGTCTTCGACGTTGTCAGATTCGCGATTGCCTTCCCATTTCATGCTGCTGCTCCTTGACGTGAAAGCCACACGCATGCTGCAAGCCCTTGCAGATGCGGTAAATTGCGGCAATGGTACAGCGCAAAAAACCGGTCTCGCCCACGCCCAAAGTTCTGCTCACGGGTTTTGACGCCTTTGGCGGCGAAGCCCTCAACCCAAGCTGGCTGGCGGTCAAGTCCCTGCATGGCCGGCAAATTGCCGGGCACCGCGTGGTGGCGGCACAATTGCCCACGGTGTTTGGGCAGTCATTGCGTGAACTGCGCTACCTGCTCAGGCTGCATCAGCCCACGCTGGTCGTCTGCGTGGGCCAGGCGGGCGGGAGAGCCACCCTGTCGCTGGAGCGCGTCGCCATCAATGTCGATGATGCACGCATCCCGGACAACGCCGCAGCTCAGCCCGTGGACACGCCGGTGATTCATGGTGGCCCTAGCGCCTACTTCAGCCGCCTGCCGATCAAGACCATGCGGCTAACTCTGCTGGCGGCGGATATCCCCGCCGAGGTGTCGCAAACGGCGGGCACCTTCGTCTGCAACCATGTGTTTTACGGTCTGATGCATGAACTGGCCCACCAGCCCACGCTGAACAACACGCGAGGCGGCTTCATCCACGTGCCCTGGCTGCCTGAGCAGGGCCAGCCCAGCATGACGGCACAGATGATGGCGCAAGCCCTGCGCCTGTGCGTGCGGGTGGCGCTGGAGACACCGCAGGACATTGCCGTTGGCGCTGGGGCCCTGCACTGACCCAACCCGTCACGCTAGCCAATGGGTGCAACGAATTACAATTGCAATGCATCGTCACAACGTAGGAGTTTTTATGCGCACCGCCACCTTGCCGTCAGTCCGTGTCACACCAGCGGTTCGCGCCTTGGCGGAGTCCGTTCTGAAAGACGGTGAAACCTTGTCGATGTTTGTCGAAGACAGCGTGCGCCGCCAAGCGCAAATACGTGAGGAAGACCGGGCCTTTTACGCTCGCGGCCTGGCCTCGCTGGAACGGGTGCGGGCAGGGGAGAAAACCTTTACCGTCAAGGAGAGCATGGATCGTTTGCGTACTCTCGCAGAGAAACTGAGAGCAGAAAAAGAAATTGCTGAAACTAACGCAGCAAAGCGATCGACGCGGCGCGCCCAAGCCCGTTCTGTTGCATGACGGACTTTAAGGTCATCATCTCCAATGAAGCCCAAGATGACCTGGAACGGCTGTATGAATTTCTCTTTGCATTCAACCCAAACATTGCGCAGCGAGCACTCAAGGCCATTGAGCAGTCATATTTGATTTTGGAACGAAATCCGCACACCTGCCGCAAGGCATTTCAAACCGAATTCAGCGCGGCCACGCGCGAACTCGTCGTCACCTTCGGATCATCCGGCTACGTCGCCCTGTTTGAGATCACCGATGCCAACACGGTGACGGTATTGGCGGTGCGGCACCAGCGGGAGAGCGATTACCACTGAGCCGCTGCCAACTTCACGCCTTGGGCAAGGTCACCCCGACCTGCCCCTGGTATTTGCCGCCACGGTCTTTGTATGACACTTCACACACGTCGTCGGCGTCGCTCTCAAAAAACAGCACCTGGGCGCAGCCCTCTCCGGCGTATATCTTGGCGGGAAGGGGCGTGGTGTTGCTGAACTCCAGCGTGACGTAGCCTTCCCATTCCGGCTCAAACGGGGTCACGTTGACGATGATGCCGCAGCGGGCGTAGGTGCTTTTGCCCAGGCAGATGGTCAACACGTTGCGCGGGATGCGAAAGTATTCGAGCGTGCGGGCCAGCGCAAAACTGTTGGGCGGGATGATGCAGACATCGTCATGAAAATCGACGAAGCTTTTTTCATCAAAATTCTTCGGGTCTACCACCGTGCTGTGGATGTTGGTGAAGACCTTGAACTCGGGCGCGCAGCGGATGTCGTAGCCGTAGCTGCTGGTGCCGTAGCTGATGATTTTTTGAGCCGCGCCGCCGACGTCGCGGCTGCGGATCTGGCCCGGTTCAAAGGGCTCGATCATGCCGGTGGTTTCTGCCATGCGGCGTATCCATTTGTCGCTCTTGATGCTCATAGGGCCTGCGCTTGTGAAGTGATGTTCTTGGCGAAGGCCCGATTGTAGGCAGGCCCTGTGCAAACTCCGCCACAATGGGCCCAACACCATTGCCTTGCCTGCAACCATGCCAGACACCACTGACGCCAACGGCCCTGCCACGATCCAGAACCCCATCCTCAAGGGCTTCAACCCTGACCCGAGCATTGTGCGGGTGGGGAACGACTATTACATCGCCACCTCCACCTTCGAGTGGTTTCCGGGCGTGCAGATCCACCACTCGCGCGACCTGGTGAACTAGCGCCTGCTGACC
>JANYCG010000255.1 GCA_025360385.1 Burkholderiales bacterium | reverse complement strand
GGTGCGGCCAAAACTCATCAGCTGCGCCACGGTTTTGCCGTCACGCGCGCCCTCCATCACGGCGGCGCTGATGAAGGCCATGGCCTCGGGGTAGTTCAGCTTCAGGCCGCGCGCCCGACGCCGCTCGGCGAGCAGGGCGGCGGTGAACAGCAGCAGCTTGTCTTTTTCGCGCGGGGTGAGTTCCATGGGTGCTTGGCGTGGGAGTGAACAAATGAAGGTGGCGGTGCGGCTAGGACGTGAGATAGCTCAAGGATTATTAAGCAATCCCCATGCCCAAAGGTATTTTCAGGAAAATTTCACCATCGCGATGGGCGGCAGGCCCTGCGCGAACGGGCTGAAACTGACAGCGCCGTCGTCGGCGCGGGTGACCCGCATGCGCCTGGCGCGCCTGCGCTTGGCCACCGGCAAGCGGCAGGCGTCACCACGGCCGCCACGCCAATCCGGCAGGTTGAGACTGAAAATTCAAGGCTGAAGCCGACCGATTGAAAGGTTTCAGGTTTGGCCGCGACTGACTGCCATGGGTAAGCCGCGCAAAATCAACGTCGACCTGACAGTCTGCCCGCCTCGAAAGACTCACCATGCCTCAACGACATCGTCCGACTTTTTTACACGGCCTAGGCCGGGCAGCTTTGGCCCTGCTCGGATGCCTGCTTGGGGGATTGGCCGTGGCCCAAGGCACCAGCCCAGCCCAGCCTTCTGCTGCCCCGGCCGTCACCACCAGCGCTATTTTTGCAGGCGGCTGCTTCTGGTGTGTCGAATCAGATTTTGACAAAGTGGCGGGTGTCTTGTCCACCACCTCGGGTTACACCGGGGGCCGGACTGTCAAACCCACCTATGAGCAGGTGTCCAGCCACAGCACGGGCCACGCCGAGGCCGTGCAGGTGGTGTTTGACCCTGCCAAAGTCAGTTACGCCCAATTGGTGGCGCATTACTGGCACACGATCGACCCCACGGTGAAAGATCAGCAGTTTTGCGACCACGGTTCCCCCTACCGCACAGCGATTTTTGCGCTCGATGCCGGGCAGTTGAAAACCGCGCAGGACTCGCGCGCCGCGCTGGAAAAATCAAAACCGTTCAAAGCCCCCGTCGTGACCGAAGTTGTCTTGGCCGGCGCGTTTTACCCGGCCGAAGACTACCACCAAGACTACTACCTGAAAAACCCGCTGCGTTACAAGTATTACCGCAGCAGCTGCGGGCGCGACGCAAGGCTCAAGCAGTTGTGGGGTCCACTGGCCGCGCCTTGAGCGCCAGCCGCTCAGGCCAGCCCAAATGCGGCGGGCAGATCAAAATCATGGGTGGCGTTCAACTGCCCAATCAACGCGGATTCACGCGTACTGACTATGGCCAAAAACAGCCGCGCGCCTTCACCGCGCCCGGCCATTTGGGAAAAAGTGTCAAAACCCGACTCTAAAAACGCCTGCAACGACGCCAGGCCTGCCGCATGGGCTGGCCGGCGCATCATTTTGAGCATCATGATTAGCCCTGGCGTGCGGGTGAGTTTGTCCAGTTCGCGGCCCACCGCCAACACCGTGCTCAGCTGCAACAGGCGATCCTCAAAACGCGCCACCTCGCGCCATGCCGCGACGTAAGCTTGGGCCTGTGCCGCAACGGGCGCGGCGGTCAGCCTGCCCAGGCCGAGCCCCGCCTCAGCCACAACTACAAGCCATTGCAGGCCCATGGCATGGTCGAGCGACTCGGTCAGGGCATGCAGTTGCGCCAGCGAGACCGCAGTGGCCACCACCTGCTTTGGGAAAAACTTTTGCAAGGCCCCGGCGATGCGTGAAAACTGGGCGTCGCGGTGACTGAAGTCTTTGTCGCTGTACAACTCGTCCAGAAAAAACCGGGCGGCGCGCTGGTAAGGGCCTGGCCCCAGAATGTCGGCGTAGGTGTGTGCGAAACGCCGGGCCTGGAACCGCTTGACGGCCGCCACCGCCTCTCGCAAGGCCGGGTTGGCGTTGCTGGCCTCGCGCAAGGCAATGACGCTGGCGATGGCGTCGCGAATGGATTGGTCCGCGTCCATGGATTGGGGGGTATTTTGAAGGCTCAAAACCTCGATTTTGCCATGATTTGAAGGGTGATACCCCGTATGTCCTTGTCAAATAAGAATAGTCAGCTATATATTAAATAGCTATCGGCCAAATCCAAACTGCACTGCGCCCCTGCGCCAGCATCATAGAATCCAGATCATGCTTGCCCGTCTGCTGATCTTCGTCTACCTGTGCTTCGCGCTGCTGATGGCACTGCTGGTCTGGTATTTTGCCGATGAATACCTGGTCGAAGCGCTGATCGGCGTCGCTGGCTTGTCGCTGCTGATTGTTCCGCTGTCCTTGCTGGGATTTTTGCTGGCAGCCCGTGTCAACCGGCATGACCCGGCCCCCCGTGCCAGCGGGTGGCGCTGGCTGCGCGCCTGGTGGGGCGAGCTGATCCAAATGGGGCGAGTATTTGCCTGGCGCCAGCCGTTTCGCGCCAATGCCTGGCCCGACGAGATGGCAGATGCGTTCGCGCACAGGGGCCGGCGCGGCGTGTTGTTGATCCACGGATTCATGTGCAACCGCGGCTTCTGGAGCCCATGGGCGGCGCACTTGAGCCACCATAAACATGCCTTTGCGGCGGTGAACCTGGAGCCGCTGTTTGGCTCGATGGATGCCTATGTGCCGTGTATTGACGCGGCCATCCGGCAGCTGACGCAGGCCACCGGGCTGCCGCCGCTGGTGGTCTGTCACAGCATGGGCGGCCTCGCGATCCGGGCCTGGTTGCGCGCCGACCCCGCCGCCGCATCGCAGGTGCACCATGTGGTCACGATTGGCACGCCGCACTATGGCACTTGGCTGGCGGCCCGTTTCAGCCTGGCGGTCAATGGCCGCCAGATGCGCCAGCACAGTCGTTGGCTGCTGCAACTGGAACAAGACGAGCTGGCGCGGGCCCGGGACCTGGCGCAGGCACCGTACCGGCTGTTCACCTGCTTCTATTCAAATTGCGACAACATCGTGTTTCCCGCCTCCACGGCCATGCTGCCAGGTGCGCACAATTGCCTGGTGCCGGGCCTGGCGCACGTCGCTTTGGCGTTTGAGCCTGCCGTGATCGCCGAAACAATGGCGAAAATTTGACCCAAACTGAGGCGAACTCTGTTTTTTTGGGTGCCTCCCCCTAAACCAATCGAGGCTTTCGCGCGTTATTCCTTGATGAATCTAGGGGAAACCCTTACATTGAGATCATCATGGAAACAAAAAACTTACTTTTGGCATCACTGGAGGCGGGCAAGGCCTTGTTGCATGCGCCGGTTCACCACACCGATGCCGAACAGGCCGCCAAACCCCAGCCGCACATGGTGCCGATCCGCTCGCTCGGGGCCAACCACCGTAGCCGCATCGCGGCGCATTTGTTGGCGCTGGACGCGCATGACCGCTATTTCCGCTTTGGCTACAGCGCCTCGGACGAGCAAATTCAGCGTTATGTGGACGGTATGAACTTTGGCCGTGACGAGATTTTTGGCATCTACAACCGGAAACTCGAACTGCTGGCGGTGGCTCACTTGGCCTATGCGCCGCAAGCCGGGCACGAGTCGTGTGCCGAGTTTGGTGTGTCGGTGCTTAAAACCGCACGCGGGCGCGGCTATGGCACGCGCCTGTTTGAGCGGGCCGCCATACATGCCCGCAATGACTCGGTCAGCCAGATCTTCATCCACGCTTTGAGCGAAAACACCGTCATGCTGCAAATCGCCCGCAATGCGGGCGCCAGCGTGCAGCGCGACGGCTCTGAAACGGAAGCCTATTTGCGGCTGGACGCGCCCACCCTGGACAGCCGAATGACCGAAATCGTTGAAGAGCAGTTTGCCCAGGCCGACTACCGCATGAAGGTCCAGGCCAAGGCGTTTTGGGACGTGTTGGCGCAGGTGCAAGCCGTGCGTCAAGGCGCAGCACAGGCGCAGCGTGACGTCGCTGCTTGAAACACTACACTTGGGGCTTCCCAACAGCGGCGTGATGCGCCAATTGGTCAGTGACTGACACTTCTCCCGCGCGACTGATCCCGTCCAAACCTGAAAAAGACGACAAGCGCAGCTTTCTGCAAAAGCTTGCCGAGTTCCTCCACCCCGGCCCGGACTCGGCCGAGGAGTTGATCGACACCCTGGCCGAGGCGGAAGGCAACAACATCATCGGGGCTGAATCACGCGCCATGCTGGAGGGTGTGATCCGCATGGCTGACATGAGCGCGGGCGACGTCATGGTGGCCGCCACGCGCATGGACTTGCTCAACATTGACGCCCCGGCCGACGAGTTGCTCCAGGTGGTGATCGCCACCGCCCACTCGCGCTTTCCGGTGTTTCAAGGCGAGCGCGAAAACATCATCGGCATCCTCCTGGCCAAAGACCTGCTGAAGTTGCAGCGGGCGCCTGAATTCAACATCCGCGCCTTGTTGCGCCCGCCCGTGTTTGTGCCGGAAAGCAAGGGCCTGAACGACCTGCTGCGCGACTTCAGGGGCAACCGCAACCACCTGGCCATCGTGATCGACGAATTTGGCCGCGTTGCGGGCCTCATCACGATTGAGGACGTGCTGGAGCAAATCGTCGGCGAGATCGAAGACGAGTTCGACATTGCCGAAGACGACGGCGACATCTACGCCCTGGCCGACAAGACTTACCGCGTCAGCGGCGACACCGCGATTGAACGCGTCAACGAAGCCTTCAACGTCACCCTGACAGGCACCGACACCGGCAACAGCTTTGACACCGTTGGCGGCCTGATCGCCCACGAGATGGGCCACGTGCCCAAACGCGGCGAGCATTTTGCGCTGGCGGGCCTGGATTTTGCCGTGTTGCTGACCAAGGGCGGCGCGGTCAAATGGTTCAAGGTGACGCCGCCCAAGCCCTTGGCCAGCCCCACTCAAACGGCTTTCAAGCCCTGATCCGGCGCCGGGACCAACGCGGGTGCTGGCTCAAATCATTCTGGCGCTTGTTGCGGGCCTGGCCCATGCCGCGTCGATGGGCTCGCCTTGGGACGGGCAGCCCGTGGGCTGGCTCCAGCTCGTGGCCTTGGGCATTCTGGCCTGGCTACTGGAGGCCTGCACAGCGCCAAAACGCGCCGCCCTTTTGGGCTGGGTGTTCACCACCGCGTGGTTGTGCGGCACCTTCTGGTGGCTGTACATCTCGATGCACACCTACGGCGGCCTGAACGCGGCCTTGACGGTGCTCGCCATCGTCGCGCTGGCCGGTGTTTTGGCCCTGTATTTTGCGCTGGCCTGTGGCGTATTCAAATCGCTTCAAAACGGGTTTGTACAAGTAAAACCGGCTAATGTTCCCGTAAATGCTGCATATGTAGCTATTATTTTTGCAGCATTGTGGATGCTGGCCGAAATGTGCCGGGGCATCTGGTTCACCGGGTTTGGCTGGGGCGCAACGGCTTATGCCCACCTGGACGGGCTGGCGGTGCTGGCCAAATATGTGGGGGCTTATGGCGTGGGCGCGCTGACGGCTTTTCTTGCGTACGCGGGGGCGGCTTGTTTGCGTCGATCCCTCGTGAAGCAAGACGCACTTCAAGGCGAGCTTGAGAGCCGTCGTGCAATCGTCCTGCGCAGTGTTGCCGGTCTGGCGCTGGCGGCGGCGCTGTGGGCTTTGGTCAAACTTCCGGGACACCAATTCAGCGCAGCGGCGGGCACGATGGACGTGGCCCTGCTGCAAGGCAACATCGCGCAAGACCTGAAGTTCCAGCCCGGTGGCGGCATTGAAGACGCGCTGCGCTGGTATGGTGAACAGTTTGAGCGCAGCACCGCCACGCTGGTGGTGGCACCCGAGACGGCGATCCCGATCTTGCCCAGCCAGTTGCCGGACGACTATTGGGAGCGGCTGACGCGGCGTTTTGGCAGCGGGCAACAGGCGGTGTTGGTGGGCATTCCGCTGGGCAGTTACAGCGCGGGCTACACCAACTCGGTGATCGGCATCCGGCCTGCGCCGGACGGCCAGCACCCAAATGCTGCTGCGCCTGCCGAGATCAAAGACGTTTACCAGTACCACAAACACCATCTGGTGCCGTTTGGCGAATTCATTCCGCCGCTGTTCAAATGGTTCACCCGGATGATGAACATTCCGCTGGGCGACTTCAACCGGGGCGCGGTGGGGCAGGCTCCCTTCGAATGGCAGGGTCAGCGCCTCGCGCCCAACGTCTGTTATGAAGATTTGTTTGGCGAAGAGCTGGGCGCGCGTTTTGCCGACCCAGCCAAAGCGCCCACCATCTTCGTCAACCTCAGCAACATCGGCTGGTTTGGCAACACCGTCGCCATTGACCAGCACCTGGCCATCTCGCGCATGCGGGCCATCGAGTTTGAGCGCCCCTTCATCCGCGCCACCAACACTGGCGACACCGCCATCATCGACCACACCGGGCGCGTCACCCAGGCACTGCCCCGGCACATGCGCGGCGTGTTGCGGGGCCAGGTGCAGGGCCGAAGCGGCAGTGCCGGCACCGGCGATGGCATCACCCCCTACGCCTGGTGGGTGTCGCGGTTTGGCCTGTGGCCCTTGTGGGGTTTGGGCCTTGCCCTTGTTTTGCTGGCCTGGTGGGGGCAGCGGCGGCGGCCCGTAAAATCGCCCCATGCTGAGCTTTCAAAACATCATTCTTAAATTGCAGGATTACTGGGGCCGCCAGGGCTGCGCCTTGCTTCAACCCTATGACATGGAAGTGGGCGCGGGCACCTCGCACACGGCCACGTTTTTGCGGGCGCTCGGCCCCGAGCCCTGGAAGGCCGCCTACGTGCAGCCCAGCCGCCGCCCCAAGGACGGCCGATATGGCGAAAACCCCAACCGCCTGCAACACTACTACCAATACCAGGTGGTGCTGAAACCCGCGCCTTCCAACATTTTGGATTTGTACCTGGGCAGCCTGGAGGCGCTGGGCTTCGATCTGAAGAAGAACGACATCCGCTTCGTCGAAGACGACTGGGAGAACCCCACACTGGGCGCCTGGGGCCTGGGTTGGGAGGTCTGGCTTAACGGCATGGAGGTGACGCAATTCACCTACTTCCAGCAGGTTGGCGGCATCGACTGCAAGCCCATCACCGGCGAGATCACCTATGGCCTGGAACGCCTGGCCATGTACCTGCAGGGCGTGGACAACGTCTACAACCTCACCTGGACCGAAGGTGCCGACGGCTCCAAGCTCACCTACGGCGACGTCTACAAGCAAAACGAGGTGGAGCAATCTACCTACAACTTCGAGCACAGCGATGCCGACTTCCTGTTCACCGCCTTCAACGCGCACGAAAAGCAGGCCAAGCATTTGATCGAAGTGCAACTGGCGCTGCCCGCGTATGAGCAAGTCTTGAAGTGCGCCCACAGCTTCAATTTACTCGACGCCCGCGGCGCCATCAGCGTGACCGAACGCGCCGCCTACATTGGCCGCATTCGCAACATCTCCCGCGCCGTGGCGCAAAGCTATTTTGAGAGCCGCGAGCGACTCGGCTTTCCGCTGGCGCCGCGGGAGTGGGTGAGCCAGATGGGCCAGATTGGGAAGAAGGCGGCTTGAGGAGTTGGCTATGGCTTACAGCGACCTCTTGGAATGGATCAAAAAGCTCGGATTGGAGCAATGGTCTTGGGTAGTCGTTGTTCTGTTATTTCTAACAGGTCTTGCGAAGTGGTTGCTTGGGCGCTCAAAGCCAAACTTGCCAACCCCTTCGCCGCCATCAAGCAACAATGCCAACGACAACGCCAGCGTAGGCCAGCAAATCGGTGGTACAGGCAACGTCGTTATTCAAAATAGTACGGACCCTGCTCAGGCGCAAATCACGCTGCAACTCCTCAAGCTTATCGAGCAAAAAGACCAGCAGCTGGTAGAAAAAAATGCGCAGATCTTAGAACTCAGCATCAGCCAAAAGCAAGAACGTCAAGACGCTGTCGCCACCGTGGTTCAGGAGTCCGCCAAACCGCAACCCACTGCACTTGCGCTGCAAGCCAAGCAAGAAATGCTTTTGGGAAATATCGACTCTGCCATTCAGCTGCTTTTCAAACTGTCAGATATTGCCAGGGGTGGCGCGCAGCCTTTTTTGCGTGATGCCGCAAGGTACGCACGAGAAGCCGGTGCGTTACTGATCGGGCGTGACGTGACTCAGGCCATCGCTGCTTATGAGCGCGTTTTACTGATTGAACCCGATGATTTGCCTGCTCTGGATTCTCTGATCGGGCTCTACTCGATCGTTGGCAAGTCATCCAAAGCACTTCAATTGGCAAGCCAACTGGTCAGTCTGACGCAGACCCGCGCTGGCAGCGACCCGAAAAACACCGACTGGCAGCGCGATCTATCGGTGAGCTTTAATAAAGTGGCGGGCATCTTGCAAGCCCAAGGCGAGCGAGAAAAGGCGCTACAGGAATACCGCAAGGGTTTGGCAATTGCAGAAAAGCTAGCTGGCAGCGACCCGAAAAACACCGACTGGCAGCGCGATTTATCGGTGAGCTTTGACAGGGTGGCGGGCATCTTGGAAGCCCAAGGCGAGCGAGAAAAGGCGCTACAGGAATACCGCAAGGGTTTGGCAATTGCAGAAAAG
>JANYCG010000253.1 GCA_025360385.1 Burkholderiales bacterium | reverse complement strand
CTGAAATGCCACACCGCCAGCCCCAGCGCCGCCGTCTGCAACACCGCGCAAAAGTAAAACGGTGCACCAATGCGCCAGTCGCCTTGGGGGTAGTGCGACACCAGGCCTAAGAGCGGGGCGCCGACCAGTGGGGCCAACACCGCCATCAGGCTGTTGACCGAGCTGACGGCACCCAGGGTGGCACCCTGGCTTTTGGCGTCTGCCGCCGATGAGATCAGGCTCTGGATCGCGGGGGTGACGACAAAACTCAGCAGGTTGACGCTGATGATGGCGTACATCATCCAGCCCTGATTGGACAGGCCATAGCCCAGGTAGGCGGCCGCGCTGGAGATCAGGCCGATGACGGCCAGGCGTTGCGGCGAGAAACGCTTGAGCAACTTGCCCAGCAGCAGGCCCTGCACGATGACCGACGTGAGGCCCACCGTGGCCAGCGCCCAGCCGTTGTCGGCCGGGCCCCAGCCAAATTTGAAGGTGGTGTAGAGCACCCAGGTCGAGTACAAAATAAACTGGGCCAGGCCGCTGAGCGCCACCACACCGACCAGCGGGCCAACCCCTTTGAGCTGCGTCAGGCGGCCGAGGGCCGACCAGGGGTTGGCGGTTTTCCAGTTGATCTTTTTGCGCTGCCCCAACGGCAAAGATTCGGGCAGCACAAAGTAGCCGTACAGCAGGTTGATGGTGGCCAAGCTGCCGGCCACCACAAAGGGCAAATGCAGGTCGATGGCACCCAGCAGGCCGCCCATGACCGGCCCCAGGATGAAGCCGACCCCGAACATCGCGCCCAACATGCCAAACCGTTTGGCGCGCAGTTCCGGCGGCGTGATGTCCGCGACGTAGGCATTGCTGACCGAGATGTTGGCCTGCATGGCACCGCCGACAAAACGCACGGCAATCAGCACCCACAGCGCACCGGCCAGGGCCGTGCCGAAAAAACTGATGGTCAACCCCGTGAAGCCGATCATCAGCACCCTGCGTCTGCCATATTGGTCTGACAAGGCACCCAAAATCGGTGAGGCAAAAAAGTTGGCGATGCCAAAGGCGAAGCTGACCACCGCATACCAGAACACCTGGTCCGCTTGTGAGCCCGTGAAGGTGCCCACCAGCGCAGGCAGCACCGGGATGATGATGCCAATGGCCAGCATGTCGATCAGCACGGCCGCCATGATGAAAGGCATCCCGGCGTTGCGTGGCTTGCCTGTGCCGGGCAGGGTGGACGGCGTGGCGATGGGCGTGGGTTCGTTTGAAGGCATCCGGTGATTATCCGGCGCTTGTACCGGCTTGGCAGTCGTTGGCCTTAAGTCGTTGGCCTTAAGTCCTTGGCCTTAAGCCATCCATGCCACCAAAGCAGCTGCCACTTCAGCGCCCTTGTCTTCCTGCAAAAAGTGCCCCGCGTTGCGTGGGGTGGCGTGCGGCTGCCCTTGCGCGCCGGGCACCTCCTTTTGCCATTTTTGATGACCGCCCCGGGTGACCGGGTCGCGGTTGCTAAACAGGGTCAAAAACGGCTTGTCCCAGTGCTTGAACACCTCCCACGCGGCTTCGTTGTTGGCGCTTTGCGGGTCGTTCGGCGACGTCGGCACCAAGCCGGGGAACACCCGTGCGCCAATTTTGAATTGGCCGCCGGGAAAGGGCGCGTCGTACGCTGCAACTTCAGCGTCGCTCAGCCCCGCCACGCAGCCGGCCTTGACGATTTTTCCAATCGGGAACCAGGGGCTGTAGCGCGAAAACGCCCGCCAGATTTTGAAGGCTTTTGGCATCACCTCCAGCCCTGTGGGCAAGCCGCCATTGGCCAGCGCAATGCGGCTGAAGCGTGCGGGCGCATGGGCCGCCATGCGCAGGCCAATGAGCGAGCCCCAGTCCTGGCAAAACAAGGTGATGTTCTTGAAGTCGTTCTGTGCCAGCCAGGCGTTCATCCACAACACATGGTTGCCGTAAGAGTAGTCGGCTTTGCCGGCCGGTTTGTCGGAGCGGCCAAAACCCACCAAATCCGGCGCGATCACGCGGTAACCCGCCGCCACCAACACCGGGATCATTTTGCGGTACAGGTAAGACCAGGTCGGCTCGCCATGCATCAGCAAAACCAGGGCGCCGTCGCGCGGCCCTTCGTCAATGTGGGCGATGCGCAGGCCCGGCTGGCCGTTGCCTGCGCCAAGCACGGTGTAATGCGGCGGGTAGGGGAAGTCGGTCAGGCCTTCAAAACACGACTCCGGTGTGCGCAGAATGGTTTTGATGGTGGGCAGAATTGGGCTGGCGGCTGGGGTCATGGGCTTCGAATTTCTCGGTGGACGGGTTCAAAACCGGCGGCTGGCGTGGATGTCGGCAGACCCCGCAGGCAGGCTGATAAAGTCGCCGTCGCGCCCCACGCGGATCGGGCCATTGAACAAGTCCGCAGCCCCGCCCAAAAAGGCTTTTTCCATCGCCGAGAAAGGCAGGGGCGGCGCAATGTGATTCAGCAGCAGGTAACGCGCCTTGGCGTCGCGGGCGGTTTCAGCCGCCTGCTCGGGCGAGCTGTGGTAGTTGAGCACGTCATCGAAAAT
Source organism: Burkholderiales bacterium (assembly GCA_025360385.1). Lineage (GTDB taxonomy): Bacteria > Pseudomonadota > Gammaproteobacteria > Burkholderiales > Burkholderiaceae_C > JANYCG01. Next base: position 11,127 of record JANYCG010000253.1, on the reverse strand, counting down.
CTTGACGAAATTGTTGCGCCCGGATTGGGCGGCTGCGTCTTTCAGCAGCGCCATCAGCGGTGTGGACATGGCCTCGTGCACCAGCACATCCACGCCCGCTGCCTCACGCTGCACGGCGGCAGATTTTTGGGTGTCGCCGCTGATCACCACGCTGCGCCCTTTGTAGCTGATGCGGTAACCGACGGCAGGGGCTATCGGTTTGTGGTCCACCAAAAAGGCGACGACTTCAACCCCGCCGTCATTGAGCACTGTGGCACGGCCTTCACCCGCCGCCGTTGGTGTGATGGCGAATGGCATGGCCTGGCCGCCCGAACCGCTGGCCGGCAGGGTGGCGTCGCCGTGGTGGGCCACGCGGTAACTTTTGTCCAACGCGTAGGCCTGCGTCAGCCCAGCAATGACCGCCTCGACGCCTTGGGGGCCAAACACGGGTACCGGGCTGGTGTTGGACGCAGTGACCCAGCGGTTCAACAACAGTTCGCCCAGGCCGTCAATGTGGTCTGAATGGAAATGGGTCAAAAAAATCGCCTCAATGCGCCCGGCGTTGAAGTCCATCTTGCCGATGTTGCGTGAGGCGCCGGCGCCCGCGTCAAACACGAACAGGCGCTGGCCCGCCAGCACCAGGGTACAGGGGCCAAGACGCTTCTCGTCTGGAAACGGCGAACCCGCGCCGCACAGGCCCACATGCAGGCCGTCGGGCAGGGTTTTGATCGGGTCCACCGCCATGTGTTGCGCGGCGACCCGTTTGACCAGTTCCATCACCAGCGGCACCCGAAACAGGTAAAGCACAAGGGCCAGCAAGGCCAACACGGTGGCACTGCGCAGGATGAGGCGGCGAATTTTCATAGGGGCATCAAGTTGGGGGGGTGGCGTGACGGGCTTGGATTCAATGCAGCGTGACCTGGCCTGAGGTTCAGGACCTGCTGGCCGCAAGCAAAGCCATGCGCCGCTGGCGTCGTCGCCAACCGACCCAGGCCGCCGCAACAAGGAGCAACACGGCAGCAAAACGGGGGCCGTAATACGGGAAAAAATAATTCCGCAAGGTGTTTTCGGCCACCTGGCGGCTTGGGTTGTAAGCCTCTGGCAGCGGCAATACCTGGTGCCTTATTGCCCAAGCGGCATAGTCGGCCTGCAGGGTTTTGAAGTCTTGCGGCAACGCGGCCTGCAAGTCCGCCGTTTCACCGGGGTCTTTGCGGATGTCAAACAGATGCCATTGGTTGTCGCCCACTGGCAGCACGTTTTTGACCAGTTTCAAGTCGCCCTTGAACACCACCTGGTTGCCCGACAACTCATACCCGATGGCCTGTTGCGCGTCGTGCACGGGGGCGGTGGTGCCCATCAGCACCGGCAGCAGGCTGCGCCCAGACAAAGGCTCCAGTGCACGGCCTTTGTAGCTGCCTTGCGGGTGCGGCACCTGGGCCATGTCCAGCAGGGTCGGCACGATGTCGGTGACGTGCGTCAGGCTGTGGTAGATCTGGTTTTGCGGCATGCCGGGCAGGCCGGCAATGATGAGCGGCTCGCGGATACCGCCTTCACCGGCGTAAAACTTGTAGGTGTTCAAGGGGGACGACGCCGCGCTGGCCCAGCCTGGCCCCAGGATGGCGTAAGCGCCCGGGCCGCCCATGTGGTCGATGTCGCTTTTGTATTCCCAGTCCAGCCACAGGCGGCCATTGACGGTGGCGTAGTAGTCCGACGCCTCAGCGCCGTTGTCGGACAAAAACACAAACACCGTGTTGTCGAATTCGCCCGTGTTTTTGAGGTGGGCCACCAGGCGCCCCACATGGAAGTCCATGGCGTCGGCCATGGCAGCATAGACCTCCATGCGCCGCGCCTGGTAGGCCTTGTCGGTGGCGCTTAAACCCGCCCAGTCGGCGGTGGTTTTCATCGTCACCATGGGGGTGCCCGGCGGCACCAGCCCTAAGCTAATCGCCTTGTCGCGGCGGGCCTGGCGCAGCGCCGTCCAGCCCTGGTCATAAACGCCCTTGTATTTGGCAATGAAGCTGGCCGGGGCTTGCAGGGGCACATGGTTGGCCTGGAAACCCACGTAGGCAAAGAAGGGCTTGTTGTCCTTTTCGCCCGCCTTGAGGTATTCAATCGTCTTGTCGACAAAAAATTCGGTCGAGTAAAACGACTTGGGCATGGTGGCTTCTTTGCCGTTTTCAAACCAGTAGACCTTGTCGTGGTGCGGCAGGTAACGCTGTGCCGGGTTCCAGTTGTCTGAGCCTGTGTCGCCCTGCACGATGGAGCGCTCAAACCCGCGCGCATTGGGCAGGTTGCGCGCCTCGGAGCCAACATTCCACTTGCCTGCAATGGCGGTGCGGTAGCCACTGTCTTGCAACAGGGTGGAGACGGTGACAACGCGGTCGTTCAGCGTGCCTTCATAACCCGGCTTGCCCCGGTGCTCGTCGGGTAATGTCTCCAGCAGGTTGCCCACACCGGCCTTGTGGTGGTCCACCCCGGTCAGCAACATGGCGCGGGTGGGCGAACACGACCCGGCCGTGTGGAAGTTGCTGAAGCGCATGCCCTGCTTGGCCAACGCGTCAATGTTGGGCGTGGCGATTTCGCCGCCGAACGCGCCCACGTCCGAGAAGCCCCAGTCGTCGGCCACCAGCACCATGATGTTGGGGCGTTTGGCGCTGACCGTTGTGGCGGCAGTGGCTGGGGTGGCCGTGGATTGCGCTTGTGCCTCCCAATTCAGCCCCAGCAGCGTCACAAGCGCTGCCAAAGGCAAAAAACGCCTAAAGTCCCCGTAAAACTTGAATACCATGCTATCTTTTTGATATCTCGTCTTGCACGGCCCACAGACGGTCTTGTCCCCAAACGGCGCAGGTGCCGACGTGGAACGAGGGCACACCCCATAGCCCCAGTGCGAACAGGTCGGTGCGGTTTTTCTCCGCTGCCTTGCGCCAGTTGTCGTCTTGTAATGCCGCCTGCGCAGCGGCCCAGTCCAGACTGGCCCGCTCGGCAATTTTGCGCAGGCCGCTGTCACTGCCGGCGTCAATGCCTTGTGACCACACTCCCTGCATGAAGGACAAAATATAGGCCTGGCCTTGGCCTTGCTGCTCTGCCAGCGGAATCAAGGCCAGGCCGCGTTCTGTCGGGCGGCCCACCGGGTCGTTCAAGCGGCCAAAGGGAGTGCCATGCACATAGGCCTCACGCGCGGCATCGCGGCTGATGTACAGGCGTTTTGCCCGCGGCACGGGCAACCCGCGCATCACCATGGGCAGCAGGTAACGCAGCTTGACGCGTGCGCCATTTGAGCGGGCCAGCTCAAAAATGCGCGGCGCGACGATGGCCGAATAGGGGCTTCGCAGCGAGAAGAAAAAATCGATGGCGGGCGACGCGCCTGCAGGGCGGGGCGGTGACTTGGCGCCGAGGTCTGGCGTCAGCGGGAACAGCGGCTGGTTGACGCCGTCCCGTTGCGCGCCAAGTTCGATCAGCCGGGCGTCCAGGTGGTGCAAACGGTCCAGGCCCCAATACCATTCACCGCCATAAAAAAACGTCGCTCCCAGGTAATGGCCCAGGCGCAAGCGCAGGGCATTGGATTCGGCGACGTGGGCGGTGGTGGCACTCTGGCTGGCCAGGGTCAAACCAGCGCCGAGCGGCTGCATGGCCGGCCCAACGGCGGGCTTGGCCCACAAGGCGCGGGACAGGTCCGCCGCAGCCGGCACGAAATGCCGGCCGTCGATGGCGCCCACCAGCGCCCGGGTCGCCTGCGCAACGGCTTCAGGGCTGGGCTGTGCGCCGTGGTCGTCATACGCCAGCCCCAGGTGCCCCGCCAGCCGTTGCGCGTCCTTGCGGCTGTAAGCGACCAGCTTGTCGCGTTGCGGGGCCGCGCTGTCGTCGGGCGGGCTGACGACATGCGGCACCAGGTCCACGTCAAACCGCGCCAGCCAATGCGGCAAAGCGGCTGCCACCAGGGCGCTGTACGGGTCGTCCACCTGGTGGAAATAATGCACCTGGTGGCGCAGGCCCTGTTGGAGGCGGCTGCGCTCGGCCTTGACCCGCTGTTGCCTCAGGGTTTCCCGCGACAACAGGCGCTGGGAGATGGCGGGCATCAACAAAGTTTTTAGCGACATGGCTTAACTTGAAAGTTGGCGTCAGAGTTTGCGTGAGGCTTGGCTTGAGACTTAGCGTAAGACTTAGCTTGAGACTCAGCCTGAAATTTGGCGGGATTGAATAGAATAAATTTCCATACACTTGTGTATTGTCAGCACAATATAGCACAGGCGTGACGGTTGGCGTTGCGCTTTGGGGCATCATGGGTGCTGCGTTCTTGCTTTGATTTTTGTTGCCAGCCAATCGCCAATCGCCAATCGTATCCCGCCCATGAAATCCATTGCCACGCCAGCCGGTCCAGCCAAACCTGCCAAGTCTGCCAAACCCACCAAAATTGCCAAAGGCCAGCAAGCCGGCCGCCTGTCGCGCAACGACTGGCTGGACGCCGCGTTCAACGCGGTGGTCGAGGGCGGCTTTGACGCCGTGCGCGTGTTGACATTGGCCGACACGCTGGGCGTGACGCGCGGCAGTTTCTATTGGCACTTCACCGACCACGCCGACTTGCTGGCTGCCTTGTTGTTGCGCTGGCAAGAAGGCGAGCGCGAGTCCAGCCGCAGCCTGGAGGCCATGCCACCCGGCGACCCGCAAGCCGACCTGGTGCGGGTGCTGGACTACGCCCTGGCCCACGCCGGGGCGGACCTGGAGAACATGCGTTTTGAGCTGGCCCTGCGCGGTCGGGGCCGCCGCGACGCGGCGGTGGCCAATATGCTGGCCGAGGTAGACCAATTGCGCATGAAGCTGTTCGTGCACAAGTTCGAGCGCCTGACCGGCAACCCCAAAACCGCCAGCGAACTCGCCGCCCTGTTTTACCTGGCCATCGTGGGCAGTTACCAGGCCATGGCCCGTCCGACCAATCCGCCCCAACTGGAAGCGTATTTGAAGGGCCTCATTGGGCAGTACCTGATACAAGACCAGGCCTCGGCGACGGCCAAAACATTGTCAAAATAAATAGTGTGCCGCTTGGTGGCAGAAGTTGAGCGTTTGTCAATGTTATCAAATAAATAGCACGCTATGCAACAACCACGAGGACTTTCGGCATTATTTACCCTACAAATCCCTCCAGCCGCTGGCGAATGATGTGGTGGGCGTCTTGCATGATGCGGTCAATCAGCGCTTGGCAGGTGGGCACGTCGTGGATCAGGCCGGCCACCATGCCGCAGGACCAGACGCCGCACTCCATGTCGCCGTCAATCATGATTTTGGGATAGACGCCAGCCACTTGTTCGATGATGTCCTCGAACGTGATGGCGCTGCCCAGGGCTTTTTCTTTCTCCATCAAACGGGCCGTGGCGCTGTTCATCAACACCCGTTCGGTGTTGCGCAAGGGGCGCAGCACCAGGCGGGTGTCGAGTTCGCTGGCGGCGATGATGGCCTGCTTGACGTTGGCGTGCACCGGTGCTTCGACCGTGGCGATGAAACGCGTGCCCATATTGATGCCTTCGGCGCCCAACGCCAGCGCTGCCACCAGCGAGCGGCCGTCGGCCATGCCGCCTGAGGCCACGAAAGGGATTTTGAGTTCATCAGCCGCGCGCGGCAGCAGGATAAAGTTGGGCACGTCGTCCTCGCCGGGGTGACCGCCGCATTCAAAACCGTCCACACTCACCGCGTCGCAGCCAATCGCTTCGGCCTTGAGCGAGTGCCGCACCGAGGTGCATTTGTGGATCACCTTGATGCCCGCCGCGTGCAGTGCGGGCAGCCACTTTTGCGGGTTGTTGCCAGCGGTTTCGACCACTTTCACGCCACCGTCGATGATGGCCTTGATGTAGCCGGGGTAGTCGGGCGCGGTCAGCACCGGCAGAAAAGTCAGGTTCACGCCGAAGGGTTTGTCCGTCATCTCGCGGCAACGCGCGATCTCTTTGGCCAGCAGCTCAGGCGTGCGTTGTGTCAGGCCGGTGATGATGCCAAGCCCGCCCGCGTTGGACACGGCGGCGGCCAGCTCGGCAAAACCCACGTAATGCATGCCGCCCTGGATGATGGGGTGCTGGATGCCAAAGAGTTCAGTGATGCGGGTCTTCATGGGAGGTGGTTCCGGGTGGTTGACTGGGGGGCTGACGAATTTTCAGTGAATTTCATTTTGACAGACCTTGCCGGTGAAGTCTTGCGCAGGGCCCAGGTGTCGTCATGCCCGGAACCTGAAAGTCAGTTGACCCAATAGGTGTACTCGTCGTCCCGGGTCTGCTTTTTGTCGAGTGTTTTGTCGATCATCACCGGCATCTCAAGGAACGACGGCCACAGGGGCGCGGGCATGTTGGCGTGGTGTGCTGCAAGCAGGGCCGACAGCTCGGCCAGTTTGTCGGCCTGCTGACTGGCCAGGTTGTTTTTTTCTGTCGGGTCGGCTTGCAGGTTGAATAGCCAGTCTTTGGCCGGGCGCTCGGCGTGGATCAGTTTCCAGCCGCCGCTTTGCACAGCGCGGTAGGGTCCGTCGCGCCAGAACAGGGGGCGCGCGGCCTGCGCTGTGGCCGCGTGCCCCGATTTTTGGCCCTGCAAAAACGGCAATAAATTCACCCCGTCCATCACCCGGTCTGTCGGCACCTTGCCACCCGCCGCCGCGACCACGGTGGGCAAAATGTCGATGTTGGACACCGGCGCGGCGTACACGCTGCCCGGCGCAATGTGCCCCGGCCACTGGGCCACGTAGGGCACGCGCAGGCCGCCTTCAAACAGGGTCAGCTTCCAGCCGCGGTAGGGCTGGTTCACCTCGGGCAGGCCAATGTAATTGGGCGCGCCGTTGTCGCTGGTGAAGATGACGATGGTGTTGTCGTCAAGGCCTTCGTCCTTGAGCGTTTGCAACACCCGGCCGACGCTGCGATCCACCGAGCGGACCATGGCGGCGTAAACACGGCGGCGGTGGTCGGGGATGTTGGGCAGGGCGTCGTAGTCCGCCTTGCTGGCCTGCAAGGGGGTGTGCACGCCCCAATGCGCCAGGTACATGAAGAATGGCTGGTTCTTGTTCTGCTTGATGGCGGCCACCGCTTCGTCGGTGAAGTAGTCGGTGAGGTATTTGGGCGGCGTGAACCAGTTGGCAAGCGAGGTTTTGTCGCGGTTGTAACTCACGCCAAACCGCATGTTGGGCCACAGGAAGCGGTCGACCGGGTCAAAGTCTTGTTTGGAGTTGACCACGTCGGGCGACTCTTGCGGCAGATACAGGCCGCTTTCCATGAACAGGGTCTCGTCAAAACCCTGGTTGTTGGGCCGCATCTCGGGCGTGCTGCCCAGGTGCCATTTGCCAATGTGCAGGGTGTGGTAGCCGCGTTCTTTGAGCAGCTCGGCCACCGTCAGTTCAGACGCGGGCATGCCCAGGTCATTGAAGGCCTTGCTTTGCGACGCACGGGTTTTGTCCACAATGATGGGGTAGATGCGGTCCGGGTCGGCGTAGAGCTTTTCTGCCACGCGCGACATGGCGCCTGGCGTGGGGGTGAACTCCACGCCAAAACGCCAGGGGTAACGCCCCGTCATCAGCGCCGCTCGCGACACCGTGCAAATGGGCGCGGCCGCGTAACCCTGCGCAAAACGCACGCCGTCGCGGGCAATGCCGTCAATGTGGGGGGTGGGCGCACCCAGCGCGGCATACCCGCCGCCGTGGGTGGTGACGTCGTTGAAGCCCATGTCATCCGCCAGAATGACGATGATGTTGGGTGGGCGCTCGGCCAACGGCTTGCTGGCCGTGGCGGGTCCGGCTTGCCAAGGCACTTTCTGCGTCGGCCCGCGCGGGTGTTGGATGTCGGTGTACCAGCCCAAAGAATATTGCAAGAGGGTGAGCCGGTTGGCGTAAGCCAGGGCGGCCCCAGCGACCAATACCGCGGCAACGGTGCCCAGAGTTTTGCGCAGCGTCATAACGGGCCTTTCGCGGCGTGGGCGGGGCAGGGCGTGGGCAGGTATCGGTCAGGCCGCCTGGGCCAGCGGCAAGGCAGCGTCGGGCGCACGCGCCGCAGTTCCCCCCACCACCGCAAACTGCGCTGTGTTGTCCAGCAGCCATTGGCGCGACAGTTCTGCCTCGTGCTGACTGGGGTGGAAGCTGGGCGATTTGTAGTCGCGCCACAGGCCGTAGTTGCCGCGGATCATGCCGTCTTTGGCGAACAGAAGCTTCCAGCAACTGGCCCAGGTGGACGCCTTGAACAGGGCCTTGTCGTGCCACAAATTCAGCACCGTCTGGCGGGCCACGTCGCTCAAAAACACCACGGTGATGTAGCTGAACATTCGCTTGCGCCACAGGTGGTTGCCGCTGACGGCGGTGTAGATGTCAAACGCCGTGTTGCGGTGCTCGCTTTCTTCCGACGCGTGCCAGGCCCACAGGGTTTGAAGGCGCGGCTCGGCCCCTTCAAACGCCTCGGGGTGGCGCATGGTCCAGTTGGCAAAAATCGCCGTGAAATGTTCGGTGGCCGCAGTGGCCGCCACATGCAGCGGCACCGGGCGGCCCGCGTTTTTGGCGATGCGCTGCGCGGCGTGCCGTTCAATCCAGTTGTCAAAGCCCTGATTTCTAAGGTGGCCGTTGAACAGTTCGTGCACACGCCGGTGCGTGGCCTCCTGCGCCACAAAACCGGCCACCTCTTTGGAGAAGGTCTCGCGCTGCTCGTGGGGCAGCGCTTTCAGGCCATTGCGGACCGAGTCAATAAAGTACTGTTCCCCCACCGGAAAACTCATCGACAAAGCGCTGAAAAACGCCGACCGAAAAGCATCCCCCCCATTCCACCGTACGGCAAACGGCGTCGTCAAATCAACCAGCAGGCGGCGTACAACTAACTCTGACATGGACAGGCTCCAGAATCGAACAATACACCAGTGTACTGTGAAACGGTTTGAGGGTTTGGGTTGTGAAAACTATTAGCGCTTCTACTTTATTGGTTAAATATGGTTTATGTTGCTTTTAATAATAGATCCAAAGATATATAAAAGATAGTGATTTTGATTAAAAAATAGACTTATTTTTTGTTAAAATACGAAATGAACGTGATCTAACGACCGCCACGCGGCGACTGGGCAATGCGCATGCGGTTTTGGAGTGCAAACACGCGCGAGGTCGAAAAATGGGTCAAGCTGGCGCTTGGCCATTTTTTGCGTTGCACCACCATTTACCCCGCACGCCTTGCTCTCCAAAGCCCGGTCACATTGCCCAATCACCACGCTTCGAGGGCTTGTTTTTGGAGTGGGTGTGGGGCAGCGGGCAGGCGCACATCTCGTTTTTTCCGCATTTGTATCGACCACAACCTGCTGTTTGACCACCGACATCCGACAGTCAGCATTCTGGAGATGACTCTGCAGGCTACTATGATCATGCTTAACCAGTTGTGGCCGGTCGGGTCGCGAGCAGGGTGTCTGCAATAGCATGAATTCCTTTGGAAGGGGTCACGATGCTTCTCTGGGCAAGCAGGTACAACCAAAAAAAAGGCTGGCTATGGCTGACAATGAACGCGTGCTTGATGTGGCCATCATTGGCGCCGGTTTGGCGGGCTTGGTTCATCTCCACTATGCGAATCAAGCTGGCCTCGACGCCCTGGTGTTGGAGCGGCAAGGCGGCGTGGGCGGGTTGTGGCGCCTGCTGCCGGCATGGCAAGACATTCAGATCTGTCTTGTGGACTGGACCGTTGGTGACCTACCCATTGATGGCCCCGCACAGCCCCACATCCTGTCCAACATCGAGTCCTGGGTAGACCGCTTCGACCTGTCGGGCGGTATACGCCTGAATTGTCCTGTCCATCTCGCTCGCCACACCGGCACCTGCTGGGAGTTGGACACGCCATCGGGAACGCTGCGTGCCCGCCATCTGGTGGCCGCCACCGGTGGCCACAACAATCCCATCATCCCTGACGCGGTGCGTAGCAACAGCTCGGTTCGCGAATTGCACTCAAGCGCTCTGGCTCATCCCGCCGAATTGGCAGGGCAAGACGTGGTGGTGGTTGGCGGGGGTGCCTCGGCCTTCGACTTGCTGGACCAGTGCCTGGAGCACCACGCCCGGCGCATCCAGTGGGTCTATCGGGGTTTGCGCTGGTTCACCCCTACCACCAAGCCTAAGGCAATCGCGGGCAGCATCCGGCCTTACGCAAAAATGCAGGCCAGCGGCTTGTCGGTGGAACAGCAAAACACACTGATCAACGCGGACCTACGCGGTCGCTACGCCAAGTACGGCATTCAGGATCTGCAACCGGCCCAATCCATTGATATGCGCCACGAACAACTCATCCCTGGACGCGCGCGTATGCTGGCTAACCTGCCGCGCATTGAGCGTTACCCCGGCACAGTACAGAAGCTTGAAGGCAACGAGGTTGTGCTTGATGACGGCACTCGGTTGCGTGCCGATACCGTGCTGTGGGGCACTGGCTACACCACAGACTTGTCTTATTTCGAGGATCAGCGCATCGCTGGCATCCGCAGCATTGCACAGTTGGCTGCGCGCTGCGCTTGTGTGTTTCGCAGCCTGGACCTGCCAGACTTGTACTTCCCCGGCACAGGGCTCGACGGTGTGGGTGCCACCTCGTTCATGTATTCAATAGGCGCACGCACCATCATGTCCCACATCCGTGGCACCGCCCAGCTGGACATGGAGCCGGTTTCGCACAAACTCAACCACTTGGAACTGATACGCCACCTTGCTTCGCGCGACCCCGGAAGCTTTGGCCCCGGTACAGGTTGGGAGCATTTCAGAAATCTTGCGGCCAAGTTACCAGACGAAGCGCCTTACCCCTTTCCTTGAGAAACTCACTGCTGGAAGGGTGTGGGCAGGGTCACCTCCCGTCTTTGCGCAAGGACCACGGAGCTACACCCGCCAAGCCTATCCCGAAGGCACGGCTTGATGCGAGGCTCGCCTTTGACCATCCGCATGCCCATGAAGTCGCCCAGCCGGAGCTGCATTGGCCGGCGCAACGAGGCGGGCAAGGCCGTCGGTGCAGGCTCCGTTTCGGTATTCCGAAAAAAATCCGCTGGGTAGAATCCTCTTCTGACGTTTCCACTTACCTTTACAGAGGATTTTCGATGAACAAAATTTACCCCAGCGCGGCCAAGGCGCTTGAAGGTGTCATCAAGGACGGGCAGTTGCTGGGTGTGGGCGGCTTCGGCCTGTGCGGCATCCCGGAGGCG
>JANYCG010000249.1 GCA_025360385.1 Burkholderiales bacterium | reverse complement strand
GGTGATGCTTTCTACCTGCTCCGCAAATAGCGCGCGCAACGCCGCCGTGGGCTTAGCGTGGGCGTAGATTTTCGACTTGGCGACCGGGCGGCCTACTGCTGCCTGCGACGGCCACGCGAAAAGGGCTTGGGTGGTCATGTGCTCTGAATCACCAAGAAGCTGATCAGCTCGAAGTCTTCAAGCCCGGCAATCTCTCCCACCAATGCGCTGGTTTTTCCCGGCGAAAAAAGGCTGTCCACGTCCTGCTCTTGCTGGCGCTCGATCATGGAGTGAATGGCCTGGTCCAGCAGGTTGGAGAAGGTGCGCATGTTGCGGCCATCGTCGGTTGCCCTGTTGAATGGCTCGAATGCGGCGGGTATTGGGTCGCTGCGGCCTTTGCATGCATTGCGGGCTAGGTCCAGCAGTGCCTTGACTTCCATATGGTCGGCAATGATGCTGCCATCCATACCGATGTACACCAAGTAGTACGGGTGCAGTCGGTTCTTTTGCTGCACCACGGCACCAGCAGTGCCACTGAGCAAGCGGTTGCGCAGTGTGAATATGACGCCGGGCTGCAAGCCTTTTTCAGGGTTGGCGGGCACCACGGCATGCAGGCCATTGGGCAGGCGGGCCAGGTCACCATGGGCTTTGACGTAGTTCAGCAGGTCCATACGGAAGTCGTTCAGGCCCAGGTCGGTGATGGACACCCCGGTTTTGAGGTCTTCCATTTCGATGACTTCCTCTTGCAGGCGGCGCAATTGCTCCTTGCGGTAGGCCACGTCATTGGATTGGGCGGACAGCACGTTGTCATCGCCCGTGGCGGTCACGTCGGCAATCATCATGCGGCTCTCCACCCGCTCTTTGAGGCGGATGTACTCGTCCAGGCTTATATCGGGCCAGTAGTTGACCAACTGGATGCGCGCATTGGGGGAGCCAATACGGTCCACCCGACCAAAGCGCTGAATGATGCGCACAGGGTTCCAGTGGATGTCGTAATTGATAACGGTGTCGCAGTCCTGCAAGTTCTGGCCTTCGGAGATGCAGTCGGTACCGATCATCACGTCGATTTCACCCGGCTCGTGCGGCATGGTGAGTGCCTTCTCCTTGGCGCGCGGCGCAAAGAGCGTGAGCATGGTCTGAAAATCCACACCTTGGCGGGGGTTGGCAGCCAGCCGCAGTGTGGTCTTCGGCTCGGTGGAGCCTGTTACCTTGCCAGTGTGGATGCCGTGCTTTTGGAACAGGCCCGGTGCCAAGTTGTCGTACAAGTAGTTGGCGGTGTCAGCGAAGGCGGTAAATATCAGCAGCTTTCGGTTGCCGGGGTTAAAGGGGTGCGCCAGCTTCTGCTCGATCTGCGCTTTGAGGTGTTGGAGCTTGGCGTCGTCAGCCGGGGTGATTTTTGCCATTTCAGCCAAGAGGCCGTCAATGACGGCCAGGTCAGCGCCCAGGTCGTACTCCCACGATGGCAAGTCCATGTCGCCCAGATCGATTTGCACCTTGCCACCGGTCGAACTACCTTCATCACTCCGGTCATCATCAAATTCGGGCAGTAGTTCGTCGTCAAAGTCGGCATCTTCAAAGTCGGGCGTGTGGTCGGTGAACTTAGCGGCCCTGCCGGACTTTTTGAAGGCGGTGATCTTGGCCAGCGCCTTCTGGTGGTTGCTTTGCAGGCTCTGCAACGTGAGGCGGAACGATGCGACTGAACTTTCCAGCCGTTTGAGCAGGTTGACCGTCATCAGCGCCTGCAAGCTCTTCTCACGGTCGGCCTGTTTGAGCTTGCCGCCGCCGCTGGCCACCTCGGTGTCGTACATGTCTTCGTACTTCTTGATGCGGCTGGGCAGGATGTAGCCCACGGGCGCATACACGGCCAGTTTCAGCAAGCTGAGCTGGTTGAAAATATCGTTGAAGCCAATGACATCGGTGCGCTGGGTCAGCGGGCAATGGAATGACAGGGGTTTGAGGCGCTCTGGGAAGGTGCCAATGTCCTTGGTGTCGTAGAACGTCTCGATGTGCTTGCGCGACCGAGCAATGGTGACGCTGTCCAGCAGCTCGAAAAAGTCGAAATCCAACGCGGCCAGGATGGCGCTGGCGGTGCGCTCTTCGGGCGGCAGTTTGGTCCACATGTTGAACGCGGTCTGTGCGCGGCGGAATATCTCGTCGATGTCCTTCTCTGTGCGCAGCTTGTCGCCCAACTTACTTTGCCATTCGCCGGCATTGCCTTCGTAAGCCAGTGCCAGTTGGTTGCGCAGATCATTGAAGCGGTTGTTGACCGGGGTGGCGGACAACATCAGCACCTTGGTCTTGACGCCCTGCTTGATGACCGTGTTCATCAGCTTTTGGTAGCGCGTCTCTTTGTCCTTGTAGACATCGTTGTTGCGGAAGTTGTGGGACTCATCAATCACCACCAAGTCGTAATTGCCCCAGTTCACCCGGTTGAGCGGCGTTCCAAAGGATTCGCCACTGGTGCGCTGCAAGTCGGTATGGCACAGCACTTCGTAGTTGAAGCGGTCTTTGGCGAAGATGTTGGTTTTGAGATTGCGGTTGTAAGTGAGCCAGTTGTCGGCCAGCTTCTTGGGGCACAGCACCAACACAGAGCGGTTGCGCAGCTCGTAATACTTGATGACGGCCAGCGCGGTGAAAGTTTTGCCCAGGCCCACGCTGTCGGCCAAGATGCAGCCGTTGTAGGTTTCCAGCTTGTTGATGATGCCGGTGGCGGCATCGCGCTGGAAGTTGAACAGCTTTTGCCACACCAAGGTGTCCAGGTAGCCGGTGCGATCATTCGGCAGCACGTCAACGCTCAAGTCTTCCAGGAACTCGTTGAAGATGTTGTAGAGCATCAGGAAGTAGATGCGCTCGGGCGAATTCTCTTGGTACACCGACGCAATGTGCTCGCACACCAAACTCGTCACGTCTTTCAACTTGTCGGGATCAGCCCAGATCTGGTCAAACAGGTTGAGGAACACGCCGGTATGGCCAGGCTCGTCAAACTTGTTGACGATGTTGGACACCGCATTGCCACGCTGGTAGCCCAGATCCACCGCAGTGAAGCCATGCAGCGGCATGTAAACCGCATTGGGCGACGCGTGTCCAGCGGCCTGCACCGCTGCAAACTGCTGCATGGGGGCCACGCCACTGTTGGAACGGAATTTGGCTTTGCGGCGGATCCAGTCGGCGCATTCACGGGCGATGGCGCGCTGGGTCAGTTTGTTTTTGAGCTGTACCTCGAACTCGGTGCCATAGAAGCTGCGCTCGCTCTTGGTTTCAGAGGGTGACTTGGGGATGTGGAACTCGCGCCGCTCCTTCTTGGCGGCATCGGTGACCTCATCGGGCATGAACGTGGGGGACGTGAAGATGAACTCGAACGACTCCACCGATTCCAACTCGCGCTTCAAGGCCTCGTAGGCGTAGATGGAGAAGCACGACGCGGCGATTTTGAGCCGCGCACCTGGCTGGACGGACTGCTTGATGTCCTCGCCCAGCAGGTCGTTGATGTTGTCGATGAGTTTCATGCTCTTTTTTTGACGCTCCTTGGGAGCATCTTACCCAAGGCGGGAGAAAAATTTCTGGATCGCCCCTGAATTTGAGGAGGCTCCACACTTTGAGAAGATGCCCTCATGAACAAGAATGGTTGACGACAACTATCCTGGCCGCTTAAGGGCCGACACCGGGCAGGTCCGGGAGACGGGGCTGCCGTTGAATCCATTGCACCCAAGACCGGCAGCTTTCCCCAAAACGCGCCACTTTGGGAATAGAAATCGGCGTCCTGAGGACGATGCAAGCAAGCCGCTAAAGCTTAGACTACCCCTCTTTAAAAACCACAACCCGGAGACTCGCCGATGTTCAAACTCAGTCCAAGCCTCACCATTGCCGCCGCAGCTTGCGCCATGACGTTGGCGCAGGCACAGTCGTTTACCACGGTCGAGGACCAGTGCCGCACCGAAGCGGCCTGCCGGTCCGAGATGGACAAGCTGCTCGCGCAGCGCGTGCGTGGCGCGACCAGCGCACTCACTTTGTCGCAAGACTACTTTTACTGGTTTGGCCGCATCAATATGGCGTCCACGGTTGCGAATGTCGAGCGCGGCATCATCCCCAAGAACCTGGCGGGCCCGATTGCGCGGGGTGTTGCGTTTTCGATCAACCAGGGCGCACGCCCCGGCGGGCAGCGTCCCACCGACGTTCTCCAGACCGAGAAAATCATCACGGATGCAGCCGGCCCCGAAGCGACCCTGATCCACTCGGGCCGCAGCCGGCAAGACATGCACTCGACCATCGCGATGGCGCAGACCCGCACCGAGCTGCTGGATTTCACCGACGATTTGAACACCTTGCGTGCTCAGTTGTTGGCCATGGCGGACCAGCACGTCGAGACTTTTGTACCGTCGTACACCAATGGGGTGCAGGCCAATCCGATCAGCCTGGGGCACTACCTGCTGGCTTACTGCGACTCTTTCACCCGCGACGCAGAGCGCATCCGCCAGGCCTGGCCCCGCATTGACCGCAGCGCACTGGGCACGGCCGTGTTGGCCAACTCAAGCTGGCCGCTGGACAGGCCCCGGCTGGCCGACCTGCTGGGCTTCAGCGCGCTGGCCGTGAATGGCTACGACGCCACCCAGATCAGTCAATTCGACGTGGGCCTGGAGGCGGCACTGATCCCGGCGTCGATCGCCTTGCGCATCGGCTCACTGATGCAGGACGTGCATGTGCAGTACCACCAGACCCGGCCCTGGATGCTGCTGGCCCCAGGGCGCACCTACACCAGCAGTTCCATGCCCCAGAAGGCGAACCCGGGGGTGATCCAGAACACCCGCGCCCTGGCCAGCGATGTGGTCAGTTCGGCACAGGCCTCGATGCTGCGCGCCCACAACGTCACGCCGGGAATGATCGACTACAAATACACTTGGCTGAACGGGGGCGCCCGCACTTTTGTGCTGGGCACGCAGATGCTGCGGGATGCCACCGACGTGATGGCGTCGCTGCGCATTGACGCCAAACGTGCGCTGGAAGAGCTGGAGTCCGACTGGACCACGTCGATGGAACTGGCAGAGACCTTACAGCGCGAGCATGCCATTCCGTTTCGCGTGGGGCACCATTTCGCGTCGGAGATTGTTCTGCATGCCCGCCAGCACGGCCTGCTGCCCAAGACATTCCCCTATGCGGACGCGGTGCGGATCTATGCCGAGGCGCATGCCAAGTACCAGGTGGGCAGCCCGAAGCTGCCGCTGGACGAGGCCGCGTTCCGCCGCACGCTGTCGCCCGAGGCCATGGTCAGAAGCCGGGTTGGCATCGGCGGCCCGCAGCCCGCCGAGGTGCGGCGCATGCTGGGTGAAGCCCGCACAGTTTTGGCCAGCGACCAGCAATGGGTGCAGGACCGCCGGCAGCGGCTGGCACAGTCTGAAGCCAAACTCAACCGGGCATTTGCGGAATTGCTGGTGCCTTGATTTGGTTGCTGCCAAGGTCAAGCAGGGCCGGCTCAAAGCGCTCCTGATTGAAACGTCCTACACCAATGCCCGTCCGGACAATCTGCGGTTTGGCCACCTCACACCCCACCGGCTGCTGAGTTGCCTGCACGAGCTGGTTCAGGCGGCTGGTGGCAACGCGCTGAAGAACCTGCCGGTGCGATATCGCGGATGGCAAGACACCGCAGAAGCCTCAAAAATGTGGCGGTAATTCATCCCGCAGATTGCGGGGTGCGGCAAGACCGCCATCCACCGGCTGCTGACGCAGTTGGGCGACCTCACGCATCAGCAGGTCAATTTGCTGTTGCTGGCGGATGACGACCTTGTCAAGCTGCTCCAGTTGGTCTTCGGTGAAGCTGGCCTTGATTTCGAGTTGGGTCAAGCGCTGGTCGGTGTCGTGGGTTTGATCCATGAGGCTATTGGACATGAATTCAGCCGAAAGCGACGCACCTGGCACAAACCGATAATCAAAGCATGATTCAAAACAATGTCAGCCCGGCTCAAACCTTGGCTCCAACCCGCTTCCAGACCCTGCCCCTGAACCCGGCGACGCTCGACAACCTCCAACAACTCGGCTACCTGGAGATGACGCCCATTCAGGCCGCGGCCCTGCCGCCGGCGCTGGCAGGCAAAGACCTGATCGCCCAGGCCAAAACCGGCAGTGGCAAAACGGCCGCCTTTGCCTTGGCGTTGCTGGCCCGGCTCAACCCGCGCTGGTTTGCAGTGCAGGCCTGCGTGTTGTGCCCCACGCGTGAGCTGGCCGACCAGGTCACGGTGGAGATCCGCAGGCTGGCCCGGGCGGCAGACAACATCAAAGTTGTCACCTTGTGCGGCGGCGTGGCCTTGCGCGGCCAACGTGCCAGCTTGGAGCACGGGGCCCACATTGTGGTGGGCACGCCGGGGCGCATCATGGACCATCTGGCGCGTGAGTATTTGAGCTTGGAAAACCTCAACACCTTGGTGCTGGACGAGGCCGACCGCATGCTGGACATGGGGTTTTTTGACGACATTGCCACGGTGCTCAAACAAACGCCCAAAGAGCGTCAGACGCTGCTGTTCTCGGCCACTTACCCCGAGGGCATCGAAAAACTGGCGCGGCAGTTCATGCGTGACCCGCTGCAAATCAAGGTGGAGGCGCAGCATGCCAAAAGCCTGATTGAACAGCGGTTTTACGAGGTGACGCGGGCCAACCGGCTGGCGACCGTGGCCCTGCTGCTGAACCATTTTCGGCCGGTGTCCACCCTGGCGTTTTGCAATACCAAACAGCAGTGCAAAGACCTGGCCGCGTATTTGCAGGCGCAAGGCTTCAGCGCGCTGGCCCTGTACGGCGAGCTGGAACAGCGTGAACGCGACCAGGTGCTGGCGCAGTTTGCCAGCCGCAGTTGCTCGGTGCTGGTGGCCACCGACGTTGCCTCACGCGGGTTGGACATCAAGGAGCTGGAAGCCGTGATCAACGTGGACATCACACCGGACGCCGAAGTGCATGTGCACCGCATCGGCCGCACGGCCCGAGCGGGTGCCACAGGGTTGGCGCTGTCACTGGCGTCGATGAACGACATGGGCTTTGTCGGAAAAATCGAGCAGTATCAAAACCAGCCGTCGGTGTGGCACAAACTCGATGAACTCACGCCCACGGGCAAGGGGCCATTGACGCCCCCGATGGTCACGCTTCAAATTTTGGGTGGCCGCAAAGAGAAAATTCGCGCGGGCGATGTGCTGGGCGCGCTCACGGGTGCAGACGGCGGCGCCGCGTTGACGCGGGAACAGATTGGCAAAATTGCTGTGACCGAGTTTTGCACTTTCGTTGCCGTGCAGCGGTCGGTGGGCGAGGCCGCCTGCGGCAAGCTGAACGCCGGCAAAATCAAAGGCAAAAGTGTCAGGGTCCGCGTGATGGGCCAAGACGGAAGTTGATGCCGCACCCGCAACCCCAAAGATTTGATTCGCCAAGTCCTGGCCACCTCTCTGCCGGTGGACGCCGAGCAGGAACGCGACGGTCAAATGGCCTTCAAGTCCTCGTCAGTGTTGAATAGTTTGCTACGCTTTATAGAGCAAACGAAGGTGCCAATCAATTCGCGGCAGTCTTAAACGCGCTTGGCGACGCCTTTGACTTTTTTGCGCAGCTTGCTGGGGGCCGATGCCGGGGCGGGTGTCGCCTTGGACTCGACCAACTTCAACGCGGGCACAGGCACCCCGATGGGTGTCAACTTCAACAACTCCTGATGCGCCGCCTGCATGTACTTGGCCAGCTCTGGCAAGTCCGGCATGGCTTTGCGGCAGGCGATCAGGCCCCAGTCGAGCGAGCCGTTGTAACTTTGCACGGTGACGTTCAGGCCCAGGCTGTGCATCACGATGCTCACGGGGTAATAGGTCAACATTTTTGCGCCAGCCATGTAAAGCGCGATCTTGGGGCCGGGCACGTTCGAGATGGCCACGTTGGCAATGGGGGGCATGGTGTTGGCGATTTTGGAGCGGCCAAACAGCGAGGCCATGCCACCCAGCAGCCAGGGTGCGCCCAGGGAGGGGAAGTCAGTTGGCAGCACCGACTTGACACTCGCCGTCATGGCCTTGGCAGCGGCGCTGGCGGTGCGGATGGCCTGCAGGCGCTCCAGCGGGTCCTTGACATTGCTGGCCAGGCTGATGCGCATCATCGAGGCCTGGGTGTTCATCTCGGTATTGCCGTCTTCGCGCAAGCTGACGGGCACACCCGCAAGCAGCGGCTGTTTGGGTTTGCAGTTGAGGTCGGCCAGGTAGTGGCGCAGGCCGCCCGAGCAAATCGCCATCACCACGTCGTTCAAGGTAACGCCGTTGCCTTTGGAGATGTGTTTAAGCTCGGCCATGGGGATGGAGAAACTTGAAAACACGCGCTGGTTGGTGATGCTGACATTGATCGGCGTTTTGGGCGCAAACCAGCCAGCTTTTTCAACCGCCAGCGCACCGGTGCCGCCCTGTGCACCCGCTTCACGGGCCGCCGGCTTGAGCATTTGCAGGCCGGCACGCAACAAGGTTGGCAAGGTCTTGGCCAGCTTGAGGGTTTGGATGGCCGAATTTTTCAGGCCGCCCAAGGTGAGTTCGGCAATGCCGAAGTTGTCGCTGGACAAAGACGGTCGGCGCGGCGCGGGGCGCACGTGGCGCGGCAGCGGGCTGATGTCCATGATGGCTTGGGCCAGCGCCACGCCGGCCTCGCCGTCGACTGCGGCATGGTGCACCTTGGAATAAAACGCCACGTGGCGTGTGCCCGGTGTGGCGTCGGCGGGTGTCTCAAGCCCCTCGATCACATAAAACTCCCACAAGGGGCGGCTGCGGTCCAGCAGACTTGAATGCAGGCGGCCGACGAGTTTGTCCAACTGCGCACGGTTGCCGGGCTTGGGCAGCACAGTGCTTCGGATGTGGTATTCCAGATCGACGTCATCATCGGCAACCCAGATCGGGTTGGCCAGTTCAAACGGCATGTTGACCAGCTTGCGGCCAAACACCGGCGCCAGGTGCATGCGTTGGGCGATGTGCTCGCGCAGGTTGTCGAGAAAATCGCCCTGATAGCCGGCGGGCAGCTCATAAATGTTGAGGCCACCCACATGCATGGGCGTTTCAGGCGTTTCCATGTAGAGGAAGGTGGCGTCCAGCCCGCTTAAGTGGATCATGTCAATTGCTCCTAAATAAATAACAAACTATTCAGCATTCACGGGGACATTCAACGTATTTCAGCGCGCATGGGTCACACCGCCGTCGACCACCAGCGTGGAGCCGACCACGTAGTCACCCGCCCGGCTGGCCAGAAAAATCGCCGCCCCGGCCATGTCTTGCGGTGTGCCAATGCGCCCGACCGGGATTCTTTTCGACACGGCCTCCGCATGGTCGCGCGCATCCTTGTTCATGTCTGAGGCAAAGGCCCCCGGCGCAATGCCGCTGCACACAATGTTGTCGTGGGCTAGGCGCAGTGCCATGCGACGGGTCAGCTGGATCAAACCGGCCTTGCTGGCGGCATAAGAATAGGTCTCTTGCGGATTCACCGAAATGCCGTCAATGGAAGCAATGTTGATGACCTTGCCCACATGCGCCAGCGCGGCTTTCTTCAATTGGGGCAGCAGCGCCTGGGTCAGGAAAAATGGCGCTTTGAGGTTGGTGTCGACCACCTTGTCCCAGCCACTTTCGGGGAAGGATTCAAATTCCGCGCCCCAGGCAGCGCCGGCGTTGTTGACCAAGATGTCGAGCTTGTCCTCCCGCGCGGCAAAGGCGGCGGCCAACGCCTGCGCCCCTTCCACCGTGGCCACGTCGGCGGGCAAAGCAACGCAAAAACCATTGGCCGACAACTCTTTGGCGGTTTGCTCAACCACCGCCGCTTTGCGCGCCGAGATGTAAACCCGCGCGCCTTGGGCCAGAAATGCTTCGGCAATCATGCGGCCAATACCGCGCGAGCCACCGGTGATGAGGGCGGTGCGGCCTTTGAGGGAAAAAAGATCGTTCATGGGGAGACTCCTTCGAAAGTTAAGGGAAAAACCGGGTGTCAGCCCGGAAACTAATTGCTTGGAAACCGTTCACACTGGAGCTTACTGCGATTTAGGCCATTCAACCACCACGCCGGAGACACCCATGACACGCCAGACGACCACCCACCATTCCGCCAGCGCAATCACCCGCACCGCCATCATGGCAGGAGTCGCCATCTTGGCGGCGTCCTGCGCGTCTACGCCCCCGGTTGACGCCAGCGCCGCCCTGAACCAGGCCAATGCGGCCATGGGCGGCGCAGCCCTTCAATCGATCCAGTTTGATGCGACCGGCACCGGCGGCATCTTCGGCCAGGCCTACCAGCCGGGCATGGCCTGGCCCAAACTGAACGTCACCCAGTTCTCGCGTGTGATGGACTATGACGGTGGCGCCTTGCGCCAGGACATTGCCCAAAACCGCGCCGAGCCCACGGGCGGCGGCGCATTGCCCTTGATGGGCACGGGCGAGCAACGCAGCACCGGCCTGCTCAAAGGCAACAGTGCCTGGAACATGGCCGGCCCGGCACCCCAGGGCGCTCCCCTGGCCGTGAGCGGCCGTGTGCATGACCTTTGGACGTCGCCACACGGCGCCATCAAGGCCGCGATGAAAAGCAACAACGGCGCCTGGAAGGTCACCGAAGACGGCAAACAGTACACGGCGGTGTCGTTTGGCCAGCCCGGCCATTTCACCGCCACGGCTTACATCAACGCCAGCAACCAGGTCGAACGGGTTGACTCGGTGCAGCCCAGCCCGGTGATGGGCGACACCGCCACCAGCACCTGGTACAGCGACTACCGCAGCGTCGACGGCGTGTGGTTCCCCATGAGAATCCGCCAAAACATGGGCGGTTATGAGGTGTTCGACCTGGTGGTCAGCGCTGTCAAACCCAATGTGCCCGTCAGCATCGAAATTCCGGCCTTGGTGTCGGCTTTTACCGAACGGGTTGTGGCCGACAAGGTGGCTGACGGCGTCTGGTATCTGGGGGGTGGCTCGCACAACAGCGTGGCCATCGAAATGGCTGACCACATGATCCTGGTGGAAAGCCCCTTGTACGACGGGCGCGCCAGCGCCGTGCTGGCCGAGGTCAAAAAGCTCTCGCCCAAACCGATCCGTTTCGTGGTCAATTCGCACCACCATTTTGACCACGCGGGCGGCCTGCGCACCGCCGTGGCCGAGGGTGCAGAAATTGTGGTCAGCGCCATGGCCCGTCCCTACTTCGAACGCATGATGGCCAACCCCAACACCGTCGCGCCAGACGCGCTGGCCAAATCAGGCAAACGGGCCACCGTGAGCGGCGTGGACGGCAGTCGCACCTTCACCGATGGCAAGCAAAAGGTCGAGGTTTACTTCATCGAAGGCAGCGTGCATGCCTACGGCTTCAACATGGTCTATTTGCCGAATGAAAAATTGCTGATCGAAGCCGATGCCTACACGCCCGGCGCACCGAACTCGCCCACGCCCACGCAGATCAATGGCAACAACCTGAACCTGGTGCAAAACATGGACCGTCTCAAGCTCAAGGTCGAGCGCATCCTGCCTTTGCATGGCCGGGTGGTGCCAGTGGCTGAGCTGTACACCGCCGTGGGGCGAAAATAAGCGTTTGAGCAATGCATTGAGAAAGAACCCTGATTTGGCCGATTTACCGAATGACGACTTCTGGCCATCCAGCGGTTTTTCGCAATTGCAGCGCAACAGCCGTGGCTGGCTCACCCCGACGGACGCCTACCTGAGCCTGTTTTTGGCGCGGCCTGAGTTGGCCGTGGTTGAAGAATCCTGCGCCGCAGAACAAGCCCTGCACGCGATCTTGGTGGACAACCCACAGGCCTGGGTTGCCGCCGCCCAATTGCAGGCAGTGGCCGACGACGACGTTCGCGCCAATTACGGGCACTTTCTTGCGTTTCGCGACGGCCTGCTGCAGGCCGCCTCGCTGGAAGCCTGGTACCTGGCCACGGTACGTTCTGGCCATGTCGTCGCGCCGCCGCTGTTCCTTGATCTGGTGGTGCAGGCCTGTCTGCGCAATGTGCTGGATGCAGTGGCCGACGCCCAGGTCTTGCGAGCCGGCGAAATGCTGTTTCGCCCCCAGCGCATTTATGTGCAGGACGGCCAGATCCTGTGTGGCGACCAGGCTTCGCTGGATTTGCTCAATGAAACCGGCGGACTGGGGGACATGGGGCGCCTGCTGGCGCAAAACAATGCACCACTGCGCGAGGTGAACCTGCAGGTGCTGAATGATGCCAACGCCAGCCGCTACTGGCCACAGAGTCACCGTTATGACTTTCTGCTGGATCTGACCCACGAGGTGAGCCATGACTTGAGCCACGGCCTGAGCCTGACCATGACACGTTCCCGCTCGGGCCTGAAAGCCCTGGCGCGGGTGCTGGAGGCCTGGGTGGCGCATTTTTTGGGGGTGCAGGTCACCATCACGCCTGAGCAGAAAATTGCCGATGCCAATTGGCGCTGGCATGTCGGCCTGGATGCAGAATCCAGTGCCCTGCTGAACGACCTGTACGAAGACCGTCCGGTCGCGTCAGCCCGAATGCAAGGCCTGGTCAGCCTGTTTCGGCTGAGCTTCAACAATCCGCTGGAAATGCGTCCCGACGTGGCTGGCAAACCGGTGTACCTGGGCCTGGCCATGAACGCCGGCAAAGTCATCCGGCTGAAGCCGCAAAACCTGCTGCTGAACTTGCCACTGCTCAAACACCACTGACACCCTGCTGGTGGTGATGAAATGTGACGAAAGTTCCCATCTATAAACAATAGTACGCTATTTTATTGATAGTGACCAACTTTGAAATCATTGCGCCCGGTTTTGTCTTCGCCACGCACTAACCACAAAGGCCGTGTCGCAAAAGCGGTGGGCACACCCGACTTGCCGTTCACTGGGCTGATGTTGCGCTCAAACACCGAGCTGCCGGGCATGTAACGCAGGGCCACCCCGGCGCGGCGCTTGGCAGAGCGGTTCTGCGCCGCGCCGTGGATCATGTAAACGTCGTGCATCGACATTTGGCCGGGTTGAAGCTGCAAGTCCACCGCCTCGGCCGCGTCAAAAGCATCGTCGCGCGTGCGCAGGTTGAGCACCAGGTCCGTGCGGTCTTCCAGCAAGTGCGGATGGGTGAATTGGGGGGCATGGGATTTGGGTATCACACGCAGGCAGCCGTTTTCTACCGTGGATTCGTCCAGCGCCACCCACACCGTGCAGGTGGCCAGGGGGCGCATGGGCCAGTAATGGCCGTCTTGGTGCCATGGGGTTTCTTGCCCGTCACCCGCCGGTTTGCAGAAAATATGGCAGCCCCACAAAATAATGTCAGGGCCGATCAATTGCGCCACCAGGTCCAGAATCTGTGGCTCCATGGCCAGGTCGAGAAAGGCCGAGTCACCCTTCACGCCCTCGTCGTTTTTGCCGTCGCCGGGTGCCACCACGTGGGCGCTGACGAGTTTTTCAGGCCGCACGCCAGGGTTGTCCAGAATCAACCGGTCCAGCGTTTTGCGCAAGTGGTCGATGCGCGCTTTCGGCAGCGTAAACGCCGGAACCAGGTAGCCCTGGGCACGGTATTGCGCAATGTCTTGTTCCGTGAGTGAAGTCATCTGCTCTCCATTTTGGGGTGGGGGGTCGTTTCGACCGCCTGATGCGAGATAATCATAGGCTGTCTAACACCAACCGGAGAATTTTCATGGCCAAAGCCCCCCGCACCGAAGCCGAACGCAAAGCGAGCCCCCGCCCCGTGGCACCCAATGGCGTGACGTTCACCGCACCCAAAGGCCAATTGCGCAGCCTCGAACGTGGCGCAGCCACCAACAACAAGAAGAACCCCGGCAAGCGGCCTAAAAAGGGCGGCTAAGCGCGTTTGGCAGCCCCGGAAACAGGCCGCTTCAAGGTGGCCTTTTTCATGCCCGGCAATTGCATATCCGCAAAGTGCATATCCAGGCAAGTCTTGAGATCAGGCTACTCAGGGGTCAACCCCCTATCGGCGAACGCCTTGCCCGTCCTCGCTTTGTCTGCACGCACGAATGCAGCAAATTCCTCCGGGCGGTTGCCACCCAAAGACTTCACCGCCCGCAATGCCTGATTCGGCAAAAGTGGGCAAGTGTGGCGCAGCCGCAAGACGCGACGGGGCTGCCACGGCAAGGACTTTAAGCTTTCCTGCCATCACTTGCGGCTCCAGAATTGACCAAAAATTGAACGTGATGGATATCGTCCCCGCGCCGGCATCCATCAGGTCAGCACCCACAGCTTTGCAGGGCATGCCAAAGATGTTGACGCCCGTGGCGCGTTTGATCTGTTCCACCGCCACACTCGCAGTGCCACGCGTTCCGCCAATGCCATAGGTGAGTTCGCCTGGCTTTGCTTTCGCCAACTTGATCAACTCACCCATGGTGGGTACGGGAAGTGCCGCGTTGACAGCCAGGATCAAGGCCCCGGCACTGACCGGTGACAGGCGTTCCTACATATTGCGCCGGTACTGCCCACCCACCTCAAACAGCGCATTCGTGATCTGCCCGAGCGAGCAGACACGCACCGCGTCCATCAGCACCTCAAACACGTTTTTGTTGTCCATCACGGCCTGTTGAAGGCGCTTGAGCATGGCGGGGGATGGATTGGCGTGGGCCGCGTGGAAGTCCGCCAGCCGCTTGAGCTGGCTCTGTTTTTCGTCATCGGTCGAACGCGCCAGCTCCAGCTTGTCCTGCACCGCGTCGCCATGTGGATTGCGGAAGGTGTTGACACCAATGATGGGCAATTCACCCGTGTGTTTGAGCATCTCGTAGTGCATTGATTCGTCTTGGATGCGGCCGCGCTGGTAGCCGGTTTCCATGGCGCCCAATACGCCGCCGCGCTCGGCGATGCGCTCAAACTCCAGCAGCACGGCCTCTTCCACCAGCTCGGTCAGTTCCTCGATGATGAAAGCGCCCTGGCTGGGGTTTTCATTTTTGGCCAGGCCCCACTCGCGGTTGATGATGAGCTGGATCGCCATGGCGCGGCGCACCGAGTCTTCGGTCGGCGTGGTGATGGCTTCGTCAAAGGCATTGGTGTGCAGGCTGTTGCAGTTGTCGTAAATGGCGATCAGCGCCTGCAGCGTGGTGCGGATGTCGTTGAACTGGATCTCCTGCGCATGCAGGCTGCGGCCCGAAGTTTGGATGTGGTACTTGAGCTTCTGGCTGCGCTCGTTGGCGCCGTATTTCTCCTTCATGGCCACGGCCCAGATGCGGCGCGCGACGCGGCCCATCACCGTGTACTCCGGGTCCATGCCGTTGCTGAAGAAGAAGCTCAGGTTGGGTGCGAAATCATCCACATGCATACCCCGGGCGAGATAGGCTTCAACAAAGGTAAACCCGTTGCTGAGCGTGAATGCCAGCTGCGAAATCGGGTTGGCGCCTGCTTCTGCAATGTGGTAACCGCTGATGCTCACGCTGTAAAAATTGCGCACCCGGTTGTGCACAAAATACTGCGCAATGTCGCCCATCACCTTGAGTGAAAACTCGGTTGAAAAGATGCAGGTGTTTTGGCCCTGGTCTTCTTTCAGGATGTCGGCCTGCACAGTGCCGCGGACGTTCTCCAACACCCATTCGCGGATTTTTTCGATTTCTGTGGCGGTCGGCTCGCGGCCATTGTCGGCCTTGAACTTGTCCAGATTCTGGTCGATGGCGGTGTTCATGAACATCGCCAGAATCGTGGGCGCCGGCCCATTGATGGTCATGCTGACGCTGGTCGCGGGGCTGCACAAATCGAAACCACCGTAGAGCACCTTCATGTCGTCCAGCGTGGCAATGCTCACGCCGCTGTTGCCCACCTTGCCGTAAATGTCGGGGCGCGGGTCGGGGTCGTTGCCGTACAAGGTGACCGAATCAAAGGCAGTGGACAGTCGCTTGGCCGCCATGCCGCTGCTGAGCAATTTGAAGCGCGCATTGGTCTTGAAGGCATCGCCCTCCCCCGCAAACATGCGGGTCGGGTCTTCACCCTCCCGCTTGAACGCAAAGGTGCCGGCGGTGTAGGGGTAACTGCCGG
>JANYCG010000220.1 GCA_025360385.1 Burkholderiales bacterium | reverse complement strand
CAACTGTGGCCGCTGGGACTTGATGGACGTGGTGCGCACCGCGTATGCGCTGCGGCCCGAAGGCATCGAGTGGCCGACCAAGCTGGATGAAAAGGGCGATGGAAAAAACGACTACAAGGCCAGCTTCAAGCTCACCGACCTAACCGCCGCCAACGGCCTGGCGCACGAGGCTGCACACGACGCCCTGAGCGACGTGCGTGCCACCATTGCACTGGCGCGGCTGCTGCGTGACAAGCAACCCCGGCTGTTTGACTTCTGCCTGGGCTTGCACAAAAAAGACCGCGTGGCCGCCGAGCTGGGCTTGCCCACCACCGTGGCCACGGCCAGGCCATTCATCCACATCTCTGGCATGTTTGCGCCGGCGCGCGGTTGCCTGGCCCTGATGTGGCCGCTGGCCATGCACCCCAGCAACAAGAATGAGCTGATCGCCTGGGACCTGGCCCACGACCCGCGCGAGCTGGCCACCCTCAACGGCGATGAAATTCGTCTTCGCATGTTCACCCGCAGCGATGATCTGCCGCACGGCATGACCCGATTGCCGATTAAAACCGTCCACCTGAACAAGTCACCCATGGTGATGGGCAACCTGAAAGTGCTGTCGCCCGCCATGGCGCAGCGCTGGGGCATGGACATGGACGCGCAACTGGCCCATGCCGCGCTGGCGTCAGCCCTGCCCGACATGAGTGGCATCTGGCCCGAGGTGTTTCAGCGCCCCAAAGAGGCCACGCCGGATGTGGATGAAGACCTGTACGGTGGTTTCGTCGGCAACGCAGACCGGCGCAGGCTCAATGACTTGCGCAGCCTGCCCATTGACAAACTGGGGGTGAAACGAAGCGCGTTTGACGATTCACGTCTTGAAGAGCTGGTGTTTCGCTACCGGGCGCGCAATTTCTTGGCAGGACTCACGCCAGACGAGCAGGCACGCTGGGAAGAGCATCGCGCCGCGCGTCTGTTTGACGGCGTGGAGGGTGCCCGCACGATTGAAGGCCTGTTCGCCGAGATTGATGCGCTGTCTGAGACGGCGGACGAACGCGGCGAGGAAATTCTGGGCGCGTTGTATGACTATGCACAGATGATTGCGCCTGAGCGGGGGTGAGGCGTTCAGACACCGAATTCGCTTACCAATGCCAGCCGCATGAACACGGTTGCCCAGCTTCTGGTTGTGGCTGATTTGCCTGCTTCAGCCAGGCGGTTGATGACCGAATGGAATATATAGGTGGTACTATCGGCAATACCGTGAAGCAACAACCTGTCATCGTCATTGACACCAATGTCCTGGTGTCTGCGTTGCGATCCCGTTCCGGGTGGTCGTTTGATTTGTTGACCAGGCTGGGCACGGGCCAGTTTGAACATGTGATCACAGTGCCACTGGTAATGGAGTACGAAGAAGTGCTGCATCGCCCCGGGATGGTGCCGCTGCCAAAGACTGCGGTGGACGATGTTCTTGACTACGTTTGTGCCAGCGGGCTGCGCCAACAGGTGCATTTTTTGTGGCGGCCCAAGTTGGCCGATGTGCGGGATGACATGGTGCTCGAAGCTGCATTCAACGGAAATTGTGATGCCATCGTGACCTGGAACGTTCGCGACTTCGCAGCTGCGGCGGACATGGCTATCAATATCTTGCAGCCAGATCAATTTGTGAAACGATTAAAGGAGCCAAAATCATGAGCGCATTGAGTGTCCGTCTCCCCGAGTCCCTGCATAAAAATGCCAAGGTCTATGCTGCGCAAGAAGGTGTTTCTGTTAACCAGCTGATCAGCACTGCATTGGCCGAAAAAATTTCCGCATTGGCCACTGAAGACTATTTGGCTTTGCGCAGCAATCGGGCAAGCCGCAAGAAGTTTGATACTGCGTTGGCCAAGGTGCCGGATGTTGCCGCTGGAGGCCTGGATCGGAGATAGGCCCTGGGGTTTGACTGAGCACCCGGAACCACGCGCAAATTCGGCTCGTCCGACTACTTCCGTTTGACGCCAGCAGGCGCCTTCTTGCGCTCCCACGCAACCGCCGACTCGATTTCGGTAAGGCCCTCTTCTTGCGGAACGGCGGCAAAACCTGCCTCCATACGTCGGCATAGGACGTCAAACCGACCCTGCATCCGACGTATGCGCTCGAACAACCGCGCATCCACTAGCGCAGCCACGGGTTTGCCGTCCTTGTTGATCACCACCCAGTCGTGCCGGTACTGCACCTGCTTGAGTATTTCACTCAGATTTCGCCTGAAGTTGACCGCACTGGTTTCTGTAATCATGATGGCCTGACTGCAATGACTATGCTGGTCATTGTGGCTGGGTTTGGGTGCATTTGCTTTGAGCCTTGGTCTGGCTGCGGGGCACCTGAATCACCCCAACACACCTGTGGCTCAATTGCCGCAGGCCCTTCGGGCGACCATCTGTAGTACTCAATACCAGGGCCGCCGCGCAAACTCGCCTCGCTCAAACATGCGCGGCTTTGTCGGTCCGCTGCGCGGCCCCCAGACCCTGAGATTTCCGTGCTTCGAGGCTGCGACAGATTCGCCTCAGGCGAGCTGGGATGATTCAGACGGCGTCATCCGAACGAGTATCTTAAACATCTAAAAAGTGCCAATGTTGAAAATGCTGCCGGTCAACGATGAAGACACATGCCAGTTTGATGGTTCACGTAAAAAAGCGCGCGGCTGACTACCTATTTGTTGTCGCGTTGCCTCTGCTCGCAAGAGTCAATTTGCCGCAGTGCCAGAACATTGAGATCGTGAATATTTTTGTATAGATCATCTGGCAGGTTTGATCTCAAAAAGTCATTGAGTTCTAGAAGCATTGTCGAAGTTGATTCTTCACAATGATCCCAAAAATCAATGTCGGTTGCTTTTGCATTGCCTCTGACTAATGCAATTAACCGTTCATATTCAGAGATGCATTTTGAAATTGTCGCATTGGTTTCCATTGCAATTTCCTTTGCGGTGTGGGCCTTAATCATATCCTGGAGCTGTTGGAAAGGTTAGTGCAACATACGTTCTGTAATTTCCCCGAGTAAGCCGTAAATGCGGATTTCGGGTTTTGGCATTTTTGAAATTTAGGCCCCTGCCAGGCCGCCGGAGGCTCCCCCCCCGGTTGTGCATGTACGCATGCATTACCTGCCGCCGGCAGGCCAGCAGGATCCGACTACGGAACACTTTTTCATGGCTCAACGAACTCAACTGGACG
>JANYCG010000146.1 GCA_025360385.1 Burkholderiales bacterium | reverse complement strand
CTGAGACCAGCAACCAGTGTGAATGGTGTGACGAGAAACTGCTTGCACATCTGCTCACCCGCACTGAGAAGTGCGGCCAGCAGATCGACACGTTCGCTGGGTTCGTTCCAACTTTTGCTGGTATTGCAACCAATATTTTGTTCCAAAACAGCAAAAGTTGGAACGAACCCAGCGAACGTGTCGATCTGCTGGCCGCACTTCTCAGTGCGGGTGAGCAGATGTGCAAGCAGTTTCTCGTCACACCATTCACACTGGTTGCTGGTCTCAGACGGTTTGGCCGCAATGCGGCAAATCGCGCCTGAACCCAGTGACGTTTGCCGTGCGTCCAACCCACAGCCATCTGTGAGCCTGGGCGATGCACAGTTTGGCGCTTGCAGGCAAAATCCAGCACTTCGATGCTGCACCACACCCCTCAAGCCACACACTTCACCATACTAAACAAGGACACCCATGACCCACCCAACATCGACCGCCCTGCCCACGCACGGCCTGCAACTGCGAACCCTTGTCACTGCTGCGGGTGAACTGCAAATGAGCCTGGTCCACGAACCGGTGCCACGGCCCGGGGCCGACGAGGTGGTGATTCAAGTTCAGGCGACACCGATCAACCCGTCAGATATTGGCCTGCTGTTTGGCGCGGCCGACATGCGCACCGCCAAGGTCAGCGGCACAGGCAGCAGCGCTGTTGTGACCGCCCAAATGCCACCTGCTGCCCAAAAAGCCATGGCCGCGCGGGCCGGACAGTCTTTGCCTGCGGGCAATGAAGGCGCGGGCTTGGTGGTCGCGGCGGGTTCGTCCCCGGCGGCGCAAAAACTGTTGGGTAAAACCGTGGCGGGCATTGGTGGGGCCATGTACGCGCAGTACCGTGCTTTGCATGTGTCGCAGTGCCTGCTGTTGCCGGCTGACGCATCCCCGGCTGACGGCGCCTCGTGTTTCGTCAACCCGCTCACGGCCTTGGGCATGACCGAAACCATGCGCCGTGAAGGCCATAAAGCGCTGGTGCACACGGCGGCGGCGTCCAACCTGGGCCAAATGCTTAACCGCATTTGCCAAAAAGACGGCATCCCCTTGGTCAATATTGTGCGCAAACCCGAGCAAGAAGCGCTATTGCGCCAGCAAGGGGCCAAGTACGTCTGCAACCTGTCGTCGGCCAGTTTTATGGACGATTTGACCCAGGCGCTGGTAGAAACCGGGGCGACGATCGGGTTTGATGCCACAGGGGGTGGCAAACTGGGCGGCCAAATCTTGACCTGCATGGAGGCCGCGATCAACAAAACCGCCAAAGAGTACAGCCGTTATGGCAGCAACACCCACAAACAGGTGTACCTGTATGGCGGGCTGGATGTGAGTCCGACTGAATTCAACCGCAGCTTTGGCATGGCCTGGGGCATGGGCGGCTGGTTGTTGTTTCCGTACATGGCCAAAATTGGGGCCGAGGCCACCCAGGCGCTCAAAAACCGCGTCGCCTCTGAGCTTAAAACCACTTTTGCCAGCCATTACGCCCAAGAGATTTCATTGGCCGATGCCTTGACGCTGGAGGCGATTGCGGGTTACGGGCAACGGGCCACAGGTGCCAAATATTTGATCAACCCGAGCCTGTGAGGCAATCGCTCACATGACGGCCAGTCACACCCCCATCGCCCCCACCCCGGTCGCTTTCACGGCCGCACGCACTGTCGCTTTAAGCGACCAACTGCGCCCTTTGTTGGCCAGCCGCCTGCCCGATGGGCTGACGCCGCGCTGGTGGTCAGGCCCTGACGACGCTTTGGCGATGGCGCCTGAGGTCGATATCGGCTGGTTTGACATGCAGGACACCCGGGCCATGGCGCGGGCGATCTGTGCGGCCACGCGGATGCGCTGGCTCAATTCGATCTACGCCGGTTTGGACCACCTGCCGCTGCCGGTGTTGGTCGAACGCGGCGTGCGGGTGACCAATGGCGCAGGCATCAACGCGATCACGATTGCCGAATACGTCGTGATGGGCATGCTCAATATCGCCAAAGGTTACCGCGAGGTGGTGCGCGCCCAAGACCGCCATGAATGGCTGGCCGACGCGCCCGGTCGCCAAGAGTTGTATGGCAGCAAGGCGCTGATTTTGGGTTACGGCGCAATCGGCAAGCTGGTGGCCGAGCGGCTGATGCCGTTTGGTGTGGGCGTGACGGCGGTGCGCCGCAGCGTGGCCGCGCCTGAAATATCGTCAGAAATATCTTTTGGTAAGTCAGCGCACACTGTCCAAAATAGCATTCAAACGCTGGGCTCTGACCAATGGCGAGCCCGTCTGACTGAGTTTGACTGGGTGATTTTGGCCGTGCCCGCCACGGCCAGTACCGAACACATGATCGGCGTTGCCGAATTGGCCGCGATGAAAAAATCTGCCGTTTTGATCAATGTGGCACGTGGCAGTGTGGTCGATCAGGCCGCCTTGATGACGGCTTTGCAAGACAAAACCATTGCCGCTGCGTTTTTGGACGTGACCACGCCCGAGCCCCTGCCCGCCGACCACGGCCTGTGGGCCCTGCCCAATGCCCACGTCACCATGCATCTGTCGGGGCGCTCGCAAAGTTTGATGTTTCAGCGTTCGGCCGAGCGCTTTTTACAAAACCTGGCCCGCTACCAGGCGGGGCAGCCGCTGATGCACCAGGCGGATTTGGCGCTGGGGTACTGAAGCGGTCGGGTCAACGGAGGGTTGACTGGCAATATGGTTGCTTCTAATTAAATAGCAAACTATTGATTATTCACGGGAACTTGGCCTATATTTCGATCAGAATCTCGGGCAAAAACGCGATTTGCTCGTTTTTGCGCACATAACCCAGCGGGTTGGCCACCACGCGGCAGCGGCCGGCGCGGTAATCGGTGGCGCAGTGCAGGTGGCCATGTAGCCACAGGTCGGCCTGGGGCAGCAAATCGTCCAAGGCGTTGCAAAACCCGGCAGTACCGGGGTTGAGGCCATAACGCGGGTCAGCGCTTTTCAGGCTGGGCGCGAAGTGGGTCACGACGACGGTCTTGGGCTCCGCTTGCGTGACGGCTTGGCCATCAGCTTGGCCATCAGTCTGGGCATCTGCTTGGGCAACCGAGTCACCCGCACCGTGGGGCGCAGCCAAGGCCCCGCGCAGCCAATCGGTGCAGGCCAAACCTTCGTTGCGCACCTGGTCGGCCAGCATCGGCGCGCCGAAACGGGTGGTTCCGGTTTTTTTAAGGTACCAGTTGGCGGCGCTGTAGGCTTTTTTGCGGGCTTTGAGCTGTTCGGTCAAAGCGTTGGGGCCGGGCGCGTTGCCTGAATGGGCTTGCGAAGCTTGGGGCCCCAGCGCGTCAAAATCAGTCCACAGCGTGGTGCCGATAAAACGCACCGGCTCAGCTGCCGCCTTGAGGCCAAGGCCCGCAATGTCTTGCGCCCGCAGGGTTTGGCGGTCTAGCCAGGTGATGCCCCAGCGCCCACAGGCCTCGCGCAGGCGCTGGTGGGTGTCGTCAAAATCCAGCATGTCGTATTCGTGGTTGCCCGGCACATACAACACTGGTGTCGGCCAGCCGCGCAGGGGCGAGAACAGTTGCAAGCCAAAATCAGGCCCCTGCAACCGAGAACCCGGCTGATAACTGCCGATGTCGCCCGCCAGCACCAGCAGGTCAGCCCCCGGCGCGGGGCTGGGCACAAAGAGGGGGTGGACTTCGAGGTGCAGGTCAGACAGGAGTTGCAGTTTCACGAAAATAATGAGAAATAATTGTTGTAAATCTTTTAAAAGCACATTTTTTATATAAAATATGGGCCATGTTCCCGATAACAATGTATTTATTGCTATTATTATTAGCCGTGTTTTGCATTAAATTTAGACTATATTTATAGTAAAAAATAAAATAAACGTAAACTAATTGAAAATTTGAGTAATTTTATTTGATTTCAGACGGTGCTGATCGTCCGCCCGGCGGCCCAAACAAATCTTTGGCGACTTTATTGACCAAGCCACGCAGCCACTGTTGCGCCGGGTCACCGTCTTTGCCATGGTGCCACAGCGCATCCACCTGCACCACGGGCGCGGCAAACGGCAGCTCGCGCACCGTCAGCTGATCGGCAATGCCCGTCATTTTTATAAAATGTTTCGGAAACACCGTTAACAAATCAGACCGAGCCGTCACCCGGGCAGCGGTAAAAAACTGGTTGACCGTCAGCACCACCCGGCGTTGCCGCCCCAAAGAGGCCAGCGCTTGGTCAATAAACCCAAACGGTCGCGCTGAAAAGCTCACCAGCACATGCCGCGCCTGACAAAACGCGTCCAGCGTCAGCGGTGTGTGGGCCAAGGCGTGATCGCGACGCATCACACACACATAGTCTCCCGCGTACAGCCGCTGGTGGGTAAACGCCACCGCCTTGCCCACCTGTGCGCGGGCCGTCAGGTCAGCCAATACGGCCGGAAAATAACCCACCGCCACGTCCACGCTGCCGTCCTCCAGCAGCTTGCGCGGGTCGCGGTTGGTCAGGGGCAACACCCGCAACGACACGCCGGGCGCCTCTGAATCCAGGGCGTTCACCAGTGGCGGCACCAGCTCGGCGGCGGTGGCATCGGCCATCGTCAACACAAACACATGACTGGCCTGATGGGCCGCAAACTCGCTCGGGTTGAGCGTTGTTTTTAAAGTGTGCAGCGCCTCGCGCACGGTTGGCCAAATCTCCAGCGCGTGGGGCGTGGCCTCTAGCCCCTGCCCGCTGCGTTTAAGCAACTCGTCGCCCAGGCTGGTGCGTAAGCGGCGCATGGCGTTGCTCACCGCCGGTTGGGTCAGCGCCAGGTTGTGCGCGGCTTTGGTCAGGCTGCGCTCGGTCATAACCTCGTCAAACACCCGCAGCAGGTTCAAATCAAAGGTGCGAAAGTTGATCGGGTGGGCCATCCGCCAGATTGTCGGTGAATTGGCGACGCGGCCTCGCGGGCTACAGGCGCTTTGGGTTGGCAGGGGTTGGCAGGTTGGGGCAGGCGGCAGCAGGTTGTGAGGTCTGGACACAAAAAAGCCCACCGAAGGGCGGGCTTTTTTGAGGAGCGGGGCTCGGTTGGTGAATTTAGTTGGTAAATTTAGTTAGTAAAGGTGCCAGACTCCTGCGCCGACAACCGCCAGGTCCCACTGAATTTGCCAGTTTGGGTGTTCAAGGTGCCCGCCCAGACGGCACCGTCTGCATTGCCAGTAAAGACATAAGTGGAACCTGTGCCAAAGGTGGTGCCGACGCTGCCAGTGATGGTGCCAGCGGGACCACCTGAAGGGGTGTAGGTGCCAACCGAGATGGCGGCGTTTTTGTCAATGGTGATCGACCATGTGCCACTGAGCGCACCGGAGAAGTTGCCTTTGTACACGCCGGCAAATAGCGCTTTGACACTGCCGCTGAGATGGGTGGTGGCCTCTGCACCGCTGAAAATTTTGGCCCCCGGCTTGACGGCTGCAATCAGCGCGTCAATCGCCGAATCAGCGTCCTTGGCAAAGTCAATCTTTTTACCCGCAGCGACGGTCACCACCGCTGGGTCAATCGTGATGGTGCCTGTTGCTGGGTCGGTGGCGCTGATGGACATCAAAAAGCGCACAATCTTCACGACCTGAACGTGCGCGGGGGTTGCGCCTTCGCCAATCAGTTCCAACGGCGTGACCACGGCCAAGGGGGCACTGACGGTGCCCAAATCAATTCCGCCGACCGAGAACGTCACGGGTTGGCCTGCAGGGCAGGTGTATGACCCGGTGGCATCGGTGGTGCCCGTGACCGCATTGCCAGCGCCGCACCGATAACCAAGGCCTTTGGTCGCGGCATCGACAAACTTGCCTGTCACATTGGCCACAGCAGCAGGGCTGCCACCGCCGCCACCGCCACAAGCGATCAATAAAGAGGTCGCCGCAGCGGCCACGCCCAAAGCCATTCGAGTTGCGTATTTTTTCATCCAGATCCCCAGATAGTTGTAGGCCGACGTTTTTAGGTCGGCAGGTTTTACCGTTGTTTCGCCAGGGCTGTGCATAGTTTTGCAACGCGACCCAGCGACTTCTGATTTTGTCAAAAATACAGTGGCATGGCGATGTCAACCCGCACCAAAAGCGATCATTTTGGGAGTCGCCCCCTTGTTTGAAGGGCGGGTTTACCCCAATTAATCACCGATATGAATTTATTCAATCATTAATATAAAGTTGAACAATATAAGTAAATACCCTAATATCCACCTGTGTCTGGCATTTGTGCCGGACACCATTTGAAAAGGATCCCATCATGACCCGCTTTGTACACATTGACTACCCAAGCACCCACCCCGGCGTGAACCGGGCGATGGGCGTTATTCACACCGCAGCTCAAATCAAAGCCCACTTGGCGCACAGTTTTAC
>JANYCG010000246.1 GCA_025360385.1 Burkholderiales bacterium | reverse complement strand
ACACTGGGCCGCCCCTCGAAAAATTAGCCCCCTTTGGGGGGCAGCGAAGCACCCGAAGCGACGGGCGTGGCGGCCAGATTAAACCCGGGACGCGGCACCCTATCCATCAGCATTGACGACATGCCACCGTCCACCAGAATTTCAGCGCCGGTGACATACGCGGAGCGCGGGCTGGCCAAAAACAGCGCCACGTCGGCAATGTCCTGCGGCTCGCCGACGCGGCGGCTGGCTGTGACCAGCGCACGCTTGGCCTCAAAGCCGGGTTCCTCATAAAACTTGGCCGACAGGGGCGTGCGGATCATACCGGGGCAAATGGCATTGCTGCGAACGCCTTGCGGGCCCCACTCCACTGCCAACTGCCGCGACAGCAGCAACACGCCCGCCTTGCTGGCGCTGTAGGCGCCACTGCCGGTTTGCGGCATCAGCCCGGCAATCGACGCAATGTGGACGATGCTGCCGCGCCCCGCCGCACGCATGCCCGCGCCAAACGCACGGGCACATAAAAGGTAGCCCGTGAGGTTGACCGCGAGCACTGCGTTCCAGTCGTCCAGGCTCACGTCAGCCAGCGGCCCCGCACGCAACATGCCGGCGTTGTTGACCAGGACATCAGCCGCGCCCCATTCGTCCGCGATGCGTTTTGCTGCCACCTTGACGCCCGATTCAGACGAGGTGTCGCAGGCCACGGCCATGGCCGCCGCGCCTTGGGCGGTCAATTCACCGGTGACTTTTTCACATCCGGCCACGTCGCGGTCCAGCAGCGCCACCCTGGCGCCCGCTTGCGCCAGGCTGCGTGCCACGGCAGCGCCGATGCCGCTGGCAGCGCCCGTCACCACACACAATCGGCCTGCCAGGGCGAGCCAGCCGTCCTGCGTTGGCGTTTGAACCTGTGTCATCCTTGTCCTTTCGTTTTGAGCCAACCATTGTCATTGACCGGGGCTTTTTCAGGTTTGACGATTCGGGCAGAAGCCAGCACAATTCAGGCCTATTTTGAGGTTTCAAATGTCTGAAAGCAGGCCGCTGTGACGAGCGTTATCCCCAACTACGCTCTGTATGGCGAAACGGCACAACCCAGCTGGCAAAGCACATTCGATTTTGAATGGATTCCGGCCCGCTCCCGGCCACATCACTGGAAAATCCGCCCCCACAAACACGACTCATTCATCCAGATCCTGTACTTGACCCAGGGCAGCGGCGAGGCCCTGGTCGACACCGTCCGGTGGCCATTGGCGGCGCCTTGCTTGGTGCTGGTTCCCGCACAAACCGTGCATGCGTTTACTTTCTCGCCGAATGTGGATGGCCCGGTGGTGACAGCTGCGCAGCGCACGCTCGAATCAATGGCCAGCGTGACCATGCCCGAGCTTTTGACAAGCCTGCGCAAGCCTGCCGTCATCGCGCTGGACAACGTGGCGGGACATGCAGACGTGTTGATGCCACTGTTTTTGGCGATTGAACGCGAGACACTGCGCCATGAGACAGGCCAGTTGACGGTTGGCTTGGCGCTGTTGACGGCCTTGTGCGTGCAGGCCCACCGCCTGTCGAACGCCGCCACACCGACAAACGCACCCGCCCCATCACCCACGTCATCGCGCAAGGCCCAACAAGTCGAAAAATTTCGCCGCCTGGTGGACAGCAACTACCGCAAACACTTGCCCATGGCCGACTATGCCGGGCACCTTGGCATCACGCCGGGGCAGCTGTCGCGCCTGTGCCGCGACGTGCTGGGGGTGTCTGCACTGGATGTCATTAACAGCCGCCTGATGCACGAAGCCCAGCGTGAGCTGGTGTACACCACCACCCGCGTCAAACAACTTGCCGACGCCCTGGGCTTCGCAGACGACACCTATTTCGGCCGCTTCTTTCGCAAACATGCAGGGCTGAGTCCGCGTGAGTTCAGGACCAAAACGCTGGGAACGCAAAACATGGATTGACGGGGCGGCACACTGATTGCAGGCAGCTGGACGCGCTCAGGGTTTGGTAGTGAACGGCGGACTGCTCTATTTGTAAAAGCAATAGAGGCTTTTTTACGACCCGTCCTAACCCAGCAACAGCCTCCGTATCACCCGCCATTGCCCCTCGCTCACCGGCGAGATCGACAGCCGGTTGCCTTTCTTCAGCAGCAGCATATCGGCTAAATTTGGGGTAGCACGCAGCTCGGGCAAATTCAGCAGCCGGGTTTTTTTGAGGGCCTTCACGTCGACCAGCATCCAGCGGGGTTCTGACGCTTTGGCGGTCGGGTCAAAGTAGGCCGACTGGGGGTCGAACTGGGTCGGGTCGGGCTTGGACTTCGAGGCCACCTGGGCCAGCCCGGCAATGCCTGGCTCGGCGCAGCTGGAGTGGTAAAACAACACGCCGTCGCCCACTTGCATGGTGTCACGCATGAAGTTGCGGGCCTGGAAGTTGCGCACGCCGACCCAGGGCACAGTGCGTCTGGGCGCAGCCAGCGCGTCGTCGATCGAACACTCCTTGGGCTCGGATTTCATCAGCCAATAGTGCGTCATGCCAATCTCCATGCGTTTTGGGTTTCCACTGCCCACCCCTTCCAAAAGGCCTCAACTGTCTTGCGCCCGCCCAACCACGATGCGCGCGTGGCGCTCGAAGGTGAAGTAGGCCCAGGCCCAGTCGATCAGCACCACCAGGCGGTTTCTGAACCCGATCAAAAAGAACACGTGGACGCAAAGCCAGAACAGCCAGGCCGGCAGGCCGGTGAAGCGCAGCTTGCCAAGCCAAGGCACCTCCACGTCGGCCACAGCCGAATGGCGGCCAATGGTGGCCAGGTCGCCGTAGTTGGCATACCGAAACGCCTGCGTCGGCTGGCCCTTGATGCGCCGCAAAATATTCCGGGCGGCGGTGCGGCCCATCTGTTTGGCAGCGGGCGACACGCCGGGCACAGGCGCAGGCGGCCGTTTTTCGGCATAACTCATGGCAGCGGCCAGGTCACCCACCACGCTGATGTCGGGGTGGCCCTTGACGCTCAGGTCGGATTCAACTTTGACCCGCCCTGCGCGGTCGCTCTGGGCCCCTGTTGCCGCTGCCACCAGCTTGCCCAACGGTGAGGCGGCCACAATCAAATGGTCGTAGGGCAAGACTTGCCCATCCTGCAAATTGACGTGTTTTTGCACGGCGTCCAGCCCCGTCACTTCGGCCATCAACACGGTGACGTTGCGTTGGGTGCGGAACATGCGCCGGATCGGCTCGGCGATCGCTGGCGCAGTCAAGCCCGCAGTGGCCACCTGGTACAGCAAGGGCTGGAACAGGTGATGGTTCTGCCGGTCCACCACGGTGATGTCGAGGTCGGCATCCTTCAGGGCGCGGGTGGCCTCAAGGCCGCCAAAACCACAGCCGATGATGACCACCCTGCCGGGTCTGGCCCTTGGACTTGGGCTTGGGCTTGAAACGAGGTTAGCCATGGTGCAAAGCAGCTGCGAAGCCGAGTTAAGGTTAAAAAGTGCCTTATGTCCCTATGAGGTATACATAGTTTGCTTCTATTTAAATAGCATCTTCCCGCGCCGCCGGCATCAGGCGATCCAGCTCTTCCAGACCCAAACGCGTGCCGAGCGGCGACATGCCGCTGTACAGCGTGGCCTGTTCCGGCGTGAGTTTGCCCAGCACCCGCGCCAGGTCGGACAGGCGGATGCCTTGCCGCGAGA
>JANYCG010000115.1 GCA_025360385.1 Burkholderiales bacterium | reverse complement strand
GCCAGCGCCAGGCGTTTGAACACCACTTTGTCCTGGATGATGGCGTGGGTGCCGATCACCAGGCCGGCCTCGCCGCTGGCGATCAGCGCCAGCATGTCGCGCCGTTCTTTGGCTTTTTGGCTGCCGGTGAGCCAGGCGGTTTTGACACCCAGCGGCTCCAGCCAGCCAATCAGTTTTCTGAAGTGCTGCTCGGCCAGAATTTCGGTGGGGGCCATCAAGGCGCATTGCCAGCCCGCGTCCATGCAGATGGCGGCCGCCAGCGCGGCCACCACGGTCTTGCCCGAACCGACATCCCCTTGCAACAGGCGGTGCATGGGCACGGTTTTGGCAATGTCCGCTTCAATGTCTGAACAGACCCGGCGCTGGGCGGTGGTGAGTTTGAACGGCAGTACGGCCAGCAACTTTTGATGCAGGCTGCCTTTGGGCTGGCGCGCCAAGGCCGGCGCAGCGAGCAAATCACGCGCCCTTTTGCTTTGCAATTGCGAGAGCTGCTGCGCCAAAAGTTCTTCCTGCTTCAGGCGTTGCCAGGCCAGGTGGCTGTGGTCGCTCAAAGTTTCCAGCGACAATTCAGGCGTCGGGTTATGTAAAAATAATAGCGAACTATGTAGATCCCACGGGGACATTCTGTGGTTTTCATCGTCAAACACAGCGGGGATGGTGTTTGACAGGTCAGCCCGCGTCATGCCGACAGAAATCAGCTTGCGCAAGTACGGTTGCGGCAGGCCGGCGACGCTGGGGTACACCGGCGTGAGCGCGGTGGCCAGGTCGCCGCCCGCCACCTTGAAGTTTGGATGCATCATGGTCCAGCCCAAAAATCCGCCTTTGAGTTCACCACGCACGCGAACCCGATTGCCAACCGCCAGGGCTTTTTGCTGCGACGGGTAAAAGCTGAAAAACCGCAGCGTGCAGGTGTCCGAGCCATCGTCGACCGTCACCAGCAGTTGCCGGCGCGGCCTGAAGGTGATCTCGTTGGCGGTGACCGTGGCTTCAAGTTGCAGCGTGTCGCCCTCACGCGCGTCACGCAGGCACCCGATACGGGTTTCATCCTCGTAACGCAAGGGCAGATGCAGGGCCAGGTCGATGTCGCGCTTCAGGCCCAGTTTGTCAAGCGCTTTTTGCAAGGGGCTTTTGGTCGACGCCTGGCCCGCGCCCGCAGCCGCACGCACAACAGTGGCGGCTTTGCTTGAGCCTGCTGGCGGCGCTGACGGTGGCTTGGAAGGCAGGGGCGGCATGGGACAATTCTGCCTTACACCCACAGGCCGTTTCAGCCCTGCCCAAGCCTCATGCCCAACACATCCTCCAACCCCCCACGCAGCTTCAGCTTGAGCGACTTCGACTTCAGCCTGCCGCCCGAGCTGATCGCGCAGCACCCAGCCCCTGAGCGCAGTGGCTCACGGCTGCTGGACGGCAGCTCGGCCCAGGCGGTGGATCGGATTTTCAGGGAACTGCCGGCCTTGCTCAGGGCGGGAGATTTGCTAGTCTTCAACGACACCATGGTCATCAAAGCGCGCCTGTTTGGCGAGAAGCCCACGGGCGGCAAGCTGGAGCTGTTGGTGGAGCGGGTGCTGGGCGGCAACCAGGTGGCGGCGCACCTGCGGGTGAGCAAAAAGCCCGAAGCAGGCACCACCGTGAAGCTGGTCTGCGCCCCTGGGCAGGACGACGGCTTGTGCGCCACTCTGCTGGGCCGCTGGCCCGATGCCCAGGGTGCCTTGTTCCGCTTTGTGCTCAGCAACGACAGGGGCGATGACCCCTACACCCTGATGGAACGCCACGGCCATGTGCCGCTGCCGCCGTATATCACCCACGCCGATTCCGTCGAAGACCAGTCGCGTTACCAGACGGTGTTTGCCAAACACCCCGGCGCCGTGGCCGCACCCACCGCCGCCCTGCATTTTGACGAGGCCCTGCTGGCCGCACTGGCGGCACGCGGGGTGCACCGCGCCAGCGTCACCCT
Source organism: Burkholderiales bacterium (assembly GCA_025360385.1). Lineage (GTDB taxonomy): Bacteria > Pseudomonadota > Gammaproteobacteria > Burkholderiales > Burkholderiaceae_C > JANYCG01. Next base: position 10,030 of record JANYCG010000115.1, on the reverse strand, counting down.
GCATGTGGGCGCAGGCACCTTCCAGCCCGTCAAGACCGAGAACCTGGCCGACCACCGGATGCACAGCGAGTGGTACCAGGTGCCCGCCGCGACCCAACAGGCCATTGCCGATTGCCGAGCGCGCGGTGGGCGTGTGGTGGCGGTGGGGACAACGACGGTGCGCACCTTGGAGTCCTGGGCCCAATCGGGCCTGGCGACTGGCGACACCAGCATCTTCATCACACCCGGCTTTGATTTCAAAGTGATCGATGCCTTGATCACCAACTTTCACCTGCCCAAATCTAGCCTGATGATGCTGGTCAGTGCCTTTGCAGGCTACGAACCTATCCGCGCGCTTTATGCCCACGCGATCGCCGGAAAATACCGGTTTTTTTCGTATGGCGACGCCATGTTGCTGCAAAAACAGCAATGAAGCTAGCCCAACAGCTTGATCGACAAACCAGATGTAAAGCGATATACTGATCGATATGAAATCCACCGACAACACCGTCACGCTCTCAAGCAAGTACCAGGTCGTGCTGCCCGTGTCGTTGCGCGAGTCGCTCAAGCTCAAGCCTGGCGCCAAACTCACCTGGATCGAGGTGGACGGCGTCGCGCAATTGATTCCCTACCATCCTGCCAGTTATTTCCGAGGCATCGCGCGGGGCTTGTCCAGCACGGACATTCCTGACGAACCCGATCGTTTTTGATGGCGCTCAAAGCAGCACACTTGGTGCTGGATTCTTCCTGTTGGCTGGAATACTTCAACGACTCGTCCCGCGCAGACCTGTTCGCCGCTGCAGCGCAGTCACCCGCGGGGTTGATCGTGCCCGTCATCACGATTTACGAAGTGACGAAAAAACTGCGACGGGAAATCAACCCGACCGTGGCAGGCTATGCGGAGTCCATGATGCGCCGGGGGCGGGTGGTTGACCTTGATGTCACGCTGACCCGGCTGGCAACCACTTTTGACCTGCCGATGGCTGACAGCCTTATTTACGCCGCTGCCCAGATCAACAACGCCACGCTTTGGACGCAGGACGGGCATTTTGCGGGGTTGGATGGCGTGAAATATTTTCCAAAAGAAAAAGCGTGACTGGACATACCGTCTTGGTGCTGGGAGCGGGCGCTAGCCCCCGGCTTAGCACTTGACCGCAGCAGGGCAGAGAAAATCACTGAATTGATGCCAAGCACCATGAGGACGGTGCACTTACAAATATATAAATGCTGAAGTTTGATCTCTTGAACACGGACGCGCCGACCGCCGGCCACCCCGGTAGCCACGCCCGCCGCGGCCTCCTCACGCTGAACCACGGCGTGGTGGATACACCGATCTTCATGCCGGTGGGCACCTACGGCACAGTCAAGGGCGTGATGCCGCGCAGCCTGGAGGACATGGGGGCGCAAATCATCCTGGGCAACACCTTTCATTTGTGGATGCGCCCCGGCCTGGACGTGATGGCGCAGTTTGGCGGGCTGCATGGGTTTGAAAAATGGCGCAAACCGATACTGACCGACTCGGGCGGCTTCCAAGTTTGGTCGCTCGGGGCGATGCGCAAAATCAGCGAGGAGGGCGTGAAGTTCTCCAGCCCGGTGAACGGCGACAAACTGTTTTTGACGCCTGAAATCTCGATGCAAATTCAGACCACGCTGAACAGCGACATCGTGATGCAGTTTGACGAATGCACGCCCTATATTTCGGTCGAACCCAAAACCAAAGGCCAGCTCACCACAGAAGCCGAAGCACGCGCTTCGATGCAACTCAGCCTGCGCTGGGCCAAACGCTGCCAGGCGGAGTTCACCCGGCTTGAAAACCCCAACGCCCTGTTCGGCATCGTGCAAGGCGGCATGTTCGACGGCCTGCGCCAAGAGTCGCTGGACCAGTTGGTGGCCATGGACTTCCCCGGTTATGCGATTGGCGGCGTGAGTGTGGGTGAACCCAAAGACGAAATGCTGCGCATCATGGCGCACACGCCGCACCGCCTGCCGGCGCACAAGCCGCGTTACCTGATGGGCGTGGGCACGCCCGAGGATTTGGTGGAAGGCGTGGCGCAGGGCGTGGACATGTTCGACTGCGTCATGCCCACGCGCAACGCCCGCAACGGCACCTTGTTCACCCGGTTTGGCGACCTGAAAATCCGCAATGCCCGCCACAAGATGGATGCGCAGCCGCTGGACGAAACCTGCACCTGTTATGCCTGTGCGGGCCTGAACCCGGACGACCCGGCTGGCAATGGCCTTGCATGGCAAGCGGGTGGCCGCCACGGCTTTTCACGCGCCTATTTGCACCACCTGGACCGCTGCGGCGAGATGCTTGGACCCATGCTGGCCACCCTCCACAATCTGCACTATTACCTGAATCTGATGCGTGAAGTGCGCGAGGCGCTGGACGCTGGCGAGTTTGGCAAATTCAGAGCGCAGTTCAAGGCAGACCGGGCGCGCGGGGTGTGATGCGGCCAATTATTTGCCATCGCAGACTGTTATCAAAAACATATCTAACTATCCCCTGTTTATAGGGTGATGCGGCATTTTTACATCCAAGACCGAAAAATATCCAGGCCACTAACCGGTAAATACTGTCAGCACCCCGGTGTACCCATACAGGTGGTGGCGGGCGATTTCTCCGCCAGCGAAGAAGCCGACCAGGGGCACATCACCCAAGGCGCGGCGCACAATTTGCAGTTCGGCGCTGGGGCCGCCAAAATGCGGGCCGCCGCGGCCTGAACAGCTCACGTACACCGCGCCGGCGATGCGGCGGGCCTCATGCGGGGCGCAATCCGCTTCTGAGCCGCTCAGTGCCAGGGCGGTTTCGCGGGGCAGCTCGGCGGGCTCCAACTCTTCCCGGATTTCGGCGCAGATACGCGTCAGGTCAGCGCGGGCAGCTTGCACATTGCGCTGGCAAAAGGCCAACTGCACGCCGTCCTGCAGGTGGGTGGCGACGGCCACGCCGCGCCGCGCCGGGTCCAGCCCGATGATGTGGCGCACGACCACGTCGCTGCCAAAACTGCCGCGCAGGTTGACGGCGTTGTCGCCACGCGCGTCGGCCGGGTCAACCAGACCCACCAGCGTGGCGCGCACCGCCGTCAAAGCCTCTTGGGGTTTGGTCAACGTCACCTTGAGGTCGCGCAACATCACGTCCAGCGCGGGTTCGCCGTCCAGTTCAAGCGCCAGGTTGTGGTCAAACAGGGTGACGGTGCGGGTTTTGGACACTGGCTGGCAGCCCTGCGTCACGCGCGAGACCAGGCTCAAGCCCTCGCCAAACGCGACGCCGCTCAAGCCTCCGCTGAAGACGCCGCTGGCCGCGCCCTGCCCGCTGATGTTGCCATTGCCACCCACGGCAAACTGCACCGACTGGCTGCGGCTGGACGACAGGCCGCCAAACAGGTAGCCCGACTGCGTGCGCGAGGCCATCTCGCCAATCAGTTCGGTCAAATCAGGCGTGTTGCCATCGGCGTGGATCAGCGCGGTGTGGGCCTCAAACCCCAGCCCAAGCGGTGCCACGCCAGAGAACACGCGGTACTGGTCGCCCGGCAACTCACACAACATCAAGGCCAGCGCGGGTTCGTCAAAATACTCGACGTTGGTGGACGCAATGCCCACCCCCACGGTGCCCGACCAGTCGGTGATTTCAGGCAGCTCGCTGCCCAGGTAGGCCAAGATTTCTTTGGCGGCCCCGGCGTAATGGTCGGTGATGTAAAGCAGGGCCAGCGTGGGCGCAGACGCGTACCCGTGCAGCGCCATTTGCGCACGCACCTGCGCCAGCACCAGGCCTGCGGCCACGGGCCATTGCGGGTGGGTGGCGTGGCCGTAGGGGAACAATTTCATCGGTGAGCTTAGGTAACCCACGGCGCGAGCGCAGCGCGGGTTCAGCCAACAGGTTTGGCGTTCAAGTGCGTTTTGACCTCGCGGCAGCCTTTTTTCTGGCGGGTTTTTTCACGGCTTTGGCGGCGCCTTTGGCCAGGCCATCCACCACGTGTTTGGTGGCGTCAATCGCGGTGTTGCGGCCGGCTTCTTTCATGGCACCCGCAGCGATCTGCTGGAACTGCTGGGTCAGCGAGCCCCAGAGTTGCATGGGATCCACCAGCCCCCCAAAGGCGGAGGCGGGCTTGTCTGATTTGCCGGCCTTGCCGCGTTTGGCAGCATTGCTCACGCTGGAAGCCATGTCGGACGCCGCGCCGGTGATCGACTTGGCCGTGCTGGCGGCTTTTTCAGTGACCTTCTGTACGCTGGAGACCACAGAATCTGCCGCCTTGAGCTTGAAGGCATTGGCCACATCGCTCAAATTGAAATTCATGCCCTTGAGTGTGGCCAGGGTCATCTTCTGCACCTCCAGCGCCTGGATGGTGGCACCCAGAGCTTTTGAATTTTGATCGAGCCAGAAGTGCACAGCTTTGAGCTCTTCGATGCGTTTTTCCAGGTCTTCCACATTGAGGGACGGCGCCACCCAACTGCTCAAATTGGGCATTTGCGGAATGCTGCTCGAAGCCCCTGCCGCGGCGCTTTTGGCCAGGTTCTGCAAAAAATCAAAGCCGGGCACGAACTTGCCAAAACCAGCGTCTGAGTCGCTCATGAAAGTCTCCTAAAGGTTGTTGCGAAGCACCAGCCTCGCAGCTTACCCGAATGCCGCAGGCATGGCGATGAAAATCCAAAAAGGACTCAACATTGCCCGCTTGACTGCCGCGCCAGGGCACTCAATGTTTGTGCATGTCGGCAGCCGCGCCCGCAGCGCCGCCCGGGGCAGACACCGCCACCTGCAGCTTCAGCTCCAGCTTGCTCTCAACCCCCTTGGCGTCCTTGAAGCTCAGCGTCATCGGCACGGTGCTGCCTTTGGGCAAGGCGGCCTTCAAGTCCATCAGCATGATGTGGTAACCACCGGGTTGCAGTGCGACCGCTTTGCCGGCCGGCAAATCCAGGCCATTGGGCAAGGCACGCATGCGCATGATGTCACCCTCCATCTTCATCTCGTGCACTTCAACCACGCCCGCCACGGGCGACGCGGCGCTGACCAGGCGGCTGCCGTCTTTGGCCGTCAAGGTCATGAAAGCGCCGGTTGCTTTTTGGCCCTGCACCGAGGTTCGGATCCAGGCAGATTGGACCTCCACGTTTTGGGCCAGCGCGGTGGCAGCGGTGCAGGCGAGTGTGGCCAGGGCAGCGCCTAGGCGAAATATGTGTTGCAGGGTGGACTGTTTCATGAATGTTTCCAGTGAATGCGGTTCAAACGAAGGTGGTTCAAACGAAGGTGGCAAAGAGGCTTGATTGTGACGACGTCAATGCCGGTGCCCCTCCTGGTCGGAAGGAATGATTTCCAGCAGCGCGGCGGGCGACTTCAGGCCCTGGGTGGACGTGCCGCTGGCTGGCACGTCTGACCAGTCGTTACTGCCGCTCTCGCAGCTTTGCAGCACCTTGAACCACAGCGCGCCGCCTTGGGCTGGCACGCCGCCATGCAGCACAAATTCGTCGTAGTGGGCGTCGGGCAAGGCATGGTCTTTGGAGGCCGCCGTCCAGCTGATTTCGGTCACGTCGCGGCTGATGGTTTTGCCGTGGCTCGGGTAGGGCACGGCAAGGTCCTCCTGTTTCACCGCCAGCACCCAGCCTGCATGCGGCATCGGTTTGGTGCCTTGAAAGCCGGTTGGAATCCTCACCCGGATGGCCGTGGTGGGTGAACCGTTGCAGCCATGGCCGATCCGGAACGTGGCCCGGTAGCTGGTATTGGCCAAAGCGGCCGGCTCAGACAGTACAACGTGGGAAAAACTGGCTGATGTTCCCGTCATTATTACGTATGCAGCTATAAATTTAAGAGTGGTGTTCATGATGGTGGCGGCAAGGCTGGGGTGAAAAATCAGAAATCGTGGTGGGGATCTGCGTCGGCAACGAGGTCGGCTGGCCGCTGTTGACCGTGACAACGCCGAGTGACTTGGTAGGCGCGTCGGCCGGTGGCGCAGGGGCGGGCACGGTGGTTTGCGCCCCCACTGAAAAAGTCAAGGGAAACGCCAGGGCCATGCCCAGCGCGATACGGGTTTTTTGCACGAAATTCTCCGAGATACCAATGAAAACAACATAAAGTCCCCGTAAACAGGGAATATGTCGCTACCAATTCAATAGCTCAAGAGAAACAGGGCGGTCCGCGACCAGGCGGCGGTGCGGCAGTGAGCGCGGCAAGGCGCGCAGCGGGAAGGGTTTGAAGGGAATGGCCCAGAGGCTGGGCCGGATGCGGCACCGTTTTGGCGACCGGCGGCGGTGCGCTGGCCGTGGCGCACAGCGGGCAATCGGGCATGCGGCTGGCTTGCTCTTCGCTGCTGCCGTCGGCATTTTTGACCAACAGCTTCATCACGCCGCTGCCAGCGCAAATCAACTCAGTCGCTTGCGGGTTGATCAGGGGCGAAGCCACCGCCGCACCGAGCGACAACACAAACCAGACCAGCATCCAGCGGGTGATGGCGTAAGTGTTGCGCAGACTTTGCATGACCGAATTGTAATAGCGACTTTTGCGCCACTCACCCCTACAAAGCAAGCTGAAAAGGCGCAGCCAGAGCCCTCTGTTGGGGTGCATTTCAAGAGGCGCAAGAGGCGAGTGTTCAGAACCTCAAGACGCAAAGTGTTTGTGGCCGCCTTACCGGGGTCAGTCAAAATTGGCTGCAGAACGTGGTTCTGTCAGGAGCCCTGCCCGCGGGTGCCGCCACCGTCAAGTCGGGCACGCCTTGTTGCCTTTGCCGTTCAAACTGCAGGCCACCCAGCTGTGAGCGTCTCCAAACCGAACACTCAAGCCGACGTGCTGCCGCGTCGGCGGGATGCACGCTTGCCAAGTTTCGGCTAAAGTCATCCGTTAACCGGTCTACCCTCTTAAACCTGCCAACCCTGAAGGAGCTTCCCCATGTTTCACCACCTCTCAAACCCCATTCGCCGCGCTTTCTGCCAAGTTGCCACCGCCGTTGCCGTGGGTGGCTTGTTGGCGCTGGCTGGCACCGCCCAAGCCGGCGCACCCATGGTTAAAAAATCGGGCCCAGGCTACTACCGGATGATGCTGGGCGACTACGAAGTGACGGCCTTGTCCGACGGCACGGTGGCGCTGCCCGTCAACAAATTGCTGACCAAAATCACCGAGGCAGAAGTTGACCGGGCGCTGGGCGCACAAAGCCTGACCAGCCCGCTGGAGACCTCGGTGAATGCCTTCCTGGTCAACACGGGTGCCAAGCTGATTTTGATCGACACCGGTGCCGCCAAACTGTTCGGCCCGACCTTGGGCAACATGCTGGACAACCTCAAGGCCTCGGGGTACACACCCGCGCAGGTGGACGAAATTTACGTGACCCACATGCACGCTGACCACGTGGGCGGCCTGATGGCAGGCAGCGAACGCGCCTTTCCGAATGCCGTGGTGCGGGCTGACAAGGGGGACGCCGACTTCTGGCTGAGCAAAGAGCAGATGGACAAGGCGCCTGAAGCGATGAAGGGCTTTTTTCAGGGCGCCCAGGCGTCGGTCGGCCCTTATGTGGCGGCGGGCAAGTTCCTGGCCTTTGACGGCAACGTCGAGCTGGCGCCCGGCGTGCGCTCGGTGGTGACGCGCGGCCACACCCCTGGCCACAGCACCTACGTGGTGGAAAGCAAGGGTCAGAAAATGCTGGTGTTTGGCGACATGATGCACGTCGCAGCCATCCAGTTTGCCAACCCGGCCGTCGCGATCCAGTTTGACACCGACAGCGCCACTGCCGCCGATGCCCGCGCCGGTTTCTACCATGAAGCCGCCCGTGACCAGTACATCTTCGCCATTGCCCACGTGTCCTTCCCGGGCCTTGGCCGGGTGCGTTCTGAGGGCAACGGGTATGTCTGGCTGCCGGTGAATTATTCGGTCGTGAAGTAGGCTTGCGCGCCCTGCGGTCAGGCATTGGCCTGGCCCGCGCTGGCCTCGGACGTGGCGTGTTTTTGAGTCAAAGAGAAAGGACAGTTTGACATGCAGCAAACCCCACTTTCATTGGCCGTGCCTCCCGGCCTTCAGCGCCGCGCACTTGCGGCGGCTTTCATCGCGGTGCCGGCGCTGTGGCTTGGCCCTCGCGCCATGGCGCAAGCCACGCGCCGCCTCACGCCCTCCCAAACCGAAGGCCCGTTCTACCCGCTGGCCTTTCCCAAAGACTCGGACTACGACCTGCTCCAAAACGGCGCATTGCGTTACGGCCAAGGCGAGCCCGCCTGGGTCCTGGGCACGGTCACCGATTTCGCGGGCAAACCGGTGGCCGGTGCCCAGGTTGAAATCTGGCAGGCCGATGCGTCAGGGCACTATGACCACCCCGGCGACGGCAGCAAAATCGACCCAGCCTTTCAGGGCTTTGGCAAAGTGCGGGTGGGCGCAGACGGTGCCTACCGCTTTCGCACCATCAAGCCCGTGCCGTATTCTGGCCGAGCCCCACACATTCACTTCAAGGTCAAACTGGGTGGGCGCGAGCTGCTGACCAGCCAGCTCTACGTGGCCAGTGATGCCAACAACAACCGCGATTTTTTGTGGCGCAATTTGCGCGACGACGAACGCGCCGTGCTGACAGTCCCGTTTGTGCATGGCGCAGACGGTTTGCAGGCGCAGTTTGAGATTGTGGTTGCCGCTTGAGCAGCGGCCGGCGGCACTGGCTGACGCCCTTTCCAAAACATTCGTGAAGGTCCTTGTGGCTTCCTCACGAATGACGTGGAATTGGAATTAAACCGCTCCCTTGAAAACCACGGCTTGGCCTGTGGGAAGGCAAAGTGGGCGGCAGGCCTTAGCCGCAAAAAACTGGTCTACAGCAAGCCTGGCACCCGGACACGTCGGAAACCCGTAGTCATCGAAGATGATAAAACCACCAAATGACAGTCTGGGCCAGATAAATGAAAGGCAATCCAGAATGGATGCGTAAATGTCGACATCAATATGGGCAAAAGCGATTTTTGATGCTTCAAGGCCGGCAAATGTTGCCGGCATGAAGCCTTTACGGAAAATGCAGCTGTTTGCGCCGTCGATATATTGGGCAACCGATTCAAGTGAAGTGTCTGAAAAATCGCCTTTGCGGTGCAAATCCTTTTGAGGGTCAGTTTCCGGCATGCCTTCAAAGGTATCGAATAGATACAGCTTTTTCCAAGCGCCATTGTTTTTCAGAATTTTGGCCATCATGGCGGCGGTGCCCCCTTGGTACACGCCACACTCCCAGATATCGCCCTCGACATGTATGGCCTGTTTGAGCAAGGTGTACAGGACGAAACAACGATCAATGCTCACCAAGGTTCTCGGCGCTGCCACCTCGAAGCAGCTCTGAAAATCACCCTGTGCAAGCCAAGGCGAAAACAAGGGTTGGTACAAATGCTGATCAGGGATGTTCAATGCCATCGTCAGATCTGGTGAACGTGCGAAAGTGCAACGGGTCTGCAGCGATTCAATTCACACGGGTGCGCATTTTTTGGCTTTTTGCGCTCTGGCCACGTACTTCATGTCGGTCCGAATTTCTGCAAGCTGGTTGTTGGCGTCGCCGTGGTCCGTGGGGCCCCAAAATGGCCAGCCGACCAGCAGGGCGGTGACGACGGCTTGGGTATTGGCCTTGCTGTCTTTTTTCTTGATGCTGTCGTTGATCGCCTTCTCGGCCTGCTGCATCGCAACCATTTCTTTGCCCAGCTCCGAGCAAGACTGATCTTTGAAATATTCATAGTCGACCGCCAGGGCAGGAGTGACGGTGAAGGCGCAAAAAGCCACGCTGACGATGGCTGCGGACACATTGAGTTTCATAAGGGCTTCCTTGTGGGTTGAGAAAAAACGAAGGTTTCAGTTTACAGGCAATCCCCCCACCCCAGCCTTGCACAGCGGGTATTGCACAGCGGGTATCGATACGCCGGCGCCCGGGCCCCAGGCAACAATGTTCACCCAGCCCACCGAGACAAGTTTGCTTCGGCAAGCTTCCTTCGACAAGCTCAGGACAGACCTGATTCGCGTTACCCCCCAATCTGCTCCACGCACTTTTCAAGCTCGTCAAACGCATCGTCCACATACCCTCCCAGCCGCTGCAAATTAGGCAGCGCATCGGAGGCGATCAGACCAAAG
>JANYCG010000105.1 GCA_025360385.1 Burkholderiales bacterium | reverse complement strand
TCGAGACAGGTCGGTGCCCTTCGGGAAGTATTGCCGCAGCAGTCCGTTCGTGTTCTCGTTTGTGCCGCGCTGCCATGGACTGTGAGGGTCAGCAAAGAAGACACTCACCCCGGACTCGATGGAGTGAACAAGAGATTCAGGCCGTAGCCCACACGCTAAATACAAGACCGCGAAAAACGCTTGGCTGGAAGACGCCAGCCGAAGCCTTGAATGAGTGTAAGCGCTCTGGCAACTACACTCCTTGCGCCAAGGCTGGCGTTGTGGTGGGTTGAGTGCGCTCAGTTTTTGGACAGGGCGATGTTCCAGGGCAGGAGTGCCTCGTAGTCATCGGCGGTCTTGGCCAAGGTTCCCACTTTGATCACTCCTGTTGTCTCCTGTGTATAACTTCGATTCCTTCGAACACACAGTGCTTCTAACAGGGGTCAAATTTGGATTGAAATTATTCCTTCAAAGGGGTCAGTTTTGGGTTGCATTCAACAATCACCAGCATTGCCGGTTCGCTGGGTGCCAGGCGCGTGTGCGAACAGGCTTTGCAGTGGACGCAGCAGCGGCCGGTGCAGAGCGTGCTGGTGTCAGATGCGAGTGCGTTGGATGCGTGTGAACGTTTTTTGACCGACCACCGCGTGCTGGTGGAACCGGCCTGCGGCGCCAGCCTGGCGCTGGCTTATGAGGCACTGACACCGTACAAGAACGTGCTGTTCATTGTGTGCGGTGGCGCCACCGCCACGGTGGAACAGATTCGACCGTGGCGGCAGGTTATCTAACAGGACTAAAGGGCCTGGCGTCTCAGGGGCTGGCGGCTTGCTTCTTGGCAATTTCATTGCCAACGTAGCCACCGCCCACTGCACCTGCGATTGTGGCAAGGGTCTTGCCATCGCCGCTGCCAATCTGGCTACCCAGCGCACCGCCCACCAGGGCACCCACACCGATACCGACAGCGCTGTTTTTCTGGGCCGGAGCGGCGGGAGCGGCGGGAGCAGCAGCGGGTTGCGCAGGGACACTGGAATTGGTGGCCACCTGCGTGGAGGATTTTTGCGTAGCTTGTTTCTGGCTTGCAGCCTTCTGCAGCGAAGTATGTGCAGGAGACGCCGACACATCTGCCGGGGCGGTGACTGCAACACTATCGGGTGCCTTGGCATTGGAGGTGGGAAGAATTCCCGTCATGGCAGCGACGCCCAGCAGGCTCGCCAAAATCACGGAGCCTGCAGCGACTGCAACCAGTGGATGCAGGCGGGACACGCCCAGTTGATGGGTAGAGAGGGGGTACGAGTTCATGGTATTCCTTACGTGGTGACTTAATAAACCACATCGTCAGTTTGGCTGACGCACGTGGCTTGCACCAGAAGAAAGAATCCCGACTTGGCGTAGGAGCGCGCCTACAAGGCAATGCTTGCCCAGCGCTTCTCGAAGGAATATTTGCTACCAAAGTGGTAGCTGATTGCGCATATTCCACATTGGCTACAGCCCTAAATGATGAAAAATTTTGACCTTCTAGCGGGTCAAGGTTAGGCACTGGCTTGGCAAGAGATGCAAAACAGACTCCAATTAACCCGCATGAGAATACTGTCATCCAACGAAAGTCAGCGGCTGACCAGCAAGGTGTCCCGGCTGCTATGTGCCGGTCTGGTGTTGGCGGGGCTGGTGGGCATACTCTCCGGCCTGGCCTGCAGCAGCTGTGCGCAGTTTGGTGGCGGCGGGATGGGTGGCATGGGCGGGACGCGCTGGCGTTTGGCTTCGTCCAGCAGATACCGCTGGCAATCGTCCGGGTGGTTGGTGGGCTCGTCCAGCTGCAACAGGTTGGGGCGTTGCCACACGATCATGCACAGCACCAGGCGGGCTTTTTCGCCGCTGCTCATGCTGCCCACGGCCTGCTTGACCATGTCGCCACCGAAGTTGAAGGTGCCCAGGAAGCTGCGCAGGTCTTACTCACGGGTTTGCTGGCCGGCAATTTTGCCTGCCGCTGTCATTTCGCGCACGAGGCGAATCATGTGCTCCAGCGGGGTGTCAGCGGGGCGCAGCACGTCCAGCGTAGGCGCTCTGGCAACTACACCCCTTGCGCCAAGGGTGGCGTTGTGGTGGGTTGAGTGCGCTCAGTTTTTGGACAGGGCGATGTTCCAGGGCAGGAGTGCCTCGTAGTCATCGGCGGTCTTGGCTTTTGGCAGTGCGATCAGAAGTGTGCGCAGGTACTGATAGGCATTGACGCCGTTGGCTTTGCAGGTCTCCAACAAAGAATACAAATTGGCGCTGGCATTGGCCCCAGCCACTGTGTCACTGAATAACCAGTTTTTTCTGCCGACTACAAATGGGCGAATTGAATTTTCGCAAGCATTGTTGTCTATGCCGTAGGTGCCATCTTGGACAAAGGTGCAGAGCTTGCTCCACTGAGAAGACATGTAATGCAGCGCCTTGCCCAGCAAACTGCCCGGCATGACAGTGTGCAGATGGGCCACCAGCAGCGCATGAATTTGCGCCAGCACCGGCACACTGTGCTCCTGACGCAGCGCCTTGATGGCGGTAGCGTCGAGTTTTTGCTCAGTTGCCTGGCTTTCGGCTTTGTAGAGCAGTCCAATCAAGGCCATCAATTTGGCTGCAAGTTGATCGGGCGTGCGGCTGCTTTTGGGCAACGCCTGCAGCGCATCGAAGACGTATCGTCGGCAATGGGCCCAGCATCCCAGGTGCACTAGGTGATGGGTCACAGCAATGGCGTTGTAAGGTTCATACCCGTCCGTCATCAGCGCGCTGCCCTCGCGTATTCCTGCATACAGCAACTGCGCGGCCTGTGTGCTGCGCGAGGGCGAATAAGCAAACAGGCGAATGGGTGGACCTGTGCCATCGGGTCCTGAGGCCTGCGTCATCTGAGCCCACATATAGCTCTTGGACTGGGCCGCTTTGCCCTTTTCCTTAAGCACCTGCACCACAGTTTCGTCGCCGTAGATCAGCGCGGATGCCAGCAAGTGGTCGCGCAGCAGGTTGATGACAGGCTGCACCGCCGCACCCACGCGCACGACGCTGGCAGCCAGGGTGTTGCGCGAGATATCCAAGCCACCAAAGCGCGCCAGCAGCACCGCTTGGCGATACAGCGGCAAGCCGTCACAGTATTTGGAGGCGATCACCCAGGCCAGCAAGCCTTCGCTGAACAATCCCTTGGGGATGACCTGCTCGGGCTTGGGTGCCAGGCGCACTATGCCCTCACAACAGGGGCAGGCGTACTTGACGCGCTCGTGCCGGATGGCTTGCACTTGCTGGGGGATGATGTCCAACTGCTCGCTGGTCTCTATGCCAATCTCCACCAGCACTGTGCCATCATGCGGACACACGCGCTCATTCTCGGGTAGCTCGTGGCGCACGACTTGGCGGGGGAGCGCTGGATCGATGGGCTTGCGCCCACGCATTTTTCGGCTGTGAGCAGGCACATCAATGGCGTCGGCTTCATCAGCAGTTTCTTCAACGCCAGGCTGTGCTGTAGCGCCCAGATTCTCCGCTTCGTTGAAGAACATGTCCTTCTGGTGCGTAGCGCTGGCCTCGCTCTTGGCGGCGAACAAATCGCGTTTGAATTTGTTGAGCTGCTCCTTGAGCATGTCACGCTCGGTGCGCACCAGAACCAGTTCACTTTTGAGTAACTCGCTGCGTTTTTCGGCAGATACCAAAGCTTCTTTCAGCGTTGCAATATCTTCGGTGGCGGGGGTCAAATTCATTGACGTTTTTGACCAAATTGCCTCTCAAGAAGTTCCCTCAAAGCCAGCATAAAGCAAGAGTATTTCGCCCACTTTTGGGATGACTTTTATGCCGCCTTTTGATAGACCACAGCCGTGTGCCCGCGCATGGCCTCAAGGTCGATTCCGCCCAGCAGCCAGTGCAGTTGCTGCACGCTGAGTTCGATGACGGTGCTGTCTTTGCGTGGCCAGATAAAGCGAGCATCCTCCAATCGCTTTTGCAGCAACCAAAATCCGTTGCGATCCCAGCCCAGTATTTTGATGCGGTCCCGCCTGCGGTTACCAAAAACAAAGACGGCGTTGGCAAAGGCGTTCATGCCCAGGGCGTGTTCGACCAGGCTGGCCAGGCCGTTAATGTTTTTTCTGAAATCGATAGCATCTCGGTGCAGGTAGACGGCTCTGGCAGGATTCAGCGTGAACATGGCAGGCTGCACAGCGTTTGCATGACAGCCAATAGATCCTGCATCTCAGTTGCACCAAGATCGACTGCAACGCCGTTGGGTAGTTCAACCCGCA